>DYMG01000017.1 GCA_020721655.1 Paludibacter propionicigenes | reverse complement strand
CGTTGCAAGCAAGGAAAATATTTACCAAATCGTCCACAATCCATTTTATGCGGTCGTCAACCTCTAAACCTGCAATATATCCAAATAGTTTTTTCAAAAATGGATTTGATTTTGGTATCAGTTCGTAGGCTTCTTGTCGGCTAAAAGTTGGCAAAGTAGGGTCGTGATAACGTGCTGCAAACATTCCGTAAGCAATGGTTTGGGCGTACACATCGGCAAATCCTTTGGGTGTAATATCGTGTATCAGGATTTGTTTAAAAGCGTTCATTTGGTCTTTCAGCGTACTGTCTTCGCTGTTGTTTTCGTCGCTTGTCAATGCTTTTTCAATAACCTCAGAAAGAAGACGTGCTTTGCCAGCCATCATTTCGGCAAGTTGTTTACTACTTTTTATGGTTTGCCCAATGTGGGTGCAAAAGTCTTTTATGAAGTTTTCAAAACTTGCGAAGTTTTCTGGTAATGGCACTATACGACCTCCCCGTCCTTCGGACACCCCTCCGGAGGATGGGTATTGGAGTTCGGCAATTGCGATTTTGGTTACAAATTGTCCCTCACGATATAAATGAAAGTCGATATAGTCGGTAAAAATCAAATTATTCAACGATGCTTTGTATCGGTCGAATTGTTCTTTATTTCCTGTTTTCTTCGCTCCTTCAAGGTCTTTGTCGCCAATATCCTTTGCTTCAATAAATCCAACTGGAATTTCTTTTTTGGTCAGAATGTAATCTGGTGCTCCGCAACTCTGTCTTTTCGGTTCGTTGGTTGCCCGAATCGATGGTACTAAACTTTCTATCAATTGTTGCAGGTCGCCACGAAACGTGTGTTCAGTCGCATTGCCTAACTTGTAGCGTTTATTGATGTTATCAATATATTGGTCTAAATTCATTTTAAATCTTTTTCAAATAACTACAAATACTACGCACTACTAATTTTTATGTATTAAAAAAACAGTAGGTCTTTTTTCCAAATTTGGTTTATTTTTTTTCCAATCATCAATAGATTTTGTTTTTATAAATTCTGTATCTAAAGAAATATCGGTTGCAATGCAAAGTTTTGTGTTTTTTGAACAAGTATTTACAATATCATCAAACAAATATGAATTTCTAAACGGAGTTTCTATGAAAATTTGTGTTTGATTTTCTTTTAATGAACGAGCCTCAAGTTCTAAAATTTTGGCAATTCTATCTTTCTTATTTATAGGTATATAGCCAACAAATGCGAAATTTTGCCCATTAAACCCCGATGAAATTAAAGCCATTAATATTGATGATGGCCCGACCAAAGGAACAACCTGCATATTTTTTTCGTGTGCAAGTTTAACAACATCGGCACCAGGGTCTGCAATTCCGGGGCAACCAGCTTCTGAAATTATTCCAATATCTGTTTTATTATTTGTTGCAAAAAACTTACTTAGCTCAATTGACTTAGTATGTTTATTTATTTCAAAAAAAACACAAGAGTCTATATCAAAAGTTCTATCTAATTTTCGCAAATATCGGCGTGCAGTCCTAATATCTTCAATAATAAAAACTTTAATTTTTTTAACAATTTCTACAACATTGTTTGGTATTACGCTACCAATTTCGCTTTCACCTAAAGTTGTGGGAATTAAATATACTTTGTTTTTCATTTATTTTTTGTACTGCTCGTTTACTTCTTCTTTTGTTGGGAACACTATTTCTTTATCGCCGGCTTTTCTTGCCCATTTTAAAGTTTTTCCGGTTCCTTTGCAAACAAAAGTTGTAAGTTTTTCGTTTGGTTTAACGTTTTCAAAATAGAAGCAATCCCATTTTTTATCTTTTTTTTGCAAACTTATTAGCACGTCTATAGGTTCATCGCAAATATTTTTATAAAATGCTTTAAAAATATCGGGACTATAAGTACAATCTGGACAAGCTTCTCCCCAATTTGTATCGTATCTTTCTAAGCAAGTGTTATAATCTTTATCATCGTTACTATTTAATGATAAAAAAGTGAAAAACACAAAGTAAATTAATGTTATTGATAGTATTTTTTTTGCCATTTTTATGAGTTTTATTTTTTACAATGTTAAAGTTACAAACTTTAATTAAATTTTACAACTCTCTACCAGAAATATATCCGTTCCATTTTTCAATTGTCGATTCCATATCGTAAGGTAATTCCGATTCGAAATATAATCTTTCTCCAGTTACAGGGTGTGTAAATCCTAAGGATTTAGCGTGTAAAGCGTGTCGAGGTAGCATTTTAAAGCAATTGTTTACAAATTGTTTGTATTTTGTAAATGTTGTGCCTCTTAAAATGCTATCGCCTCCATATCTTTCATCGTTAAAAAGTGGGTGTCCAATATGTTTTAAGTGAACTCTTATTTGATGAGTTCTTCCTGTTTCTAATTTACATTCAATAAGTGAAACATAACCTATATTTTGAATAACTTTGTAGTGAGTTACGGCGTGTTTTCCAAATTCTCCATTTTCAAAAACGTCCATTTGTAATCGGTCTTTTAGCGAGCGTCCTATATTTCCTTTAATGGTTCCTTTAAGTTCGTCGTCTTTAAAACTGCCCCATACTAAGGCTATGTAGGTTCTATCTGTTGTATGGTCGAAAAATTGTTTACCCAAATGGCTAATTGCTATATCAGTCTTGGCTACTACAATTATTCCCGATGTGTTTTTGTCAATTCTATGAACAATTCCGGGTCTTTCGCTTCCTTCTTTAAAAAGTGGCGATGTATCTCTTAGTTTAAAAGCCAAAGCATTTACAAGTGTTCCGGTATAGTTTCCAAATCCGGGGTGGACTACCATTCCGGCTTCTTTATTTATCACAATTAAATGTTCGTCTTCGTAAATAACATTTAGTGGAATATCCTCAGGTATTAATTCTATTTCACGCGGAGGCTTGCTTAAAACAATGGTAACTATATCGTTGGGCTTTACTTTATAGTTCGATTTTACCGATTTTCCGTTTACTAAAATGCTTCCTGCATCGGCTGCCGATTGTATTTTATTTCTAGATGTGCTTTCTAAACGATTTACTAAAAATTTGTCTATTCTTAATGGTTTTTGTTTTGGATCGCTTATTATTCTATGATGTTCGTATAGTTCTTGGGTTTCGTCTTCAAAAACAAACTCTTCTTCCATTTTCTATTTTTTTATTATCAGTTTTTTTGTTATTGATGTGTTATTTGTGTTAAAATTCAAAAAATACAATCCTTCAGAATAATTAGAAACATCTATAATATTTTTATTTTCAACAATTTCGATTAAAGAACCTATTTGGTTATATATTTTTAAAATATAACTGTCAGTCGATTTTATGTTCAATTTATTGGTTGTTGGGTTTGGGTATATTTCAACAATATTTTCTTGTTTTGTTAATTCTGGTACATTTATTTTTAATCTATCGCCAAAAACTGGGCGTATCATTATTGAGCCTTTGTTTGTTGATTGTTCCCAATTTCCGAATGAATAGAATGTTTTTGTGCTGTTGTCATAATTTTTATCGAAGCCTAAATTCATAAAATTTTCGTGATTTTGTCTAAAGCCTATAAAAAATGTATCGGTTAGTATAAATGGAGCTTCTAAAATATAATCTACATAGTTATCATTACTATTGTTTGAATAGTTTGTAATTTGGGTATCTTGCTCATATATTATGTTTCCGGGTATTCCGTTATTATTATCCCAAACCAATAAATCGAAAGCCAATCCTTGGTTAACATTATCGTTTGTTTTATTGAACCAAAATCTTACAGATTGAAGTGTATCTGGCTTAATAGTATAAAATTTCACAGCTAATTTAGCCCCATAACTTTCTTCTCCGTCCATTCCTATTCCAGCCTCTGGCGTTCCATCGTCTAAGGCGTAATAATTATAAAATTTCTGGTTAAAGTATGCTGTATCATTCCATATAATTTGTTCGTTGGCACCAGAATTTACTAACAGAACCGATTTTATGTTATATTCGGCTGTGTCTTCGTTATCAAAATCGTGATAATCGAATAATGTTATTGTGTAAATAAAAGGAAAGATGTGATATTGATGTGGATTTAAATCTACGGTACTTAAATTTCTTGTTTGTGTTTGGCTATTATATATATTGGTCGAATATATTTTTCTATCAAACCCAACAGCCAAATCGCCATAATTTCTATACGATTGTTCATTACTTTTCGCATCGTAAGTAGATAGCATGTGCTTGCATGGTATTGAGTAATAATCTTTCACATAAGATTTAGGCAAAGTTACAAAACCAACATCGTTTATGCTTGTATCGTTAATACTTCTATTTTTATCAATATGTACATAGTCTAAATTCCAATAATCGCCGTTAGATGAGCGTAAATCTGAGCTTACACTGGCATAATTAATGAACATAATTTGAGTTCCTTTTTTCAAGTATAGTGTGTCTGTAATTGGTATAAGTACCTGCTTAAATGGATAAACAGAGCTTCCTCCAATATTCCATAAACTTTCCCAATTGGTGTTTGGTGTTTTTATTTTAAGTACTAAAGAGTCTCTTTCTTCGGGTCTGTCGTAAGCTAAGCCTTGAGGTTGAATAAAAAAACTTATGAATACTGAATCTTGGGGCAAATAATTTAAGTTTATTGGCTTTGATGTTAGCGTGTCGGCAACGAATGTGAAACTATTTGTATTTGTATATAAATTTCCGTTTTTATCTAAGCAATCAAAAGTAGCTACACCTCTAAATATTGGGGTGTCGGCATAATTATCGTTAATAAAAACATTGCTATCTAACCATAGTTCATTTGATGGATACGAGTTTGGGTAAGCAAAATCATCAATAAATGGTAAATTTAGCGTGTCGTTTATTGAAATGTTTTTTAAATGATTAATTGTATGTTTTATTTTTAAACTATAATTATTATCAATACAAGCCTCCTTTAACTGAGCGTTTGCATTATTAGCTATTATTACAAGTGCAATTATTAAGTGTCTATAAATCAGTTTCTTCATCTTCATTATTGTATAGTAAATCGGTTGTATCGTTTTCTATTTCCATTATTAAAGTTTTGTCTTTTGAGAGCCACACGTCAATAAACGAGCCCATTACAATATTATTGTTTGGCTTAGGATTTTGCTTTATAACAACAGCTTCCATAGTGTCGTTTTTTGTAATTACTGTTTTGTCGTAATAAATGCCTGAGATGCTTAAAAAAGCACTTTTTGCTTTGTTATTTGCATGTTGTAAACTAATTCCCAACAAATTTGGTGTTGTTGTTGACTCTCCGTTGTTTAATCCCTTTCCTATTTCTAAATCTATGTATGAATTTTTTGGTATTATAGTTCCTGGTTTAATTTCTTTTCCGTTTAAAAATTGGCGAAGTACATAATTCATTGCAAAATCTGGTACGTATCTTTTTTTACCAATTCTTAGCCCATAAGTTTCGGCATCGGTAATGGCTTGCCTAATAGATGAACCTACCAAATCGGGCATTTTAATTTTTTCTTTTGTTAGTGCATTTATAGTTACAAATATTTTTCTGTTTTCTTTAATTAAATTTCCGGTGTCTGGTGTTTGTTCTACAATTACACCTTTTTTAAAATTGGTTAAATAAACCGAGTCAACAACTTCTAAAGTTAAGCTAAATTCATCTAATATTTTTTGTGCCTCTTGAGGTTTTAAATTTATCAATTTAGGCACTTTTATTTCTTGGTTATGAGATGTATAAATATCAATAAAATAAGATGTTAGCCAAAACAATAAGAAAAATACAATTACTGCTATTCCAAAATTTACTAAAAATATTTTACTTTTTATATAACCACCTAAACTCATAATTTGCTTATTAATTTAATTTAGCAAATGTAATAAATATTTATATTAGATATTTGCTTATAAACAAATGTAAATTCTTTTTTTATAAATACTTTTTAATTATAATTACAAAACAAAATATTTTTCGTAAAATTACAAATCTTAATGCAACTAATTATAAATTAAAAACGTCAAGAAAATAATTAATGCTGAATTTAGACCAAATAGTTGAGGGGTGTAAAAAAAATGACAGAAAATCCCAAAAATTATTGTACGACAAGTACTCGTCTATGCTTATGGGTGTTTGTATGAGGTATTCGCATAGTACAGATGAAGCTCAAGATGTTTTGCAAGATGGATTTCTGAAAATATTAGGAGCTATTAATCAGTTTGAAAACAAAGGTTCTTTTGAAGGTTGGATGAGACGCATTATTGTAAATACAGCTATTACAAATTACCGAAAAAATTTAAAATACTACAATCAACAAAATATTGATGATTTACACACAACAGAACACAGCACATCAATTTATGATAGCAATTTTACATTAGACGAATTACTGAAATTAGTGCAAGAATTACCAAGTGGCTACCGAATTATTTTTAATTTGTACGCTATAGAAGGATACAAACACAAAGAAATTGCAGAAATGTTAGAAATTGATATAGCTACCTCAAAATCGCAATATTCAAGAGCAAAAAGTGCTTTACGAACAAAATTGGACGAAATAAGTAAAGTTAAAATTTTATGATAAACGACTTTAATATAGAAGACTTATTTAATAACGAGTTTAACGATTTATCTGTTAAACCAAAAAATACTGTTTGGGAAAATATTGAGCAAGACTTAAATTACAATTTCCCTGAAAACGAATATAAATCAAAATTTAGCAATTTTAAATTTACTCCAAAATCAGATACTTGGAGAAGAATTGCTTTTAAATTGTGGTTAGTAGAATTTACAACTTTATCATTAAAAAAATTCAATATTTATTACGCTGCATCAATAATTGGATTATTGGTAAGTAGCATTTTAACATCCAATAGTCTAAACAACAACACATTAAAAACAAATTTAAATTTAACCAATAAAAAAACAGTAATAATTAAAAATAACATATCAACAAATAACATATCAGAAAACACAACAAAAGCACAACAAAAAAACAATTTAACCAACAAAACCCCAGAAATTACCGACACAATTAAGTCAAAATCTAAAGTTAAATCTAATTTTATTAATTCAACAACAACAAAAGCCGATAAAACAACAACCGATAAAACGACAAATTTGGCAGAAAACAGAGAGCCAATATATATAACCAAATACATAAAAGATACTGTTTTTATACGAGATACTTTAAAAATTATAATAAAAGACACAATTTACAAAGAGAAAGACATTATAAAACAAGCCACAGAATTTAGTCCTTGGTCGATTGATGCATTTTACAGCCCAATGTTGCTAAATATTTCATCAAAGAATTTGGCTGAACAAGACAAAAATTTTTCAGGAATATATAATTGGTCTGTTGGACTAAACCTAAATTATAAAGTTAATAATATAAGCATTCAATCTGGCTTAGCATACTCTCAATTTTTAGAAAAATTTACATTTTATGATGTGCAAACTAATTCAAGCATTGACAAGAGATATATGCCTATTGGCACATATTCTTATGTAAACAAATACACAGACTGGGTAATTTGCGGATATCATTCAGAAACAAGAATAGATACAACATCAGCATCATACGAAATTACTCAATATGAAACACCAAATGCACTTGTAATAGATACTGTTTGGTATTACGAAATTGACACAACTTTAGTAACAGTAGCCGATTCAAACGAAATAGTTAAATACGACACAATTACAGCTATTAAGTACGATTCTTTAGATGTTATAGTTATTGACACTGTTAAATCGTTCTATGAAGTAATAAATAAATATTCGTATTTAGAAATTCCTTTAATTTTCGATTACCATTTTAATTCAAAAAACAACCTCTCGTATGTAATAGGCGGAGGTTTAATTTCCGGAATTTTTGTAAATGCACAAGGCAAAGGAATTACACTTAGCAATACAATAACCGACATAAATAATCTGCCATTAGTAAAATTGAACCTTACCGGTGTTTTAAATGCGGGAATTCATTATAAATTAACGCCCAAAATAAGTATCATTTTTGAGGGTGTGTACCGCAAAAGTTTTAATTCAATTTACGATAAAACTTACTTTATTGATAAGCGATTTAGTTCTATTGGTGCAAGATTTGCTTTAAAATATAGCTTATAATATAAATTAATTTCACAAAAAAGGCTAATTCTATATAAGAATTAGCCTTTTTCTATTTCATTATTATTTTATTATAAACCAGATTCAGAAAAATACTTCATAAATTGAGTTCTTTCAAAAAGCATTGGATTTTTAATAGCATTTTGTGAAAGTTTACCTCTAAAATCGTCAATTGTTTTATATGATTTTTTGTCCATCCAATCTGAAAGTTCTTTTAAAACACTAGAAATATGAGTTTCTCCTTTTTCGTATATGGAAGAAACCATTTGCACGGCATCTGCTCCTACTAATAGATTACTAATTAAATCGTTAGCCGTATGAGCGCCTGTAGATGAAGCTAAATCGCAATCTACTTTATCGTTCAATATTCCAATCCAACGAAGAGTTAAGCTATTATCTTCTTGCTTACTAAATATATTTCCAGATATTAGTTTTTCGTTTTCAATATCAATTGCAGGAGTGTAAAATTTATTAAATAATACTAAGCCTTTAATTCGTGTATGCGACAATTTTTGTAAGAAATTTGCTAAACCTGATATGTAAGAGCTTACTTTTAAAGCAACAGGAATAGAAATAGTGCTTGTTATTTTATTTGCTATATCAAAATAAATATTTTCAATTTCTTGCCCTACAACTTCTGTATTCGCAGGCATAATAAACATATTAATTTCAATTGCATCGGCACCAGCAGCTTCTATTTTTTTTGCAAAATCTATCCATTCTACCGACGAAACGCAATTAACACTGGCAATAACTGGTATTTTTACTGCTTTTTTTGCATCTTTTATTAATTTAAGATAGTTATCAACAGTGTGTTTTTTAAGGTAATACCCAATTTGTGCTTCCACATCGTTGTATGAGCCATAAATATTGTTTAACCTTTCTGCATCAATATCCATTAAAATTTGCTCCTCAAAAAGCGATTTTAAAACTACGGCACCAGCACCGGCAGTTTCATACTTTTTAATTTTCTCTACAGAATTTGTTAAATCAGAACTACCTATAATAATAGGGCTTTGTAGTTCCAATCCTAAATATTTTGTTTTTAGATTTGCCATTGTATTATTTTTTATCAAATTTAAAAAAAAGATGTTATATAAACATACAACATCTTTTTAATTTTAATTATTTTTTTATTATTTTTCAAACAACATTTTATCTATGGCTTGAGCAACAATATGTCCGTTTGCAATACCGTGAATTACGTCTGGACCTTGAATAATATCTCCACCCATAAATAGCCATGGCAATCCTTGAACTTGGAAATCGGCATTTGTAACAACTCTACCTCTATTATTAAATTCAATTTTCGATTTAGTTTCTTCAGATAAGTAGCTTAAATCCATTCCTTGTCCAATAGACTCAATAACCATATCGCCTTCAAAAATTTGTTCATCATTTTGGTCAAATTTAGGGTTAAATGCTCTGTTTTCATCAAAAATAGATAAACATTTCCAAACTCTTAATCCGGTAACTTTACCATCTTGTATCATAATTTCTTGAGGACCAAATCCTGGAATAATTGTACAGCCTTCTTCTCTTGCTTCTACAACTTCCTCCCTATCGGCAGGCATAGTTTCTTCATCTTCTAAAGATGTTGTTATTATGTTTACTTGTCCGTATTTTTTCATTTGTAAACGAGCCATAGAGCGAGTTATGTCCATTGCAACGTTACCACCGCCAATAACAACTATACGTTTTTCTGTTGGAATTTCTTTACCAAGTACTATATCTCTAAGTAAATCAACCGATTGATACACATGTTTATTATCGCTACCCGGCACCCTTGTGCTTCTTCCTAAATGCAATCCAGTTCCTGCAAATACGGCATCAAAATCATTATGAAGTTGCTCTAAAGTGATGTCTTTTCCAACTTTAACGTTGTATTTAATTTCAACACCAAGAGAAAGTATATAGTTAATGTCTTTATCTATTTGGTCGTAAGGTAGTCTGTATTCAGGAATACCATATCTCATCATACCTCCAGCCTCTGGTAGGCTTTCAAAAATTGTTACAGAATATCCTAAAAGAGCTAAGTAATGAGCCGCAGACAAACCAGAAGGTCCAGACCCTACGATTGCTACTTTTTTACTGTTTTTGTCGATATTTGACGTGCCTAATATTTCTTTATATTTTGTAGTATCAGAAGGTATTTGGTCTGCAATATATCGTTTTAACCAACGTATTGAAAGTGGGTCTCCGCTGTGTCCAACAGAACATACGTCTTCACATTTGTGTGTACATATACGTCCGCATATTTCAGGTAGAGGGTTTGTTTCGTACAACACTCTCATACCTTCTTCCATATCGTCGTTTCTAATAGCTTTAATATATTGAGGAATTCCCATGTGTGCTGGGCAGGTAGCAGTACAAATACCACAAGAAACGCAACGGTCGGCTTCTTTTTGAGCTTGTTCTTTTGAGTAACCTTTAACAAATTCTATAAAAGAGTCTATTCTATGTTCAGCGTGCAATTCGGACATGTGCTGTCTTTCTTTTGCATAAAACTCGTAGCCATTTTGTGGTTTTCTCCAACCTTCTTGTTTTTCGTCCCAAGGTTTTGCGTCAACACCTGGTGTAAAAATAAAATTATCGCCGTCTGTATCAACCCAAGTATAGGCGTTAGTTAATCGGAGTGAGTCTGTTGTGCAAATATCTACACAAAGTGCACACCAGCAACAGCGTCCGTAATCTATAGAAGGTCTTAAACCACTATCACCGTCTTTTGTTGCTATTCCTTCAACAGGAACTAAATCGATGGCTTGGTTTTCGCAAATGGCTTCACAAGACCCGCAACCAATACAAACAGCTACATCGTTATGATGAAATCCTCTATAACGAGGTGCTGCTTCTCTGTTTAAAGGGTCTTTTATAGTAACGGGTTCTTTAAAAACACCAGCCCATGCTGTAAAAGGAGTTAAAATATCTGTTAAATTCATAGTTTTTAAATTTATCGTTCAATTTCTGGTGGACAAGATTGTACAGAAACCATAATAGCGTGAACATCGGCAACATCGGCACCAACTAACATATCTTCAAATAGAGCAATTGCGTGGTTATAACTTGGACCTCTTAGGTTAATTCTTCTTGGTTTATCAGAACCATCTGTTACATAGTACATTCCATATTCTCCGCGTCCACTTTCTAAACGAACATAAGTTTCACCTTTTGCTATTTTCCAATTTAACACGTTTGGCATTTTTGCTCTAATATCGCCGGTTTCTGGCATTTTATCCATAATTTGACGAATTAAATCGACTGTTTGAATTAATTCTTGCCAACGCACCCAAGTTCTTGCATATACATCTCCTTCTGTGGCTGTTGGGGGGTCAAAATCAAGTTTATCGTAGTATAAGTATGGGTTATCTTTTCTAACATCTCTTTTTACACCACAAGCTCTTGCGTTTGTTCCGACTATTCCGTATTTATCTACCATATCAGGAGTAATAATACCTAAACCTACGGCTCTTGTTTTAAATACTGAATTATGGAACATTAGTTTTTTTATACGTATTATAAATTCGTCTATTTCAACTAAATTTTCTTCCATACGTTTTTTAAATCCTTCGGGTAAGTTGCCTCTAACACCACCAGGTATAATATACATGTGATAAACCCTAGCACCCGTAAGTTCTTCAAATCTATCTAAAATTAAGTCTCTTAAATAAACTCCCCATTGAACACCAATTCCTAATGCAAATGTACCGCCTTGTCCGGGCACACCACGAAGTAATCCTTGCAAACGTGCCATTTCTAATGAAAGCATACGCAACCAATTTGCATATTCAGGAACAGCGTCGGCGTATCCAGAAAGTTCTTCGGTAGAACGTGCAATTAGATATTCATTTGTGTCTGGTTCGGCAACGCACATACGAATGCTTGTTGGAAATCCTTGAACAAATAAGCGTCGTTCAATTAGTTTTTCAAAACCACGATGTAGGTATCCTACATGTGTTTTGGCTTTCATTATAGTATTTCCTTGTACAGTAAGCTCAACAGACATATTTCCGGTAACTCCGGGGTGATTTGGTCCTAACCAAATTTTTTGATATTTGTGAGATGACAAGTCGATAACTGTATCGGTTGTAACCGTTTGCGATGGTAACAACTTTTCGTCGGGTTTAAATCCTAAAAATTTATTTATCATCTTTTCTTTGTTTAGCGGTTATTGGTTGATTTGGATATAGTTTTTTCCTCATATATTCGGCAGGATCGTTTGTTTTACGGTCTCCTCTTGGGAAGTATGTTTTTTGGGCATACTCGTGTGTGTCAAAATCTCTTCTCATGTGTGGAATGTCTGTCCAACCTTCAACCACAAAATTTTCATCAACCCGAGGACTTCCCGGAAAGTTGATTCCGAAAGCTTCTTTAAGTTCTCTTTGGTAAGTCCATATTTGTTTCCACAAGTGATGTGCTGATACCATTTCCGGATTATTTCTATCAATATATACTTTTAGTCCCAAATCGCTTTTTAATGTTGGGTTGTTTAGTAGGTATAGAAGTTGAAATTTTCCATCTTCAATCCAATCAACACAACTCATTAATACAAAGTGAGAAAAGCCTTCGTAGTCTCTTAAATAAGTTACTGCATCTATTGCATTTTCCTTATTTATGGCTGCAAAAACAAGATTATCTCTCTGATAAACTATTTCTTGCAAATTATATTTCGAATTTAATTTTTCTATTATCGTTTTCATTGCTAATATTTTACCAGTTATAGTCGGGCATGCTCCAATCTTTAATTATTTTTTTCTGATTAGCTTTATACTCATCAAAATTTCTTGCATACTCGTTTGCTTTTTCTGCTTTTCCTTCTTTTATAAGTTCTTTAAGTTTTACAAAACCAGCTATTAGAGCTTCAGGACGAGGCATACAACCTGCAATATAAACATCTACGGGTATATATTTATCTAAACGGTTAATTGTACTGTAACTATCGTAGTACATACCACCATTTATTGTGCAACTCCCTAGTGCTATTACATACTTAGGAGCAGGCATTTGTTCATAAGTTCTAATTACTCTTTTTAGTGTTTTAACCGAAAGATACCCGGAAATAATAAAAGCATTAGACTGACGTGGTGTTGGTCTCATTTGTATTCCAAAACGAAACATATCGAAGCGTGGTGTTACCAAAGGTGGTATTTCAATACTACCGCAACCTGTTCCGAAACCTAAAACCCAAATACTTTCTGAACGAGCCCAATTTAAGAATTTTTCAACAATTCCGCCACGAGGTTTTTCTTCTTGTGGTCTTTCTCCGCTGAAATAATCGTAAATTGGATTTATTTTAATTATTGAACCATCTGGTGCAACAACTTCGCGTACTTCATCTTCTGGGTGAATGAATGTTTTTTCTGATTTTATTACGTTAGCTTCAGATTTTGCTAACATTTCACTCACTTTATCATTTAAATCTAATTCAGACATTTTATATCTTTATTTAATTAGAAACTATACATTAATATTGCTAAAACACCTAATAACAAAGGAACTTTAAAGAACCACGTAACAGATTGTTCTATTTTAAAACGAGGGAATACAATTCCAACAAAAACCGACCAGAAATATATTAGGAATGTTTTTAGAATTAGTTCGAACCAATTTGTTGCACCTCCAAAAACTAAGTTCATAAACAACATAGCTTCCATAACGTGAATTATTGCTCCGGCAGATTGCATAAATCCTAAATAACTTCCTTCGTATTCTGTAGCAGGTCCTATTAGTATTTCGTTTGGAGCCTTAACTAAGTTAAAAGGAGAGTGTCCTAATGCACCAAGCATTGCTAAAATAACTGCGGCTGCTGCAAATGGGTTTGTAAATAGCACCCAATTTTGGAAACCACCTTGTTGAGCTTCTACAATTTTATATACAGAAAATGTATCGTATTGTATTGCTATTGACAAGAATGCAAGTGTTAAAGGAAGTTCTACTGCTGCGTGCTGAGCTAATCCTCTAGCAATACCCATTGCAGCATAAGGATGTCCACCTTCTCCTGCACCTAAAGCCATACCTAACATTCCAAAAACTTGAAAATAAAGAATCAGAATTAAATCACCTTCAAATGAAAAATTTGTCCAAATTCCATAAGGAGAGCCTGAAAATACAGCTGGCATAAATAAGAATAACCCTACTCCACCTGTTAATCTAAAAACAGGTCCAATATAATACATTATACCATGAGTAATTGTAGTTCTTACTCCAATGTTTTTAAATAAATCTATCCATGGTTGTTTAAAAGGTATTCCGTGTCTTCCTGCTACGCGAGCACCAATTTTTCTCATTGTTGCCCCCATCAACATTCCCCAGTTTAAAACTATCATTAAACCTAAGAATGTATATGCTAATTTTACGTAAATATTCATTGTTTATCCTCCAATAATTACAAGGTAAGTAACTAAAATAAAAAATACTATATGTAACATGTATGCTTGTCCGTTACCGCTATAAATTCGTCTTGTAAAACCTGCTGTATCGTGCAAATAATTTGTTATTTTATTCCAAAATGTTTCAACTAATGGAATAGTTGCAGGCCACATTGCTTTGTATAATCCTTCAAAAACATTGTATGCTACGTGTGTAGTTTCGGGTCTTTCAGGTCTTTCTCCAGCATAAGTTATATCAAATTGTTTAACTTTATGTGCTTTTCTTGTTGAAATTAGTTGAACTCCTAATACCGCCAAGAATGCAATTCCAATTATAGCCATTACCATAGTTCCTGCCCAATTTCCATAATGAGAAATTGCAGTACCTCCGTTCCAAACCAATTGATTTGATGGGAAGAATGGTGCAATAATTTCGGCTAATGGTTGTAATATCCATTGTGGTTTTGCCGAATAAACTAATATTCCTACAATTAGCGTATAAATTGGAATTAAGAACCATATTGATATTTCTTTTACAGTTCTATGATTATCTTTAAGTTGTCCTAAAAATACGGTGTGTATTAAACGCCATAGGTATAGAAATGCAATTCCTCCAGAGAAGAACATTATTGCTCCTTGCAGGTACCAACCTTTGTCTAAAACAGCGTTGTAGAATAACCATTTTCCAGTAAATCCTGACAAAGGAGGAACTCCTGAAAGTGCTATTATTCCAATTAAAACTGCTATAAATGCTAAAGGCATTCGTTTTATTAAACCTCCCATTTCGTACATATTATGAGTTCCAACTCTTAGTACTACGGCTCCTATTGTTAAGAATAAGATTGCTTTATACAAAAAGTGATTAATTACATAGGAAAAACCGCCTAACCAACCTAAGTGTGTCATCATAGCTAATCCAAAAACTATGTATCCTAATTGTCCAATTGATGAGTATGCTAATAAGCGTTTTGCGTCTTCTTGAAAAACAGCCATTAGGTTTCCAACTAATGCTGTAATTGCACCAATCCAACCTAGTGTATATGCAAGTACTGAGTATTGATTATTTTCTGCCCCCATACCAATAAGTGTAAGTGCTACGCCAAATACTCCGGCTTTTAACAATATTGCTGATACCATTGGAGACACATCGCTTTCTGCTTCGCCGTGTGCACCTGGCAACCAAATATGTAATCCAACCGATGCTGTTTTTGTTAAAAATCCAACAATTAAAAGTGCATAAGCCCAAGTTGGGATATATTGTATATTGTTAATTATACTCATTGAAATTGAGTCTTGCCCAACGCTTGCTATACCAAAAGCTGCTAAAATTGCATAAGCACCACCTAATGAGAATAACATATAGCTTAAACCATGTGGCATTGAGCGATGTCCTCTTATAATTAAGAAGTATGAACCTGCTGTCATTAACTCCCAGCCATAGAAAAATTCTAATGTTGTTTTTGCTTCAATTATTCCAGTTAAACCAGCATACATAAGTATTGCAACAGGGTAAAATCCTTCTCGTTTTCCTTTGTAAGCGTATCCTGCAATGAGTGCTAAAATTCCGCCAACAATGAATATTACTTCAAAAATTAATCTAAAGTTATCTAATTGTGGGTATATTGTGTAGAAGTAGAAAGCCATTCCTAATATTGCCACTGTATTTTTCACAAATATTGGAAGGAAGTCTATTGCAAAAAGCAATATTACGAATGCAAAAGGTATAAAATTTATTGTTGAGCTTACTTCGGTAAGTTGAGAAACGAAGTATCCGAAACCGTAAAGTGCTATTGCAACAATCCAAACAGGTATTATTTTATGTATTTCAATTTTAAAATCTTCTAAATGTTTGTTTTCTTCTTTTATTGCGTATCCAAACCAACGGAATAAGTACACAGCCTCCATAATTGAGCCAAATAGTATTGCTGCTACCCATACAATATTTCCTGATTGAACTAAGTCCATTACCAGTGTCCATTTTGCAAAGAAAGATGGGAATGGAGGAAATCCTATTAGTGCAAATATGAATGTTCCCATCAAAAATAAGAAGAATGGTTTTTTTCTAATAACAGCCCATTCTTTTAAGCCTTTTGCACGAACAATACCCGATAGCCAAAATAATCCGGCTTTTGCTAAGTAATGTGATATTAATATTCCGAAGAAAATATAAGGTGTGTTTTCCCCAAGTATATCTTTAAATCCTAATATTACCATTAATAAACCAACTTGTCCTATTGATGAGTATCCGAGCATTCTTCTTGTATTTTCTTGTTTTATGCCAAGTAAATTGCTTCCTACAAATGTTACAATTCCAATTAATGATATGTAATAATTCCATTCTACACCTGCAAAAGCCATAATTTTGTACAAAACATATAGTGATGCTGTTGCACTTGCTCCGGAAATAATTGCAGAAAAGCCAGGGTCTGAGCCTTCATAAACGTCAAGTCCCCATCCATTTGCAGGAAATGGTTTTAATTCTAATATTACTGCAATCATTATTAAGAATACAACTATTGCTCCGCCTTTGTAAGTTGAAATACTCAAAGAAATGAAATCGTCTACGTTAAGTGTACCTGTAATAAAATATGAAAAAATTATTCCTATCAGCAAAATACTTGATATAATACTTGTTGCAAGAACGTACTTAAATCCGGCTCCCATCGATCGAGTTCCTTTTTCTAGTAGTATTAATCCTGCAATTGCAATACTTGATATTTCAAGGAACACGAAAAGGTTGAAAACGTCTCGAGTCATTACAATTACGTTTAATGCCATAATTAGTATAAGATATACTACTTGGGCATTTGAACCTCGTTCTTTTAGACTGTTAAACATGTATATTCCACCTAACAACCCTATTGAATTAATCATTAAAGTTATTATTGCTTCATATTGTCCCATAAGTAAATTTATGGAAAATGGTGGTTTAAATCCTGCTGTATAAACATAAGTAGGTGTTTGTTCTCCAAAGGTAAATGCATAAAACCATTGATATGAAATAAATGTCATAAAAGTGATTGCTGCAAGCACTAAACCTCCGGTAAAATTTTTTCCCAACTTATTTAAAACGCCAATTGAGAAGCCAACTCCGAGAGCTATTGCTACAATAAATATAGGTGTTACCATTTTAAATCGTTAAATTTATTAATTTCTAAAGTCTTTTTCGCATTAAATAATTTCATTGCATAAGCTAACATTAAAGCTGTTACACCAAATCCGATTACAATAGCAGTAAGAACTAATGCTTGAGGAACAGGATCTACTATAGAGTTAACAACATTATGATTTTCTAATTGTTCAACTGAATTATCAACTATTGGTGCTGTTTTTCCAACAATATAGCCTAAACTAACAATTAGAATGTTTATACCTGTGTCTAAAATTGTAAATGCAACTATTATTTTAATTATATTTTTTTGGGTTAAAAGTCCCCAAAAACCTATCAAAATTAGCAAAAATCCTATTGCTAAACTTATATGTCCTAAATCTAATTGCTCCATTTTATAATTCTTTTTGTGATTTTTGGTATTTATTAAGAATATTTGAAATTTCGGCACCAACTTTTAATCCAATGAAACTATAAATTATTGGAATAGCTCCTGCACTAAACAAAGTTCCAAATTCGCCTAAGCCACTAATTCTATTATCTAAAAATCCTCCAGCTAATACAATTCCAAAAAGTCCTACAATTACAAATGCAACTCCAGAAATACTTTCAACCCAGTGAATTACGTGGTTATTAATTCTGATATTTGGGTTTGCCATTATCATTAAAGCTACGCCTGTTGCTATAATTGCACCCCCTTGAAATCCTCCACCCGGAGTTAAGTGTCCGTTTATAAAAACGTATATTCCAAACAAGAATATTATTGGAACTAATACTTGTGAAGCTGTAATTAATAATTCGGAGGTAATACCGTGTTTAATAGATTTATTTTCATCTTCTTCTTTTAATTTTAAGAAAAAAGAAATTATTGATGCTGTTAAAAACAGAATTGTTACTTCTCCAAGTGTATCAAACCCTCTATAAGTTACAACAATAGATGTAACAATATTGGCGGCACCTACTTCTTTTGCTGCGTTTGTTGCGTAATATTCTGCAACTCCAGACAAACTGGTTCTAGTTTCGTATGTATTATAAACATTATAAAACATATATGCTAAAACGGCTATTACTAAGGCTATTAATGTATTTTTAAGCATTTGATTTTTTAATTTTATTTAATACATAAAAGAATATCAATGTAGATAGACCACTTCCTATGGCTGCTTCGGTCATGGCAACATCTGGAGCCGCCATAAGTAAGTATAAAACTGATGCAAATAAACTAACTACACCTGCTGCTAAAATAGCTACTGATAGTTTTTTGTTATGAATTGCAATTAATGCAAGAATTAATGATACTATTCCTAAAATTAATGCAATAATAATAAATACGATTTCTTTATTCATCATTTGGGTCCTTTACAATTTTATTTTCAATATCATCTTTAAGCATATCTATTTTTGTTATTTTAGAAAGTGGGCATTTCATAAAATAAGCAGCCCTCATAAGTACGTGAGATGATACTGGGTTTGTTAACAATATGAAAATTACTAATATTATTGCTCTTCCAAGCCAATTTTCTGATGTAAACCACATTTCATATTTAAGAAGTGCTAGTCCAATAAATGAAATTATTGCTCCAAATGTAGAGGCTTTTGTTCCAACCTGAACTCTGTTATAAATGTCTGGCATTCGCAATAAACCAATTGCAGAAACTAATAAAGATAAAGCTCCGCCTAAAAGAAAAATTGCTCCTATAAGTTTAATTATTTCCATATTACAACCCCCTTTGAATATATTTTGCAACAACAATTACTCCTAAGAAACTTAACAATCCATAAACAATTGCTACGTCTAAATATATCATTCTATTTGATAATACTGCTATAACTCCAATTATTACTAAAGAAGTAATAGTTAAAGCATCGAAAGCAATAACTCTATCAATAACTGTTGGTCCTATTAAAAACCTAATTAGCCCAAGTAACATTGCTAAAGACATAATACCTATAGCTATGTAAACTATCAAATCAATACTATTCATATAAAACCTCCAAGTATTTTTCAAAGTTGCTTACTATTTGTTTTGTTGCCTCTTCCACATCATCGGTACTTGCCGATATCCAATGTACATAAAATGTATCTTCTTCTACCTGAATGGTAAAAGTTCCTGGTGTTAAAGTAATTGAATTCGCAAGAATAAGCCTTGCCATTTTAGATTTCAATTTTGTTTTAACTTTAACTATTCCTGGATTAATAGACATCTTTGGAGATAATATTCTCCTTGTAACATCAATATTTGCTTTTATCAATGCTATGATAAAAACAAATAAGTAGATGAATGTGTAGATAAATGCTTTTGGTGTAAGATTTATGCCTTCAAATACACTGCATTTAGAACAAAATATTATACTCATTAAAAGAGATAATACGGCTCCTATTACAATATTTACAGGATTAATCGTCCAGTTTAGCAAAAGCCACGCAATCATCATTACAATAAATGAAACGAATAAATTTTTAGCTTTCATTACTACTTTTTATAATTTTGACTGCAAATTTATATAAACATTTTTTTTATTTAGTGTTTTTAAAGTAAGAACTTAGTATTTGAAATTAATCTAAATTACTAAATATTTACCTATGTATATGTTTTACTGCATTGTAAACATTTTTATCCTAAACAATTATGTTGTAAAACATTACAATAGGTTATTAAAGATTTTAAGGTATTAATATCTGTTTTGGTTTTTAAATTTTGATTCCTAGTATCGTTATGTCATCTATTTGTGAAACATTATTTTTTAAATTTTCGATATAATTATTAAAAATATCTTTTTGTTCTTTTAGTGATTTTTGTTTATTTTCTTTAATTATTTCTAATATTTTATTTTTTCCAATTTTATTTTTTGTTACAAAGTCTGATTGGTCAGCAAAACCGTCAGTCATTAAGTATATTATGTTTCCTTTTTCAATTTTAATATTCACTTGTGTATAAATTATTTTATCGTCGGCTATAATTGTACTTCCTATAGAATAAATGTCTCCATTATATTCTTCTATTGTGTTGTTGTCTATTTTTATTAGATATTGATTTGTTGAGCTGTAAATAATTTCAGTTTTACTTGGGTCCATTCTAATTATTGAAATTTCAAGTCCATCGTCGTTTCCATTTTTTGAAGAGTTAACAAACAGCGAATGCAATTTATACAGTATTTCTTTTGGTTCAAAAACTTTTTCCACATTTAATATTTGATTTAAATATGAAATACCTTGCATTGATAATAGCGAGCCTGGTACTCCATGTCCTGTACAATCGGCTACTACAATGAATAAATATTTATCTACTTCGTTAAACCAATAAAAATCTCCACTTACAATATCTTTTGGCTTATAAATTAAGAAATATTCGCTAAAATAATTTTCAAGAATTTTTGAGGGCGATAATGCATTTTTTTGAATGTGTGAAGCATAATTTATGCTATCTTGAATTTGTTTGTTTTTTTCTATTAATTTATTGTTTACTACATCTAATTTATCTCTCTGTATTTCGACTTCTTCATTTTTGTTTTTCAACAAATTATTAATTTCTGATTTCTTCTTATATAATATGTATAAAAATATAGATGAGATTAATATTATTAATAATATTAATGCTACAGAGTAAATAATTATTTTTTGTTTACGAGTTATTTCCTTTGCTGATTTAATTGCTAAATTTTTAATTTTGATTTCTTTTAAGTGTGATATACTATCTTCAATAGTTTTTTTTTGGTATTCAAATTGAAAATATTTATTTTGTGTTAGAGTGTATATTTCCATTTTTTGAACACTATCTTTCATTTCAATGTATTTATTAAAATAAAATCTTGCACGTTTATGATCTCCTTTTTTGGTATATATCTCATCTAGTATTTTTGTAACATCTCTAATGTTTTCAACATATCCTATGTCAATTGCAATTTTATAAGCTTCATTGGCGTATAATAATGCTTTATCTATTTCATTTATATTTAAATAAATTTCTCCTAACCCCGATAAATTATAAGATATTCCCTCTTTATCGTCAATTTCTTTATTTATTAAAAGGCTTTTATGGAAATATTTCAATGCCTCAACATAATTTTTTTCGTCGATATAAACATTCCCCAAATTTTCTATAGACAATGCCAAACCTCGTTTATTATTTTTATTTCTAAACTGTATCGATTTATTAAAGTCTTTTTTTGCTTGAGAGTAATTTCCTAAATTTTCATTAATAATTCCAATATTATTTAAATTAGAAGCTATTCCCAAACTATCGTTTTGCTCTAACCGTATTGAAAGGCTTTTATTGAAAAAAAATAACGCTTTATTATAATCTTCTTGATTTACATATAATGCACCTATGTTATTTAGCAAGTTAGATTGAACAAATTTATTTTTTGCTGCTTCTGCTAATTTCAAACCTTTTTGATAGTAATTTAATGCACTTTTTATTTCTCCTTTATTATTTTTTATTATTCCATAATTGGAGTAAACGGGTATTAAAACATGGACTTCGTTTATATTATTACAAATTTCAATACTTTTTTCAAAACATTCTGCCGCTTTATCATAATCTTTAATTCTAATATTATTAAGTCCACAATTGGCATAATTTTCTGCTATCTTTAATTTATTATTATACTTTACTAAAATATTTAGTGCCGAATCTATTTGTAATTTAGCTAAACTGTTTTCGTCTAATTTAATATTTAACATAATTTTCTCAAGTAAAATATCAGCCTTTAGTATTTCAATTTTTTCATTTGTTATTTTTTTTGACGGCTTTGTTTTTTTTAAGATATTCATTGCAGAATCTGCATAATTTATGAATAATTTATAGTTAGTTTCGTCGTTACATTTAATACTTTTATTTAATAGTATTTCAGCTTTAATATAATTTATTTCTGAATTGTTTTCTAATAATTTTATTGAGTTTAAACAACTATCTTCATATAATTTAAATTTATCGTATTCTTTTTTTGATAAATAATAAGACCCGTAGTTCAAATAAGTGTTTGAAATTCCATATTGGTACTTTAGTTTTTTAGCAGATTTAACTATTATTCGTAGTAATTTAATGCTTTTACCATTATTTGTTCTTATGTAATCTTTAACAATTAAATTTGCAATATCTATTTTATCAAAATTATTTTCATTTTTAATGTATTCATCATATAATTTATTTAACAACTTATTTTGGCTGTGGTCATAACTCAGTGCTTTATCTAAATCTATTAATTTATTATTTTTTAATACGTTATTACAAGAATAAACTAATACTAAGAAAACTAACAATATAAAAAATCTACATCTCAAGTTGTTGTTTTTTAAATATTTTATACAAATCTAACAAAATTTATTTTATTATCATAATATATTAAATTAGGGCTATTACGAATATGAAATATATGATTTATACCGAAAGCATATCTGTAATAATCCAATATTAATTGGACTAAACAGCTATTGCATCGGCATTATATAATTCATTTATTGGGCAACATATTGTTTGTAATTGGTATTAGCTAGGCTTAACTCCAATTTATTTTTTATTTATAAGTTGAATAAAAAAAGGTTTTCCGATAAAAACCGAAAAACCTTTTTGCTCCCCTTCTTAGACTTGAACTAAGGACCCCTTGATTAACAGTCAAGTGCTCTAACCGACTGAGCTAAAGAGGAAGAACATTTACATTTGTTTAAAAATGCGATGCAAAAGTAGTATGTTTTTTTGAAATAAACAATATCTTTGCAAAAAAACTATCTTTTTTTTAAAAATAATTTATAATAAAATAATAATCAATACAGTATGAAGAAAGTAATTGGATTAGGAAATGCCTTAGTCGATATAATGACAATGATTGACAATGACGATTTTTTATCGTCAAATAACTTACCAAAAGGCAGTATGCAATTGGTTGACAGAGATTTATCCGAAAAAATACACGAAGACTCTAAAATTTTCACTCAAAAAGTAACCTCAGGTGGAAGTGCTGCAAACACAATATATAGTTTGGCTAAATTAGGGATTGAGAGCTCTTATATTGGAAAAGTTAAAAACGACGAACTTGGCAATTTCTTTAAATCGGATATGGAAGGTAATAATATAAAACCTATTTTACTTAGCTCCGAAACACCTTCTGGAAAAGCTATGGCTCTAGTAAGTAAAGATGGGGAAAGAACTTTTGCCACTTATTTAGGTGCAGCTGTTGAGTTAAATGCAAATGAATTAAAATCTGAGTTTTTCAGTAATTTTGATATTTTCCATATTGAAGGATATTTAGTTTACAATCACGAATTAATGATTAAAGCTGCCGAATTGGCTAAACAAAATGGACTTACTATTTCTCTCGATTTAGCAAGTTATAATGTTGTAGAAGATAATTTTGAATTTTTAAAATCTTATATAAAACAATATGTTGATATTGTTTTTGCAAACGAGGAAGAGGCAAAAGCATTTACTAAAATGGAACCTGAAGATGCTTTGCATAATATTTCTGAATATTGCGATATTGCAATTGTTAAAATTGGTTCTAAAGGCTCTTTAATTAAAAAAGGCGGAATAGTTTATAAAGCCGGAATAATTAAAGCGAATATGATTGATACAACAGGTGCCGGAGATTCTTATGCTGCCGGTTTTATTTATGGACTAATTAATGGTTACGATTTGGATAAATGTGGTAATATTGGTGCTATTTTATCTGGAAAAGTTATTGAATTTATTGGTGCTAAACCCGATGAAAAAACTTGGAGCGAAATTAAACAATTAATTTCAGAGCTTTAATTTTTAAATAAACGAAAGAGAAATTAGATTGTTGCTAATTTCTCACTTCGTTTAAAACAAATGACAATTAAATTAATTTAAAAAACACATTTCAAAAATAATAGATTATTTCTAAAATTTACCTTTATAAAGTGTTATATGTATTTATTAGTTTACTGTTTGTTCATATAAATTCATATTCGGTAAAACAAGTATCATTAAAATACCTAAGTTTTACATCATATTAACACATATTCATCAATTTATGTATTATTGTTTGTTTTTTTTAACTAAAAAAATTTTTAATATGTCTTTAATGTTTATACCTTTGGTACGATTTCTAAGGAAATCATTCTTTTCATAATTTTAGTTGTTTTTGGGTTTTAAGGGGGATTTTATCCCCCTTTTTTTAGTCTATTTCAAACAAAAAAAGCTTGCCTAATAACATTAGACAAGCTTTTTTATTATGGTTTTATTTAAAAAACTATTTTGTTACAACAATTTTTATAGTTTTTTCTAAATTATCAGAGGTGAATTTCACAAAATAAATTCCTTGATTTATGTTTTTAACTATTTCGGATACTTTAATATTGTTTACTCCGTTTGAATAATAGTTATTAACTTCCCCAAGTTTTTCCCCTAATAAATCTACAATTGAAACATTAATTAGATTGTTAGTAGTTGAATTAAATTGAATATTTGCATCGTTGTTAAATGGGTTTGGATATACATTTACATCATCAACAAAATTGTTTATACTATTTACGTTAGTAGTAATTCCATAAGTAAGTTTCCAACCAGAATTAGTTTCTCCGGTACCAGATGTTACAAACCTAACTGTTGCTTTTGGGTCTGGAACATTTATGGTTGTAGGTACATCGCCAACCCTAAGTTCTTCTATTAAATCTGCAGCAAGAGTTGATAAACCTTTGTATATTTTAACATAATCGTTAGCGTCTTGCAATGCAAATTCAGTAAAATTAATTGTAATACCTACTGCTCCAACAGGTTCTAAATTCCATTTACAAAGTGAACTGTTGTTGTAATCGCAAATTTTACTACCATCTTCAATTTCGCCATAAGGTTCTGTAACTGTTGTTGTAGATTTACATTTTTTTGTTGTGTACGATAAATACCAACCCTCAGCATTGTCGCTTCCGTCGGTAACAAAATTTATAAGTAAGCCATCTTCAGTTGTTGAAGTAACGTTTGCAGGAGATGTTACAACATTTGTATAATCTGCCAATAAAGGTGATGATGTTGAAGAACCATTATAAACATATAAGTGGTCTCCATCTCCTAATAAAAATCTATCAAAATCTAAAGTTACATAAGTTCCACACTCAGGAAGAAAGTGGTATGTACAATTTAAATTATTTAAATAGTTTGTATTTCCGCTACCATCTTCAATAGAACCAGTGGTTCCTGTTATTGTTTTTGATGAACAGCCTTCAGGATAATTTGCTATAGGATAAACATTTATTACTGCACCTTCTGTTGTGTAAGCACCTGTTCCATCTGGATTTAAATCGCTAACAGCATAAAAACCGTTGTAATATCCGTCCCAACCCCAGTTCATGTGTAATTCGTCTCCTTCATAGCCATCGCAATTCCATGCGTGTCCTCCTGCATCAGAATATCCGTCGTAACTCATTGGCCATCCATTGTCTATTTGAGCTCTTAATAAATCTAACCAACCTGTTGCTGAATAGTTATCCATTGCAACATAATTTGCATCAGTACTATATTTAAAATAGTTTTCTAAGCCTGTTACAATTCTTGTGGTTTGAGAGCCAGAACCATCTACTCCGTAGCTCATATTTACAGCTACTCCGCAATGATAAAGCAAACGCGCAAGGTATTCGTTTGAGCCGGAAGCATCGTTTGGTATATTTTCGAAATGATATTGTGTTGCTCCATAGTTTGCAGTTTGTGTGCCATAAGTGTAATCGTAATACGAATGGGTTGAATTACCTTGTGCTGGGTAGTTGTAATATTTCATTAATTGTGCAAAAGAAACAGCTACGCAACCAACTACAGCTTGTCCGTTTGAATTTGATGGACACATTTCGTTGTATGGGTATGATTGTCCCCAAATTGTAAGTAGTAATGGTTGTATTGATTGGATGTCGTTTACTGATTTGTTTGAAAATTCGTATCTCTGCCACAAGCGAATAACCTCGTCTGATGGTTTAATATTTTTTGTTATCGCATCGTAAATTTGGTTTTTATATTTGTTCATATAAAAGCTATGTTCCGGAGAAATGTTTGTTAGTCGATAATTTCTCTCGTAAGAATATGATATTATTGGTTTTACTACATTGTCGGCAGATACTATAACATAGCCTTCGTTTTCGTTTACGTTAAAAATGTAATATAAATTATATCCATCTTTAGTTTCTGTGTAAACATGTGTTAAATTTATTTGTTTATAATCCACATTTTTATTAAGATTAACACGCTCATAATAAATGTTTTTAGCAATTGTTTGTGCTCTTTGAATGTCTATTTGGCTTGCAAATAGCATTGAATAGAACAAAACTAAAATTAGTGAAAATTGTATTTTCCTCATAGTGATGTATATTTAATTTGTTTTTTTAGACTGTGAAAATATAAATTTAGTTGCACATTAACAAAAAAAAATAAAAAAAGACTTTAAAGTCTTTTTATAATTATTATTTAGTTTTTAATGTAAATGTAAAAACGGTATATTCGCCATAAACGCTTTTAACTGTTATAGTTTTCTTGTGTGCTTCGAGTATATGTTTAACAATTGAAAGCCCTAAACCAGTACCTCCAATTTCTTTTGAGCGACTTTTATCAACTCTATAAAAACGTTCAAATAATCTATTTAAGTGCTTGTTTTCAATACCTATACCATTATCTCTTACCTCTACAACAGTTTCTTTTTCTATATTTTTTATTGTAATTATGGTTTCACCTTTTTCTTTTCCATAATTAATTGAATTAACAACCAGATTAACAACAACTTGAGAAATAAGACGTTTATCTGCTTCTACTTTGTTATTTTTTGCTAAATTTTCTACGTTTATTCGTATTTTACGTTTTTTTGCTTTGTCTTCTTGTTGTTCAATAACTTCATTTATTAACTCAACAATGTTAAATGTTGTTATATCTAATTCTATTTCACCAGATTCTATACTTGTAATCGATGTTAAATCTTCCACAATAGAAATCATTCTATCTATACTTTTTTCTGCTCTTTCAAGGTATTTTCTATTAATTGTTTCATCTTCAAGACCTCCGTCTAAAAGTGTTGATATAAAGCCTTGAATGTTAAAAATTGGTGTTTTTAATTCGTGAGAAACATTCCCTATAAATTCTTTTCTATATTTTTCGAGTTGTTTTAATTGCTTTATTTCTTGTGTTTTAAGTTTTGCCCAAGTTGCCACGTCTTTGTTTACAACATCAACAATATCAACATCATCTAAGCCATCGCTAAATTCATCTTCATTTAATTCTATTTTTTTAATTGTTTCGTATATTGGCTTTATTTTGTTTATTATTAGCCTTTTAAGCAGAAAATAGACTATAACGTAAACCAGAAAAAAAATTGCCAAAGATGTTACTAATATAATTTTCCAAGAATTGTTTATATCTTGTTCAATTATTAGAGTTTGTGAGCCTATTGTTAATATTGACACTAAAATGCCAATATTTATTGCTGTAACTCTTGGAGAACCCGATTCGAAAAATATCATTTTTAACGTTTTAGTGTTATACTAACCATGGCTATTTGACCGCCCATTGGTGGATTTATTTTTGAAACTTTTATTTCTGAAGTTATAATTTTATCGCCAAGATTAGTATAAATTGCATCTAATATTTTGCTTGCAATATTTTCTAATAAATGCGATTTTTCTTTCATTTTTTCTTTAATAATTTCATAAACAACTTGGTAATTGAGTGCATCGTTAATATCGTCGGACTTTTCTGCTTCCAAAGTATTTGTTTCTAACTTTAAATTAATAATAAATTTATTTCCAACTATTCTCTCTTGTTTAAAGTGTCCGTGGTACGAATAAAATTCCATACCTTCTATTTCTATTAATCCCATATTTATTTAGATAAAAAAAGCCTACCAAAGTAAGCTTTTTTAATTTATTAGTCCAATAATTCGGAAAGTTTTTGACCTAATGCCGGACCTCTTAAATTTTTTGCAATTATTTTACCTTCTTTATCAATTAAAAAATTTGCAGGAATACCGGTTACGTTATACTGCTTTGCTGGAGCACAGTTCCAATATTGCAAATCGCTAACATGAATCCAACCATCTAAGCCGTCCATTTGAATTGCTTTAACCCAATCTTCTTTATTTTTATCTAAAGAAACTTGATAAATTGTAAATCCTTTGTCTTTGTATTTATTGTAATTAGCAACAACATTTGGGTTTTCGCCTCTACAAGGTCTGCACCAACCTGCCCAAAAATCTAACAGTACATATTGACCTCTTAAAGAAGATAATTTAATGTTTTTCCCATCTGGAGTTGGCAAATCAATATCTATAGCCTCAGTACCAATAGCTGTTGTAGCTTCGGCTTGTTTTTGAGAATTTACTTGTTGTTCCAATTGTATAATTTGAGTGTGAAATTGTTTAGCAATTGATGAGTTAGGATTTTTTTTCATCATTGCATCATCAACTTTTTTAAAGTAATCAAATTCGTTGGTGTAAGAAATTATATAATTATTTTGTCCAAGCTGTTGATTTAAAGCCCAAAACGATGCCAAAGATGATGGGTTTTTATCTATAATCGACTTCAAAAATAAATTTTCTGCTGCTAATATTTCATTATATTTATTTTGAGCTGCATTACTTACACTATCGGCTGTTGGTTTATTTTCGTGAGCTTTAATTTCTTGACTTAACATATTTAAGCCCTCATAGGCTTTGTTTAAGTGTTCGTTAATTTGTTTTAGTGTTTTTGTAGCCTCCGAACCCTCAACAGTATATGTATTAACAAAATTATTAAAATCTCCATTAATTGTAATATTATCAACACTATCAGCAACGATATAAATATAATTATTTTGAGCTAAACGCAACATAAAAAAGTTTTCATATTTTGTATGAGCTTTAAATTTAAACGTTCCGTCTTCGGCAACAACTACAGAATCTACAACCTTAGGTGCATTTCCACCAAGTTCGTCTAAAAATATTGTTTTACCCGAAGCATTTAAAAGTTTTCCTTGAACTGTAAATTCGGCTTTTCCCGAACTATTTCCACAAGAAACAATCGACAAAAACACAGCAACTGCAAGCAATAGAACTATTTTTTTCATTTAATATTTATTTATATATATTTATACAAAAGTATATTTTCGATTATTAACTTCAAAATACGATATTCAGTTTTACCTATTATTTATTATTTTTTAATAATTTTTATTTGATTTGGCGAATAAAATTTTTAAATTTGGTAGCTAAATAAAATACCTATAACAATGAAAAAAACATATTTATTAATACTTATATTTTTAAGTTTAAATATTTTTTCGCAAGATGCTGAACTTTTAATAAAAGAAGGAGACCGATTAAGTAACAGCGAAAAATACACAGAAGCTATAGCAAAATATACAGAAGCTATTAGTATTGACAACACTTTAACAAATGCTTATTTACAAAGAGCGTACGCACAAATTAGGCTATCAAACTACAAAGAAGCCATTAACGATTACACTGAAGTAATAAAATTAAATCCCGAAAACAGTTTTGCATACTTAAGTAGAGGCAGTTCTTACAACAAATTGAAAGAATATCAGAAAGCCTTATCCGATTTCGATAAAGTTTTAGAAATAAACCCCGAAGACCAAGAGGCTTACAACAACAGAGGTTGGGCTAATAAATTTTTGGGGAATAAAAAAGATGCTTGCAAAGATTGGAAAAAATCGAAAAGTTTAGGAAACGCCGAAGCCAAAATAATACTAAAAAATAACGGTTGTTAATTTAATAATCACAAAAATATGTCTGAAATTAGAAATATAGAACCAAAATCGCTATGGAGTTATTTTGATGAGATATGCAAAATACCGCGAGCTTCAAAAAAAGAGACTAAGATTATTGAGTTTTTACTTAATTGGGCAAAGCAAAACAATATAGAAGCCAAAAAAGATGAAGTTGGCAATATATTGATGAAAAAACCTGCAACAGCAGGAATGGGAAATAGAAAATCAATTATTTTGCAAAGTCACATTGATATGGTTTGTGAAAAAAACAGCGATTCTAATCACAATTTCGATATCGACCCAATTATTCCGTACATTGATGGAGATTGGGTAAAAGCAAAAGGAACAACTCTTGGAGCTGATGATGGGATTGGTGTTGCGGCTCAAATGGATATTTTAACAAGTAAAAACATTAAACACGGACCAATTGAATGTTTATTTACTGTTGATGAAGAAACTGGACTAACAGGAGCTTTTGCATTAAAACCTAATTTTTTTGAATCGGAGATTTTACTAAATTTAGATTCTGAAGATGACGGCGAAATTTTTATTGGCTGTGCCGGTGGAATTGATACAGTTGCCGAAACCAAATTTACAAAAGAACAAGTACCCGCAAACCACTCTTACTACAAATTAGAAATAAGGGGTTTAAAAGGTGGTCATTCTGGCGATGAAATTGATAAGGGACACGCAAATTCTAACAAAATTTTAAACCGTTTTCTTCATTATGGAAGCCATAATTTTGGAATCAGGTTAACCGAATTTAATGGTGGAAATTTAAGGAATGCTATACCACGTGAAGCATTTTCGTTGTTTTCTGTTCCCAATGAAAATATTTTAAAATTTACCGATTTTTTCAATCAATTAAAAAAAAGCATAGAAAACGAATTTATTTTTGTTGAACAAAACATAAATATTTCATTAACAAAATTTGATTTTTTAGATTTTGTTATAGACGAAAAAACCCAAAACAATTTACTAAATTCAATTTATGCTTGTCCTCACGGAGTTATTTCAATGAGTGCAGGTATGAAGGGAATGGTTTCAACATCAACAAATTTGGCATCTGTAAAATTTAAATCAGGCAATAAAATAGAAATAACAACAAGTCAAAGAAGCGATAGCGAAAGTATGAAAACCGATATTGCGACAATGGTAAAAAGTGTTTTTGAGCTTAGTGGATTTGCCGTAAAACAAGGCGATGGTTACCCCGGCTGGACTCCCAACCCTAACTCTGAAATACTTGTTATTGGAGCAAACTCTTATAAAAAACTGTTTAATGTAGAACCCGTAGTTCGCTCAATACACGCTGGTTTGGAATGCGGTTTATTTTTAGAAAAATATCCTAAATTAGATATGATTTCTTTTGGACCAACCCTCAGAAATGTTCATTCTCCAGACGAAAAAGTTTTAATTCCTACTGTAGAAAAATTTAGAAATCATTTGATTGATATTTTAGAAAATGCTCCGTTGGAAAATTAAAACAATTGCTAAAAATTAATACCGAACTGCTATCAAGTTACTTAATTTTTTCACTTCGTTTAAAATTAAGATTGATAGTCAATCGGCATAAATTAAACCAAACTAACAAAATTCGTTTTCACTCTTTTGTTAGCGGTTTAATATAAAAAAGCAGATACCTAATTTCAGTATCTGCTTTTTTTCTATTTTATTTCGCACTCAAGCATTTTTTTATTTTCGATAAAAGCTTCAATTTTATCGCCAATTTTAACAGCCCCTACTCCTTTTGGTGTTCCTGTGTAAATTAAATCGCCAATTTTAAGAGTTACATATTCCGACACAAAGGCTATGATTTCATCTATACTGTTAATCATATCTTTAGTATTTCCTATTTGCATAGTATTTCCATTTAAAGTCATACTAAAATTTACTGCATTTACATCAGTAAATTCCTCTTTGTCAACAAGTTGACTAATTACAGCCGAATTATCGAACGATTTTGCGTGTTCCCAAGGCAAACCTTTTTCCTTACTTTCGCGTTGTAGGTCTCTTGCGGTAAAATCAATTCCAATACCTATTTTATCGTAATATCGGTTTGCGAACTGCTTTTCAATATTTTTACCAACTTTGCAAATTTGAAATACGATTTCTGTTTCATAATGCAAGTCCTTAGTAAAATTGGGGTAATAAAAAGGTTTATTATCTTTTAAAATTGCTGTTTCAGGTTTCATAAAGAAAACTGTTTTTTCGGGAACTAAATTTCCCAATTCTTTGGCGTGTTCAGAATAATTTCTGCCTATTGCTATTACTTTCATTTTAATACAATTATTTTTTAAAATCCCTTAATTTTATTTGTGTAAATACTCTTTTTGTATCAAGAGCAAAATCGTTGTTCATTACCCAACTATAATACCCTAAATCGGTTTTAAGTACTTGCTCTACTGTTTTACCTTTATGTTTTCCAAAATTTATTTCTTCTTCTCCTTTTTCATTATAAATGATTCGTCCGGCAAAGTCAACATTTTTAGTGTGTGACGAAAAATTGCTTAAAAAATCAATATCGTTTTCTAAATCAGGGTATCTATCAAGTTGAGCTTTAAGCACTTCGTATGTTGCTTTTGTGTCGGCATTTGCACTATGTGCGTTTGTTAAATCTTTATCGCAAAAAAATTTGTAGGCAGCAATTAAAGTTCTTTGTTCCATTTTGTAAAAAATTGTTTGTACATCAACAAACTTTCTTTTTCTCATATCGAGGTCTATTTCTGCTCTTAAAAATTCTTCAGCTAACATTGGGATATCGAATTTGTTTGAGTTATAGCCCGCCAAATCGCAACCTTCAATAAATTTTGCTATGTTTTTACCTATTTCTTTAAATGTAGGCATATCTTTTACATCATTGTCGAAAATTCCGTGAATATCTGATGCTTGTTTGGGTATTGGTATTGTTGGATTAATTCTTTTAGTGTACTCCTCTTCTTGTCCGTTTGGGTTTATTTTTATTATTGATATTTCAACAATACGGTCTGTAACAATGTTTAATCCCGTTGTTTCTAAGTCTAAAAAAGCTATTGAGTTTTTAAGTTTTAATTCCATTATTTATTTCGTTAAATTTGTTAATAAATGTTTCTGGTTTTTTTAGCGTGTTAATAATCCATTCAAGAATAAGTTCGTCTTTTTCGTGAACTGATAATTGCCAATTTACATTAGAGTTTCTAACTTTTTCCGATAAATATTGCATACACAGAGCGGCAGAAACAGAAATATTATAACTTTCTGTAAATCCGTACATTGGTATTCGTAAAAATTCGTCGGCATTTTCAATAACTTTGTTTGATAAACCTTCTCGTTCGTTTCCAAATACAAGAGCAAATTTTCCTTTTGTTACATCGAAATTGTATAAATCGACATCATTAATGTGTGGAGTTGTAGCAACAATTCTATATCCTTGAGTTTTAAGTTTGGTTAATGTCCTTAATGTATTGTTTTCCAACTCATTGTAATAATTTAAACTTAACCATTTTGTTGAGCCAACGGCAACATCTGGATTTATTTGGTATTCGTTTCTATTCTCTATTATGTGTATATCTTGTACTCCAAAACAATCGGCAGTTCGGAGAACTGCACTTGCATTTTGCGATTGATATATATCCTCTAAAATTACTGAAAAATAACGAGTTCTGAATGAAAGCACTTTATTAAATATTTCAAGTCTATTTTCTGTAATATATTCTTTTAAAAACAATAATAAATCTTTGTTCATCTACTAAATTAATCTAATTATTTTAACTTATTTATTAGCAGTAAAGTTAATATTTTTGAAATACAATTTACTTTTATCATAAAATAATTTATAAAATTATTATTTTATTTCATAAATTATATAAATACATACTCACAATAAATTTTTATCTTTGACCACAATAAACAAAACAGAAAAAAAGTGGAAAATAATACTGCAAAAGCTGGAAATTTGGGCGATAAAACTCGCTCTGACTGTGAAGTTACAATAGAACTTACAAAATCTAATGGTATTGAAATAGATTTAAAAAGCAAAGTAGATGTTTTGTACGGCAACTCTATAATAAAACTTATTAACAATGTTTTAGCACATTTTGAAATTAAAAATGCTAAAATTACCATGATAGATAAAGGAGCTTTACCTTTTGTTTTAGCCGCTCGTTTAGAAGCCGCAATTACACAAATTTTAAGCACAAAAAATGAATTTTTATTTGATATTATAGAGCAAAATAAAACAATTTCAGAAAAAAATCGGTTCCGCTTTTCTCGATTATATTTGCCCGGCAACACCCCAAGTATGATGTTAAATGCCGGCGTTCACAACCCAAATGGCATTATTCTCGATTTGGAAGATGCTGTTGCCCCTGATAAAAAACACGAAGCCCGATATATTGTAAGAAACGCTTTACGTTCGGTAAATTTTTATGGTGCAGAACGAATGGTGCGAATTAATCAAGGAAAACTTGGTATTGAAGATTTAGATTTTATAGTTCCCCATAATGTAAATTTAATTCTTATTCCAAAATGCGAAAACGCAAGCGAAATAATAAAAATTGATGAAAAAATTGCAGAAATTAGCAAACAAAAATCTATAAATTACCCTATTTGGTATATGCCAATTATTGAATCGGCATTGGGCGTAGAAAATGCTTTTGAAATAGCAAAATCGTCGCCAAACGTGTGTTCTATGGCAATAGGTTTAGAAGATTTTACTGCCGATTTAGGTGTTCGACGAACAAACGAAGCTGCCGAATCTTTTTATGCACGCACAAGAATTGTTAACGCTTGTAAAGCAGCAGGAATTCAACCTATAGATTCAGTTTTTTCCGATATTTCGGATATGGAAGCATTAGCTACAAACGTTAAAACCTCTAAATCGTTAGGATTTGAAGGAATGGGTTGCATACACCCACGCCAAATACCTGTAATAATGCAAAATTTTGCTCCCGAACAAATAGAAATAGAAAAAGCACAAAAAATTCTTCGTGCTTTCAACGAAGCTAAAGCTAAAGGCTTAGGTGTTGTTTCTCTTGGCACAAAAATGATTGATGCTCCGGTTGTTAAACGTGCCGAAACAACAATTAATTTAGCAGTTAAACTTGGGATTATTGATGAAAATTGGCTTGCTAATTAATTTATGAATTTTAACGATTTAAACATACAAAATTGGAAAGAACTACTAAAATAATATTAAAAAAATATTATGGAAGAATTTGGGCATAAAAAATTAACTTATTCAGAAGCTATTGAAAAAGTCATGATTAATAATGGTGGTTATGCATCATTAAAATTAATTTATCAAGAAATATTGAAATACAGATTAAAAACAGGTAAAACGCCTAATAATACTATTCAAGAAAGAGTTCAAAGAGATAATAGATTTACAAGAATAGCATTTGGAATATATGGTTTATCTGAATTTATTAAAGAAATTGAAGAAAACGATATAGGATATTTTTCGATACAAAATGACAATGTTTTTTTTAAACCACAAAAAGAAATTAATACTACAGAAAAAACAGCTCAAAAATTAATTAGGATAGGGCAAAATACTTTTAGGTCCAAATTATTAAAAGACATGAAAAAATGTCCTATTACAAATATTGACGATGAAAAATTATTAATTGCAAGTCATATTAAACCATGGATACATAGTACTAATAAAGAACGATTAAATCATCATAATGGATTACTTTTATCGCCTCTTTATGATAAATTATTTGATAAAGGAATTGGTTTAATTACATTTACATTAGATAAAGAAATTTTAATCTCAAAAAAACTTTCAAAAGAAAACACAAAAAAATTAGGTATATATCATAAACAAATAATTAATAATTTACCTATTAAAGGACGAGAAGAATTTCTTGAATATCATAGAAAATATATTTTTCAAAAATAATATGAACAAAATATATATATATAAAATCGTAATTCGTTTAAATTGCTCATCGATTTTATTTGCAAAAAAATTAAACAACAAATTATTTGCTTCACTACAAAATAATGACTCTATAAATACTGAACAATTTAAAATAATAGATTATAATTTTACCACAGAATCAAGCGATAAAGAATTTATTGATATATTTATTCTAGATAAAATTAGAAGCATCCTTCTTCAAATAATGAACAACAACAACTATGACGAGTCTTTATTTGAACCTAAATTATTTGAAGAAGCTATTAAAAATAATAATTTTATAATAACTGAATATGAAATTGGACAAATTTATACATTAGCTGAAATTTATTTTAAGTTACTCCAAAAACCAACTTGTTATGGTAGTATAATAGAATTTATAGTTGCGTACGATTTAAGAACTAATTAATTAGCACTAAAAAACAATGACTAAATACGGCAAATACAATTTAAAATCGACAAATTATCAAAA
>DYMG01000089.1 GCA_020721655.1 Paludibacter propionicigenes | reverse complement strand
TAAACCGGTTTTTAAAATTTGCCACAAGTATAAAAACAAAAGCCAAAAACGGCAAATATGGAACCTTGTAACGAACAACTGCACCCAAAACAGGTGTTGTTAATCCGATTACTATTGATAATGTTATTACAAACGATAAAGAAAAAAGTATTATTGAAATATTTTTTTGAAATTTGGCTTTATCGAAAAAATATATTGAAAGTATAAATATTAACATAAACATAATATTTTCGATAACCGCAGGCAATACTATTACAGAATGAACATCAAAAAAAGAAGGACGAATAAAAGTATTGTTTAAAGCCGATGGAATTGCATTAAAAAACGAAATAAAATTAGGCTCTAAAATAGGTATGTCAACTCTACTTCCAACATTTTCGGTATGGTTAAGCATATTTATAAAATCGTGTTGTTTAAAACTCATTATTTCTGCTAAATTTTGATTTGTAAGGTGTTGTGAATTAAAGAAAAACAAAATAGTGAGGGTGTAAATTGCTGTAAAAATTAAAACAGCCTGTTTTTTGTAAAATTTATGTATTACTAAAAAAAACAAACCCGGAATTAATGAAAATAGCACATAAAATTTTAGCAAAAACATTAAAAACGTAAAAAAGAAGAAACCTATTAATTGCCAAAATTTATGTTCGTTTAATATATTATAAAAAAACATCAAAAACAGACCTAAAGATAGCATTATAATAGACTCTTTAAGCATTGCCGACGACCAAATTAAAACCGATGGAATTAAAAATACGGCTATAATTAATAGCTTTTTTTCGTTAACAAATTTGTTGAAAAATTTAAATAATGCGGTTAGTCCTACAAAAGAGAAGAAGCTAAAGAAAACTGAATGTACATAAATATTATGGTCTGATATTAAGTGTATTACGGCGTTTATTCTAATAATTAATCTATTGTCGTTAATTAAGTTGTAATTAAATTGTTTATACCAAAATTGCATAACTGCACGTAAGCTTTGCTCTGTTTCTGTTTGTAGAGTGCCAATTCCTGTAACTATTTTAAAATATTCTAATGGTTTGTTTTTTGCAATATCGAAAATATATCTACCATCAATAAAATAGTTAAAAATATCGGCATCTTCAGCTTTATAATAGTATTTATACAATAACAACAGAAAAATGCCACTTAAAATTTTAAGCAAAAAAATACCACCCAAAATAAAAAACGAAAGTTGTGTATTTTTAAAAAATGGTAGTTTTTTTATCAGAAATAAAAAAAATAGAATATATATTATTGGTAAAATAAAATTCATTAAACATTAATACTTAAGCCACTTCCATAACTCTTTGTAATTTACCTTTTTACCGTACATTAGAATTCCAACTCTGTATATTTTTGCTGCAAATTTTGTAGTTAAAATAAACGTTACAATCAATAAACCCATCGATAAATAAACTTGCCAATCGGGCACAGAAAAAGGTAAACGTGCCATCATTATAATTGGCGATGTAAACGGTATAATTGAGAACCAGAACGCTAAATCGCCATCTGGATTTTGAACAATGCTTTGTATCATTACCATTCCTAAAATAAGGGGAATTGTTATTGGTAGCATAAATTGTTGAGTATCAGCTTCGCTATCAACGGCAGCCCCAACGGCAGCAAAAAGCGATGCGTATAGTAAATATCCGCCAATAAAATAGAATAAAAATGCAGAAAGTATAAGTAGCCAATTAATATTCGAAACTATTTTAAAAGCGTTGTTTATGTCTTCGTTTATTTGTTCATCATCAATTTTTTCTTGTTCGGCTTGGCTACCGTCCATTATGTTTGTCGATTTTAGTTGTTGGGCTACTATTTGGCTGTTTGATGGCATAAACGACGATTGAGCCACTGTAACAAGTGCAAAAGTAAGGACAATCCATAGCAAAAATTGAGTTAAGCCAACCATTGCAATTCCTATTATTTTGCCCATCATAAGTTCAAACGGACGAACCGATGAGACTATTACTTCTATAATTCTGCTTGTTTTTTCTTCAATTACGCCACGCATAACTTGCGAACCATACATAAAAATGAAGAAATATATTAGTATTCCAGATAAAATACTGAGTACCATTGTAATTTCGGAGTTGCTTTCGCTTAGTTTGCCATCTTCATCAATAATATTAGATAAAACTTTAATACTCACGCTAATAGGCTTATCTATTCCATAAGCTTTTAGTTTTTCTTTTTCTAATTCTTTTTCTATTTTGTTGGTAATATAAAGTTTTGTTGCCAATGTAATTTCCTTGTCGGAATACATTTCTATGGCTTGCGAACTTAGTATATTGTTAGGTATAAAAACCAAAACATCGTAATTTAAAGAGTCGAATTTATTTATATACTTTGTTTTATAAAGTGTATCAACAAACGAAAATTTGTAATTTTTGCTGTCGGGCAACCTACGAATAAACATTTTTTTCTCGTCGGGTTTTTGGTTTTTTAGTCTAATGTTGGTAATATAGCCGGTATCTACTATAGTGTCGCTAAAGCGTTTAGTTTGGTCAACAACTGCAATATTGTAAACTTTATCGGTATCCATTTTTGCCAACCAAGCCGGAACAATCATTAATGCAGCCATTAAAATTGGACCAACTATACTCATTATAAGAAACGATTTTTGTTTTACCCTTGTTAAATATTCGCGTTTTATTATTAATATTATTTTGTTCATTTATGATGGTATTTATTTATTCTACATCTTTTTTTTCTATAACTTTTATGAAAATATCGTTCATACTTGGAATTTCTTCGTTAAACGAGATAATATTTCCATTTTTCATTAATTCGCCAATTAATTGGTTAGTAGTTATATTGTTATCTAATAATTCTACACGTAATTTTGTAGTATTTGCAACTTGTTTATTATCTAAAATTTTAAATTGATGGTGTTGTGCTATGTCTAAAACATTAACATTTCCGGTAAACGTGAAATTGTAAATATTGGTTTTAAATTGCCCTTTTATGTCGGAAAGTTTGCCACTAAGTACGTTTTTCGATTTGTTTATGAGTGTTATGTTGTCGCAAAGTTCTTCAACAGATTCCATATTGTGTGTTGAAAAAATTATTGTTGCTCCTTGTTCTTTTAGCGATAAAATTTCAGTTTTTAATAAATTGGCATTTATTGGGTCGAAACCACTAAAAGGCTCGTCGAAAATAAGAAGTTCGGGTTTGTGAAGTATGGTAACAATAAATTGAATTTTTTGTTGCATTCCTTTAGATAGTTCTTCAACTTTTTTATCCCACCAAGGCAAAATATCGAATTTTGTGAACCATTCTTTAAGTTTTTGCTTTGCTTCGGCTTCTTTAAGACCTTTTAGTTGAGCCAAATAAATAGCTTGTTCTCCAACTTTCATTTTTTTGTAAAGTCCACGTTCTTCGGGTAAGTACCCAATTTTGTGAATATGTTTTTGATTAAGTTTTTGTCCATTAAAAAAAACAGTGCCACTATCGGGGGCTGTAATTTGGTTTATTATTCGTATTAGCGATGTTTTTCCGGCTCCATTTGGTCCTAACAAACCGTAAACACTTCCTTTTTCAACATTTAAGTTTACACCGTTTAATGCCAAATGATTTGCGTATTTCTTTACAATATTATTTGCCTCTAATATATACATATAGTTATTTTCAAAAAGTTTGTAAAATTAGTCATTAAAACTTAAAAATTCTAAATTTAAAAAACTCTCTTTTTGGGTTTATGCATTTTTAACTTTATATTCATTATTTTTGCTGAAAATTTACGAATATGAATATACGACCGGGGGGGGTTAATGTATTGCCGCCAGTTGTTAAAAACTTACTTATAATTAACGGTTTGTTTTTTTTAGCAACAATTACTTTAGAACAAAAAGGTATTGATTTGTCGCAATATTTGGGCATACATTATTTTACTTCGGAGTATTTTAAGCCATATCAATACATAACTTATATGTTTATGCATGGCAGTTTTACTCATATATTGTTCAATATGTTTGCTTTATGGATGTTTGGAGCAACTATTGAAAATTATTGGGGAGCAAAACGCTTTCTTATATATTACTTTGTTACAGGAATTGGAGCTGCTTTAATTCAAACAGGAGTAAATTGGCACACAATTTCTTCAATGCAAACTGCTGTTGAAGCCTATTTAGCCATGCCTACACCCGAAACATTTGCAATTTTAATAAATGAACATTTTAGTAGTTTTCCAATAAATCCCGAATTTATAAAACAATGGGCAATAGACCCCTCAAATGCAGGAGCCATATCACAAACAACCTCATACATCGAAAATGCCACAAAAACAATAGTTAATGTGCCAACAGTAGGTGCATCGGGAGCTGTTTTTGGCTTGCTTTTAGCTTTTGGAATGTTGTTCCCAAACTCTATTATTTATGTTTATTTTGCCCTCCCAATAAAAGCTAAATATTTTGTTATAATTTACGGTGCAATAGAATTATACAGCGGTTTTGCAAACCAAGTTGGCGATCATGTTGCTCATTTTGCCCATTTAGGAGGTATGATTTTTGGCGTTTTCTTAATCTTGTATTGGAAAAAAAACTATGTTTAGACATCATTAATTTTTATATATTTGTTGATACTATAAAATAATAAAAAATGCCTAAAGTATTATTTAAAATAATATTATTACTGTTTACAATTCAATTATTAGGACAAGAAATTGATATAATAGAACAAAATAAAAAATTTATAATTCCTAAAGAAAAGAGATTTGGCTCAACATATAATAATTTTGAAAATATTGAAAATAATTTTAAATTAAATGACTTTTTAAAAGTAGGAATAGTAAAAGCTCATTATTTAAAAAATGGAAATAAAACACTTGTAGCTTTGTATTATAAGTTATGGAATACTGCAAATGAGATGGGAGCTAATTCTTACACAATAGATAGTGTAATAAAAAAAATAGATACTATAACTGTTTGTTTGTCATTTTATCAATTTAACGAGCATGATTTCACAAAAAATAATGAACTTAAAAATAAAAATATTATATATATAATTGGAGATTACAATCAATTTCCAGTAAAAAGAAACCTAAGTATAAATAACCAAAAACTTGTATTATTACCAAATAAATATTTATTATATAAAACTAAAATAGGGGATAACCTAAAAATAAATATAGGAGGTGTATTAGGTGAAACAAAATTTATTAAAGTGGAAAATGAAATAGAAACTAAATATTTTTCATTAGTGGGTTTTGATGCTGACTTTGATATTAATAATTCTGTTAGTGTAAAATTTAGTACTGGAAGAATAACAAAACTTGAATCCGACTTTGGTAATTTTTTAATAACTATTTTTGAAAAACAAGAATAAAATATTACCAAAATGGATAAATTATGGTTCAAAATATTAATAAAAACTATACAAATTGAATAACTTTACAAAAAGATTAATTACCGGAATTGGCTTTGTTGCTGTTTTATTGAGTGGTATAATATTTCACCCAATTTTATTTTATATAGTTTTTTCAACTATTACTATTTTAGGATTATACGAATTTTATAGTTTAGGAAATAAAATGAAAGTAGAACCTTTTATTATCCCTAATTTAATAGTGGGACTAACAATTTTTACAATTACCTTCTTTAATGCCGCACAAATTATTGATAATCACGTGTTTATAATAATAGTTCCTCTGTTAGTGTTTCTTTCGGTTTTTGAATTATACCGAAAAACACCATACCCTATTTTAAATATTGCATATTCAATATTTGGTATTTTGCTAATAGTTGTACCTTTTTCGTTATTTAGCTATTTTATTTTTAACAAAAATTTAGCTTTAAACGACAATGTAATTGTAAGTATTAGAGGTATTTATCAAAACTACGATTATAAAATTTTGCTCAGTTTTTTCCTAATTTTATGGTCGAACGATACTTTTGCATATATTTTTGGCATTAGCTTCGGAAAACATAGGTTATTTGAGCGAATTTCGCCGAAAAAATCGTGGGAAGGCTTTATAGGTGGACTTGTAATGAGCATAATTATGGCTATAATTTTAAGCAAGTATTTTAGTTTTTACACACTCAATTTTGGTATTTTGTTAGCAATTGTTGTTTCAGTTTTTGGAACAATTGGCGATTTGTTCGAGTCTATGTTCAAAAGAAGCATAAATATAAAAGACTCTGGAACTATATTGCCGGGTCATGGTGGCATTCTCGATAGGTTCGATGGCGTTTTTTTATCGTCGCCAATAGTTTTCTTTATTTTATATTTATTCTCTTGGGTATAAAATGGCGACAAAACTATTAAAATTATTTTTTACAATTTTAGTGGTTTTTTGCACACAAAATATTTCTAAAGCACAAACCCCAACCGAAGAACTTGAAGAGCAAGCAAGAACAAATATTTTCGATTTAAATTTCGAAAAAGCTAAAAAACAACTTGAAAATAACAATTCTAATACTTCACTTTATCTTAAAAGCTATAATTTATTTATAGAAAACTTATTTATTGGAGGCAAAGATAACTACACAAAATTTGAAATTATTACCGATAAATCTGTTGAGATAATTGAAAAATCGAAAGCCGATAACCAATCATATAATTATTTAGCCGAATTGTATTTTCAAAAAGCTGTACTTAAGCTGTTTAACAAAGATTATTTCTCCGGATTATACAGTTTTGTTGAAGCCTTTAAGTATTATGAAAAAGCAAATTTACTTAATCCTAATAATATTGAAACCATTAAACTTTCGGCACTTTTTAACATTATTGCAGGAATAACACCAGAAGCCGGACAAGTGCTTTTAAGCCCGTTTGGAATAAAAGGCGATGTAAAATTAGGCATTAAACAATTGAACAAGTATTTAAATTTAGCGAAACAAAATAAAAAATATTATGTCGAAGCATTTGCTATTACTAAGCTTTTAGCCACATTTTTAAAAGAAGATTATCCAGAAATGCAAGTTCCAAAACCCGAATTTGAAATTTCGAAAAACAAACTAAATATTTTTACCGATGCTTTGTTAAACTACATCGATAATAATTATTCAACTATAGACTCAAAAATAACTTATTTAAAATCTAACGGTTTGTCGCAAATACCTTATTTATACTATCTTTCAGGAATTGTAAACACCTTAAATAATAAAGAAAAAGCCATCAATAATTTAAAAATATTTTTGCAAAAAAACAAAAGTAAACATTTTACAAAATCGGCATACTGGCAACTTGCTCGAATATATATATTAAATGGCGATACTATTTTGTTTCAAAAATATAAAAAACTAACAAAAGAAAATGGAGGAGAGTATTCTGAAGCCGATAAACAAGCTCAATTAGAAAGTAGTGAACCAAAAATTCCAAACGTATTTCTTCTAAAAGCTCGTTTGCTTTTCGATGCCGGAAAATATGTAGAAGCTCAAAATTATTTGGTTGATAAAAATAATTTCAAATTTATTAAAACTAAAGTTGAGCAAACAGAACAGTATTATAGGTTATCCAGAACATATAACAAGCTAAAAATGAACGATAAAGCCATAAAATACTACAACTTAGTAATAGAACAAAATGCAGAACCAAAACGATATTTTGCAGCTTATTCTGCCCTTCAAGTTGGAATAATTTATCAGGAAGAAAAGAAAATTGAAGAAGCACGAAAATATTTTAATTTAGCCCTAAAATTAAATATCGGCGAATATAAAGACGATATAAAACAGAGTGCCAACCTACGATTGAAAGAAATTTCTAAGTAATTTGTGAATAATCTGATTTTTCTTGAAATTTTAAAATATATTATGTATATTCGCATTGGCTAAAAAAGTTTACTAAAACGCTGTATATTTTGACGAATGATATAAAATATTAACAAAAACCCTTATAAATAAAGAGGAGTTGGGGGGTGTTGTAATGGAAACAAACACAATTGCGTTTATACAGATGTTAGCGGTCATTCTAAGTGCGACACCATTCAGTAATTAAAGCATACATAAAACACGTAGACATATGAAAATAATAAAACTACTTTTAATTTTTTTACCAGTGATTTCTTATTCACAACAGCTAAAAACGTATGTAGGAGAATACAGCTTAGACGGCAATCGTTATAGCGATAACGGAAAGGCGACATATACGTATTACGAAAATGAGAATTCCGAAAGGGTTAAACAAGGTAATTTTTCTTTTCAAGGTAGTGCGGTTAAAATAGAAGGTCAATTTAAAAATGGGCTTCGTAATGGTTTATGGAAATTTACCGTAACCCAAACATCAAAATATTCAAGTAGTCCAAGCATAATTGTAGTATCAGTTCAATATATAACAGGGAAATTAAACGGAAAATGCACATTTGTAAAGTCAGCATTTCCATCAAAAAAGATTCTTGAGTCTTCTACCGCATTTTTTAAGGACAATTTATTAATTGGGGAATATACATACACAAAGTTTCCTGAATCGAAATATGACAAAAAGCTCAGTATAAAATTTTCACAAGATTTGTTGGGAAAACTAAATGGAGAATATAGAGCAGAGTTCTATCAAGAATGTTGCAGTAGTCTTGGTAACATTGAAGACGTTGTTAAGTATGAAAATGGTATTATGATTTATAGGCTATGTCGTGAAAAAATTGACGGCAAGGTGTATTTCAAATATGAAAATGGCATTTATACAAAAGAAATTGATAAATACGATAGAGATGTTTTCTCTTCAACTTGGGATGCTCATATAGGTGCAGATTTTTGGATAGGTGGAGATTGTCAATATTGTGGCACAGCTAATAACCCGATTTATTCAACAAAAGAAGGCATAGATGAGAGCGGTTTTATATTCTTTTATGAACGAAAAAAATTAGATGGAAATTAATAATGTAAATTTTTATGAAAACAGTATTAGCAATTTTGCACTCGGGCGACAAAGGGAAAACAGAGACATTAAGAGAATTTGCAAATCTCTTAATATACACGTATCCATCTTTCAGACCTATATTTCCAATACCGACAACAGTATCAGCAACTGGAGACTTTCGATTGGTTGTAGAAATAAATGGTAAAATAATTGGCATTGAAAGTCAAGGCGACCCTAAAACAAATTTACAAAATCGACTTATCGACCTTGCAGACACTTTTCATTGTGAAATAATTTTGTGTTCCTCTCGGACAAGAGGCGACACAGTTTCAGCTGTTGATAATCTTTCCCACACAAGAGGTTTTCAAACAATTTGGACTTCAACATATCAAATTGCAAACACAGCTAATCACAATATTGTAAATCGTTTAAAAGCTAAACACTTATTAGACTTACTTCAAGGACTAACTCTAATATGAAAAATTTAACCATTGACCAGAAAGAGGAACGAACCGCTAACACGGGTTTTGCGTCAGGCGGGGTGACGTGCAAACTTGGAGTTTTGTGCTTCGAATGAACTTTAGTAATAAATTGAAACTTTGTGCTCCGAAACCCGCCCGAACGCAAACCCCCAAACCGTTACCGCCAATACAAAAAAAAAGTGCCACATATTGCACATTTTACATTAATTTGAAAGCTGTTATACTA
>DYMG01000016.1:3297-36899 GCA_020721655.1 Paludibacter propionicigenes | reverse complement strand
TACAACACAAAATTAATAAAAAAAAACATCAAAACTATACCGAGCGTCAAGAAATTTGTTTTTTTGCATTTTTCGATGTGTTGGCTTAATGGTATTTATTACTTGAATGCGCCCATTAAAAAAATATACTTAGACGCAATTAAGAAGACCAAGAAGTAATGGCAGCTTGTAACAGAAACTACAAACCGCTATAGCGAATAATATATTGAAAGTTTGTAAGCGAAATTTTTATTAACAAAGGAATTTCTTTGTATATAATATTTTTTAATTTATATTTACAGTGTGTGAAAAATATTTTTTAGACTTAGTAGGTTAAATTTTTAAAAAATTACTTATATAATAATGTTGTGCTTAATTGTGACTGATTTTTATTAAGAAACAAAATTACTGGAATAATGATATTAAGATTCATTAAAATAATAACATTTATAATATTAGTTTTTTTAAATTATGATTGTGTATCTCAAGATATGATAGATACTATTATAACAGAGGATTTAGACACAATCTCTTGCCAAATAACTTATGTAAGTAATTATAGTATTTTTTATAAATACAAAAATAAAAAAAGGATTAAAGAAAAAATAATGCCGAGATTATTTGTTGAGGATTTTGTTGTTAATAGTCCTAATATAACAATTAAAAAACAAAAATTTGACAGTGGAATAAATAAATACTATAAAAAGTCAAAACTTGATAGAAACTATGATATCCTATTATTACAGGACAATACAAATGAATCATTAAAAATATTAGCAGATAGCACATTTGTATTTAAAAAGAATGATTTTTTTAAAATGGCTGTCAATATTGAGTTATTCGTAAAACAATATAGAGGAAAACTAGTATATATCGCTTCAATACAAAACAAACCGGACTTTGAAATAATTGTTAAACTCTACGATGCTTCAGATGAATATTATCATGAAATTCTTAAAAGTTATAAACAAAAATACATTTGTATTTTTAGAGGAAATAATATTATGGAATATGAGAAGACGAAAATACGATTAAAAGATACTATAATTTACTTGGAAAAGAACGAATATTATGAATTTATGTTAAACGATTCAACTACAACAAATAATGACAAAAGAAAATTTAAACTTTTATCTTTAAAATTCAATAGTGATATTCAATACAAAGAATATTATTTTTCAGGAAATACTGACAGGTATAAGCTTGATTATAAGGATTTTATATTTATTGTAGCATCAGCAGTATTTTCTGAAGGTTTTGTAGTGTTTGTACCCGTTAACAGCGGTTTAATAAAAACAAGTAATTTTGTTGGAGAGTTTATGAAATTGATAATTAATAAATATTCTGAATGAAGTGAATAAGAAAGAAGCACAACACTAAACATGGTAATTTCTTCGCTTCGTTGTGAAACTATCCCTATTTATTGCCATTGTTTTATAGCGAATAATATATTGAAAGTTTGTAAGCGAAATTTTGCCCAATTTTATCGAAACTATAGGGTCCGTATCTGTAAAAAACGCCAATACCAATACTTGAAATACTTTGTTTAAAAATATTATTTATAAGCAATCCGCTTTCGTAATAGCCTTTCTCCATTGTCTTGTAGCTAATGTTATTGTGTGCTTGTGTATTTTTAAGTTTTCCGTAACCCAAATTGGTAACAATAACAAATTTTGGTTGAAACCATTCTTTTTTGAAAAGTAAACTTTTAAAATCGTGGCGTAAAAATACACTTACAAATTCGTCCGATAAAAATTCGTTCATTCGCATAGTTCCAAAGCTATTTTGCGACTCTAATGTAAAGCTGTAATAGCTTTCGTGCCCATTGTACAAGTATATGTATGGTATATTGTTATTGGTATAAGCTCCATTTATTGTAATAGATGTTTTTCCTAAATTTTTTATCATAAATGATTTGGTTACCATTGCTTCGTATTTTGAATATGTATAATTGCCATCGAAATTATTTAAGCCGAATATTAGGTTAAAATAAAAAATAGGGTAGTCGGTACCCATTGATATAAGCCCATATTGAGTTTTTGTAAACTTTTCTTTAAATCCGTATTTTGCTTTTATCGATGCCTCGTTATTTGTATATTTATTCAATTTATTTGTAAGCTCAATGTTGCCATCAGAAATTAATTTATCGAAACTATAATTGTTTGTTACAATATCGGTTGAGTACTTAATAGAGTATTCTAATTTTAAATATCTAAGCATACGATTTTCTAAAGTTAATTTATAACCTTCGGTTTTGTACATATCTGAAATTAAATAATTTCTAAAATATTCGCTTGTTGTAGCCGATAAAATGCTACCTTTTTTTCCGTAAAATTCGTATCCTGAACTTTCTTTTACTTCATTAAAATATTGAACAAAAAGGTTGATTTCGTTTGTATTACTAATGTTAATATTTAATTGTGAACCATATTTAAAAGCTAAATCTTTGAAATCATATCTGAAATAACCCGATATATTGGCAAATTTTAAAACTTTTTGGTTAGTTTCAAGTCCTAAACCAAGTGTAAAGCCCTCGTACTGATTATAACCAATTAGTTTAGTTAAGTCTAAATTAATAAATTTGTATGGAATTTTTCCGGTATATAACGATGTTAAAGTTTCAAGCTGTTGGTCTAAATTTACAGATTTTCCTATACTATCTATAACTTCATAAGTTTTTATTTCTTTAGAATTTAAAGTGTCTTCTCTAAATTCGTTCCAAAACGTATTGTCTTTGTTTAAAGCATCTTTTTCTACTTCAAGCGAAATATGATTAAATGTTTTTTTCTCAAATTCTGGATTTAATTTTATGTCTTTAATGTAAGTTTTGCCTATTGCAAAGACTTTTAAATCAGATTTTTTGTTTACCGATAGGTTTAAATTTAAAAAAGTTAAATCGGTGTTTAGTTGGTTTGGAAACCACTGTGTATTATCAATAAATATATAATTTTGTTGAATTTTAACATCAATCATTCCTTTCTGTTCATAAGGTTCAGCCTTAACCGATTGTACTGCATATTTGTTGGTGCTTATATTTAAAACTCCTTTTAAACCATCAAAATTTTTTTCTTTTTGTGGACGAAACGATATTATAAAAATTGTATCGTTATTTTCATTTAGTAAGGTATCTTCAATAAGAAAAAAGTATTTGTTAGTACTTCCACTACTAATAGGACTTAAATAGTTTTTATCTAAAATATTTATATAATTACTGTAAAAACTTAAAGACTGTAATTGTGTTGCTAACAGCGTAAATGAAGGGTTTTGCAAGCCACTTATCCGCGAAGCAATAACTTTTTCGCTACTTTTATCGGGTTGCATAAATTTTCGTTTACTTACCGATTCACTCATAAGTAAATATTGGCTTTCTTGAAATTTACGTATTGCAATTATACTGCTGTCTTGTTTTATGCTATTTTTGGTTGTATCTAAACTGTTTGCTGTGTCCACTAAATTTAAATCGAATGTAAAAATCATTTTGTTGTACGAGGTATATTCAAAACTTTGCATTTTTTCGGGGTTGTTTATTTTTCTGTTTTCAATAACTTTATTCATTATTCTGTGAGCAGGATTTATACCCGGAAAAACCGATACCTCATCAATATTATATGCAGTTTGTTCTAATTCAATTTGAAAATTATTTGTGTTTGTTGATGGTGTAATTTCAATATTTTTAGTTTTATAACCTAAAAAACTTATTTCTAAATTACTAATTTTTTCGGTCGAATTAATTTTAAATTTACCATCAATACCAGTAGTTGTACCTTGTTTTTTATTGTTATAAACAATATTTGCAAAAACAATTTTTTCTTTTGTTTTTGTGTCTAAAACCACGCCATTAATAATTGTTTGAGATGTTAATATATTTGCATTTACTAATATTAGAATAATAGAGCTAAAAAATATTTTCATTATTTTTATTAAATTTAACAGTCAGACGAATTTTTATTTTTAAAGTTACAAATTTATAAATAATAAAAGTATTACCTTTGCCAAGCAGTAAGCTGTTCTGTCGTTCTGCTTTAGCAGAGAGGAAAGTCCGGACAACGCAGAGCACTATACTTCTGAAATAGGAGATATTTGCGAAGGTATGTTTTTGTAACAGAAAATAACCGTTCCGTTTACGGAATAAGGGTGAAAAGGTGAGGTAAGAGCTTACCGGTATAGCAGGTAACTGTTATAGCCGTACATAACTATAGGTTGCAAGACTATGTAAACCAGCACTTGAGGGTTGCTCGCCCAAGTTGGAGGGTAAGTCGCTTAGATAAATGACAGAAGTTCCGCTTGCGGAAAACAAAATTCGGCTTATAGGCTTACTGCTTTTTTATAAAATATGGATTTTAAAAAAGAAATATTAAACTTAAAGGCTAAAGACCAATTCAGGGTTTTAAATAACCTACTTCATACTAATGAGAATTACGTGGTTTTTAATGGAAAAAAATGTCTAAACTTATCCTCGAACGATTATTTGGGTATTTCGCAAAACCAAAAATTGCTAAAACAGTTTTTTGAAAGTATTAATTTTAGCAAATCTAATTTGTTAGGTTCGGCATCTTCGAGGCTTTTGAGCGGAAACTATAACGAATATTTTGAATTAGAAACTCTAATTGCAAAACTTTATGAAAAAGAATCGGCATTGGTATATAATAGTGGCTATCATGCAAATACAGGAATATTGCCGGCACTTACAACAAAAAACGATTTAATTTTATCAGATAAACTAAATCATGCAAGCATTGTTGATGGGCTTAAACTTTCTGAAGCAAAAAATATTAGATATAAACATTTAGATTACAGTCAAATAGAGCTTTATTTGGAGAAAAACAGAAATAACTTTGAAAATGTTTTTATAGTAAGCGAGTCGGTTTTTAGTATGGACGGCGATATTGCCGATTTGCAACAATTAATTAAAATAAAAAACAAATTTAATTGCATTTTATATATTGATGAAGCTCACGCATTTGGCGTTTTTGGAAAAACAGGATTAGGAATTTCTGAAATCTCAGGAAATATTAAAGATATTGACATAATTGTAGGTACTTTTGGAAAAGCAATAGCATCTGTTGGTGCTTTTGTAACTTTAAGTAAATATTTAAAAGAAGTACTTGTAAATAAAAGCAGAACATTAATTTATACAACAGGTTTGCCACTAATAAATATTTTATGGACAAAATTTATTTTAGAACAAATTGTAAATTTTAAAAACGAAAGAGAAAATTTGCAAAATTTAAGCGAGCAATTAAAACGTGAATTGATTAATAACAAATTAGTTACGCTGGGTGCATCTCAAATAGTTCCAGTAATTATTGGACAAAACGAATTAACACTTAAAGTGTCCGAAGAACTTTTAAATAATGGGTTTTATGTATCAGCCGTTCGCCCACCAACGGTACCAATAAATACATCTCGATTACGTTTATCGTTAAATTCTCAGTTAAATTTTCGCCAACTTAAAATTGTAGTTAAAATAATTGCCCAAAAAATGAAAAAATAATTAAAATTTAGTAATTTTGATAAAAGCATAAAAAACAAATTATGGAATTTGGAAATCAAAAATCGCCTTTTAATAAAGAACAATTAATGCCTCAAGAGGAAACCCTTGAAATATATGCAAGTAAAAATAATTTCATAGTAGGAATTTTAAAAGAAACAGACTTAAACGAAAAAAGAACACCACTAAGCCCTTTTGGTGTCGAATTGCTTATAGAACAAGGTTTTACAGTGCTTTTTGAACAAGGAGCAGGGCAAGGAGCAAATTTTAGCGATTTGCAATATAGCGAGTTAGGGGCACAAATAATTGAAAATAAAGCCGATATTTTTAAAGCCGATATTTTACTTAAAATTTCTAGTTATACAAATCAAGAAATAGACTTATTACGAAAAAATCAACTAATATTTTCGACATTAAACATTAATTATTTAAACAAAGAATACATTCAAAAATTAATAGAAAAAAAAGTAACAGCTATAAGCTATGAACTTATCCGCGATAATTCGGGGTGCTTTCCAATAGTAAAAGCAATGAGCGAAATAGCAGGCAGTGCATCAATATTAATTGCTGCCGAAATATTAAGCACAAACAACGGAGGTAAAGGCGAAATGCTTGGTGGTGTAGTAGGAGTGAAACCTACTGAAGTTTTAGTAATTGGAGCAGGAACAGCAGGAGAGTATGCCGCAAGAACTGCAATTGGTTTGGGTGCAAGTGTTAAAATATTTGATAGCTCTGTTTCACGATTGCGTAGAATTCAATCAAACTTAGGTCAAAAAGTTTACACAACTATAATTAAAGAAAAACTTTTGGCAAATATTACAATAAATTCAGACGTAGTTATTTGTGCTTTTAGAAATAAAATTAAAAATAATTTTATTTTAAGCGAAGATGTAGTTAAAAAAATGAAGCCGAATTCTGTTATTATTGAAATTGGAATTGATAATGGAGGTGTTTTTGAAACCTCTAAACTAACAACACATCAAAAACCAACGTTTGTAAAACATAATGTTGTGCATTATTGTGTTCCAAATATACCATCTAAAGTTGCAAGAACAGCAACTTATTCAATTAGTAATATTTTAGCACAATTAGTGGCAGAATTTGCCGAAACCGCTAATATTGATAGTGTTATAAAGAACAATCAAGGCGTTAGAAATGGAGTTTATATTTTTAAAGGTATTTTAACTAACGAAATTATTGGCAATAATTTAAATTTACCTTCAAAAAATATTGAATTGCTTATGGCAGCATTTTAAATAAAAAAACCTCGAAAAAATCGAGGTTTTTAGTAGAAATATTATTTTTTCAAAGCTTCCGCACCACCAACAATTTCCAAAATTTCGTTTGTAATAGATGCTTGTCTAGCTTTGTTGTAAGTTAAGGTAAGTTCTTTTAGAAGTTCACCAGCATTATCTGTTGCTTTGTGCATTGCAGTCATTCTAGCACCGTGTTCTGAGGCAAATGAATCAATAATTGCTTTGTAAATTTGAGTTTTAAGAGCTAACGGAATTACATGTTCAAGAATTTCATCTTTTGAAGGTTCAAAAATATAGTCGTTTTGTGTTTTTTTGATTGTTTTTTCAGTATCTGTATTAACCGGTAAAAATTGTTCGGTTGTAATTATTTGAGTTGCAGCATTTTTAAAACTATTGTAAACAATTTCTATTTTATCGAATTTAGAATTTAAAAATAAATTCATAAACTCTTGAGCAACAGGTATCACATTCTCAAAAGTTAATTTATCAAAAACATAATCGTAGTTCGAGATAACATTATAACCCTTGTATATTGTGTATTCTCTTGCTTTTTTGCCAATAGAAGCAAAAGATACTTTTGCATTTGGGTATTTTTCGTTTGCTAAAGAAATTGCAACTTTACCCACATTTGTGTTAAAAGCACCACAAAGACCTTTATTTGATGAAACAATAATTATAAGAACGTTTTTAATATCGCGTTTTTGGGCAAATTTTATTTGCGATGAATCGCTTCCGCTTAAATTTTCAAGAATGTGTGTTAGTTTTTGGGAATATGGACGAAAGCCGGTTACTGTATCTTGAGCTTTTCGCAATTTTGCAGCAGATACCATTTTCATAGCACTAGTAATCTGTCGGGTTGATTTTACCGATGATATACGTGTTCTAATTTCTTTTAAACTTCCCATTTTAACTAAGTTTTAAGGTTTTAAGGTTTTAAGGTTTAAAGTTGCAATGTTTTAGCATTACAACTTTAAAACTAATCAACTTTAAAACTAATTATTATTTAAATCTTGCAGAAACTTCTTTGGCTACATTATCTAAAACAGAAGTAAGTTCGTCGGTATATTTACCTTCGCCTAGTGCATCTAAAGTTTCTTTGTGTTTTCGTTCCAATTCGTTTGTAAACTCTACTTCAAATTCTCTAATTTTATTTTTAGGAACGCTTGAAAGTAAGCCGTTTACACCACAATAAATTGCAGCAACTTGTTTTGCTACTGAAACAGGAGAGTATTGTCCTTGTTTTAGAAGTTCAACATTTTTAGAACCTTTATCTAGAACTGATTTTGTTGCAGCATCTAAATCTGACCCAAATTTAGAAAAAGCTTCCAATTCTCTGTACTGAGCTTGGTCTAATTTTAGAGTTCCTGCTACTTTTTTCATTGATTTTACTTGGGCATTTCCACCTACTCGTGAAACCGAAATACCTACGTTAATTGCCGGACGAATTCCAGAATTAAACAAATCCGACTCAAGGAAAATTTGTCCGTCGGTAATTGAAATTACGTTTGTTGGAATGTATGCCGATACGTCGCCTGCTTGAGTTTCTATAATTGGAAGAGCAGTAAGAGAACCGCCTCCTTTTATTTTCCCTTTTAGCGATGCTGGAATATCGTTCATATTTGCAGCAATTTCGTCGTTATTTATGATTTTAGCAGCACGTTCTAATAATCGAGAGTGAAGGTAAAAAACGTCGCCAGGATATGCTTCACGTCCTGGAGGGCGACGAAGTAATAATGAAACTTCGCGATAAGAAACAGCTTGTTTTGATAAATCGTCGTAAATTATTAAGGCTGGGCGACCGGTATCTCTAAAGTATTCGCCAAGTGCAGCTCCTGCAAAAGGTGCGTAAAATTGTAATGCAGCTGGGTCTGATGCGTTTGCTGCAACTACAACTGAGTATGCCATAGCTCCGTTATCTTCCAATATTTTTACAATATTTGCAACTGTAGATGCTTTTTGTCCTATTGCAACATAAATACAATATACGGTTTTTCCGCTATTGTAAAATTCTTTTTGGTTAAGAATTGTGTCTATTGCTATTGCGGTTTTTCCGGTTTGTCTGTCGCCAATTATAAGTTCTCGTTGTCCTCTTCCAATAGGAATCATAGCGTCTATGGCTTTAATACCTGTTTGTAGGGGTTCGTTAACTGGTTGGCGAAATAATACACCCGGAGCTTTTCGCTCTAATGGCATTTCAAAAAGTTCGCCGGTAATTGCACCTTTGCCGTCAATAGGTTCGCCAATAGTGTTTATAACTCGTCCAAGAACGCCTTCTCCGGCGTTTATTGAAGAAATTCGTTTAAGTCTTTTTACGGAATCGCCTTCTTTAATACCTTCAGAACTTCCTAAAAGTACAGCTCCAACGTTGTCTTCTTCTAAGTTAAGAACAATTCCTTTTACTCCGTTTTGAAATTCTATCATTTCGTTTGCTTGTACTTCGGTTAAGCCGTAAATACGTGCAATTCCATCACCAACTTGAAGAACTGTACCAACTTCTTGTAATTCAATGTCAGTTTTTAGTCCTTCTAATTGTTGTTTTAAAATTTCCGAAACTTCAGCGGGTTTAATATCAGCCATAGTTTATTTTTTATTTTGATATTTGTTTAAATTCTCTTTCAATTTTTTGTAGTTTTCCTGCAATACTCATATCGTATTGTTGGTCGCCTACTTTTAATATAATTCCACCAATTAAATTTGAATCGGTTATTTCTTCAATTTCTACTTCGGTTTTAAAATGACTTTTTATGAAAGCAATTATGTGTTCGTGTGTTTTTTTGTCTAATTGTTTTGCCGATGTTATTACCGATTTTTTTATTCCTTTAGATTTTCTGTATATGTCTAAATAATCTCTAACAATAGATTCTAAGTGTTCTTCGCGTTTGTTATCAATTATTAAGTTTAAAAAATTGAAGGTTATTTGGTTTACTTTTTTATCGAAAATATTTTTTATTATTGTTTTTTTTACTGATGTTTTTGCTATTGGATTAGATAAAATGGCTTTAAATTCGGGAACTGTTTTAAAAATGTTTTCGATTAAATCTATATCAGATTTTATTATTTCTTGCAAGTTTTTTTCTTGCGAGAGTAAAAAAAGAGATTTTGCGTACCTAACTGCAACTTTGCTGTAATTCATATTGTTTCAATAAATTAGTTAAGGTTCATATTGTTAAGAACTGTTTCTATGTAATCTCGTTGTTTAGATTCTTCGTTTAGTTCTCGTTCTAAAACTTTTTTTGCAACATCTATTGATAGGTCAGCTAAAAGGTGTTTAATTTCTCGTATAGCTAAATTCTTTTCGTACTCAATTGTTTCTCTTGCACTTTGAATTATTTTGTCGGCTTCTTCTTGTGCTTCTGCTTTAGAATTAGATACTATTTCGTGATTTTGGACATAAGCTTCGGCAATTATTTTTTTGCGTTCATTATTTGCATCGGCTATAATTTTTTCGTTTTCGGCGTGTAATTTTGCCATTTCTTCTCGGGCTTTGTCTGCTGCAGAAAGAGCTTCTTCTATTGAGTTTTCTCTTTCTTTTAACATTTTAATTATTGGAGACCATGCAAATTTTTTCAATAAATAAAGTACAATGCTGAATGATAATAGCATCCAAAATAATAGTCCTATACTGGGAGTTACTAATTCCATTTTATATTTTTTTTAAGTTTATATTTGTTTGAATAAACCTTTTGTGTTTAATTTTTATTTAAAAATCTTTCGGTTAACCAATCGTTAACCGAAAGAGTAATTTTTATTAATTCTTAAACGAAAAGAATTAATAAACAAACCACAATTGCGAAAAATGCAACACCTTCAACAAGTGCAGCTGCAATAATCATGTTTGAGCGAATATCGCCAATTGCTTCTGGTTGACGTGCAATTGCTTGAACTGCACCGCCTCCGATATTACCAATACCAATACCAGCTCCAATTACAGCTAAGCCGGCTCCAATACCTGCACCCATTTTAGCTATTGCCATATTTGCTACTACGGCTTGTAAAATAATTGTTAATGAAATCATAGTTATAAATTATAATTAGTATTAAAAAAATTAAATTTAGTGATGCTCTTCTGTTGCCATTCCAAAGTAAAGAGCTGATAATAATGTAAATACGTAAGCTTGAATAAATGCTACAAGTAGTTCTAAAACTGTTAAAAATATTTTAAAAGCTATAGATACTATTGAAACTCCGTAGCCTAAACCAACGCTCATTTCTCCAAAAATAAATATTAAACTTATGAAGCCAAGTCCAACAATATGACCGGCTGTTATGTTTGCGAATAAACGGACCATCAATACAAACGGTTTTGTAAATATTCCCATAAGTTCAACAACAGGCATTAATGGTATTGGGAATTTTAGCCACCAAGGTACTCCCGGTGCGTTAATAATGTGAACCCAATATGCTTTATTTCCACTAAAGGTTGTAATTGCAAATGTGAATAGTGCTAAAACCATTGTTACTGCAATATTTCCTGTTAAATTGGCTCCTCCCGGAAAAATAGGAACTAATCCTAATAAGTTATTTATAAAAACAAAAAAGAATATTGTAAGTAAAAATGGCAAGTATTTCATATATTTTTTTTCACCAATTGATGCTTTTGCGATGTCGTCTCTAACAAATATTATTAATGGTTCAAGCAACGATTGAATACCTTTTGGGGCTTTTTTTGGATTGTTTTTGTATTTATTGGCTATTGAAATAAAAATGAACAGTAGTAAAAATATACTAACTAAAAGTGAAACTACATTTTTAGTTATTGAAAAATCGTATGGAATATAAATTTGTGCATTTTGTCCGTTTTCTTCTGTAATTTTACCTTTATGCTTACCGTCTTCTTGTAATTTAAAGCCGTCAAAGGTTTGTCCGTGAGATAGTTTGTTTGATAAAAACAAGTGAATTCCTGTGTTTTCGCTATATAAAATAATTGGTAATGGAATAGAAATGTGCTTGTGTCCAATTGAAAGTATGTGCCATTCGTGCGAGTCGCCAATGTGCTCCATTATCATTTTGCCAGGGTTGAAAACTTCAGTTTCGTGTTCTGTTTTATGGGTGTTTACTGCTGAGTGTTCAGAATTTGCTAATAAATTGAAATTTATTCCAACAGTAAGTATTAGTACTAAAATAAAAGTTATTGTTTTAATCTTCATTTTTTTTTGTTCCAATTTCAAGTTGCAAAAGTAAGAAAAAAAATAATTAAATTACTCTCATTTTTATTGATGTTTTAATTAATAACAAATTTTTATTAACAAAATTTGCTTAATCTTTTGGCGGATAGTCTATTGTGAAATGTAATCCAATACTTTCTTTGCGATCTTTAGCCATTTTAATTATTAAATATGCTGTGTTTATTGAGTTTCTTAATTCGCATATTTCTTTTGTTACTACCGATTTTTTAAATAAATCTTCTGTTTCTGTGTATATTATGTTTAATCGGTCAAAAGCTCTTTTTAAACGTAGATTTGAGCGTACAATACCTACATAGCTCGACATTATTTGTTGTAGTTCTTTATTGGCTTGAGTTATTAAAATCATCTCTTCAGAAAGAGAAGTTCCCTCGTCGTTCCATTCTGGTATTCCTTCTTTATGTGAAATGTTTTTTAGTTTGTTTGTCGAATTTTCAAATGCAAAATGAGAAAATACTATTGCTTCTAATAATGAGTTAGATGCTAAGCGGTTAGCTCCGTGTAATCCTGTAGATGTTGCTTCGCCAGCGGCATATAAATATTTTATTGATGTTTCTGCTTTTAAATTAACTTTAATTCCTCCACATAAATAGTGTGCCGCTGGTACAACAGGGATGAAATTTTTGGTAATATCAATTCCTAATGATTTACATTTTTGTAGTATGTTTGGAAAGTGTTCAGTTAACCTTTTTTCGGGTATTTGGGTTGCATCTAAATAAACAAAGTCTGAGCCGGAAATTTTCATTTCATTGTCTATTGCTCTGGCAACTATGTCTCTTGGTGCTAAAGAACCTCTTTCATCGTATTTTTTCATAAATGTTTTTCCCTGCTGTGTTTTTAATATAGCACCATCGCCTCTAAGGGCTTCTGTTATTAAGAACGAAGGGCGTTCTCCTGGGTTAAATAGCGATGTGGGGTGAAATTGAACGAATTCCATATTTTCTGTTTCGCCTTTAGCTCGGTAAGTCATTGCAATTCCGTCGCCTGTAGCAATTGTTGGGTTTGTAGATGTTTGATATACATTGCCTATTCCGCCGGTTGCAATAAAGGTTATTTTTGAAATAAATGTTGTTATGTGGTTATTTTTTAAATTTAAAGCATAGGCACCATAACATTCTACATTTCCAGATTTGCGTGTAATAACTTGATTTAAATGATGTTGAGTTATTAATTCGAGTGCGTAATGGTATTCGTAAATTTCTATGTTTTTGTTGTTTTTAACTGTTTTTATTAACGCTCTTTGTATTTCAAAGCCTGTATTATCTTTGTGATGAAAAATTCTATTTTCTGAATGTCCGCCTTCTTTTGCTAAATCGAAATTATTGCTAGATGATTTGTCGAATTCGGCACCCCAATTTATTAGTTCTTTTATTCTTTCTCTGCCTTCTTTTACAACAATTTCTACAACTTCTTTATTACATAAACCTGCTCCAGCTTTTAGTGTGTCTTCAATATGTTTTTCGTAGCTGTCATATTTTTCTGTAACAGCAGCTATTCCGCCTTGTGCGTATTGAGTATTTGTTTCGTTTAGCGACGATTTTGATAAAATTATTACTTTACCAAATTCTGATACTTTTATGGCATAACTTAAACCTGCTATACCTGAGCCAATTACTAAAAAATCACAGTTTTTTTTCATAACACAAAGGTACAAAATTTTAAAAAAAAATGGCGAATATTTAAAATATTCGCCATTTTTAAAGGATAAGGTATTTTAATAACTTGTTTTAGATTTTCCTGTATTTATTTTATAAATAAACATTAATTCGTGAGAACCCTGTGAGTATATTTTTATATCGGACATAGTGAAATCGTAAGCATATCCAAATATAAATTGTTCTGTTTGGAAGCCAAACATTGGAATAACAGCGTCGTTTAGTCTGTAAGAAATACCAACCCAAGCCATTTTCATAATTATTGCCTTAACATTTAGTTCTGCTTGAAATTCGCCAGCTTCAATAAACTTTGCTAAAAGAGATGGCTCAATAGAATAGTCGTCGTTTATTTCGTATTTGTAGCCACCCATTAAATAATAATGACGAACTTGTTTTTGTTCCAAGTATTCTGTGTTCATCATGTTAACTTTTCGTCCTAATAATTGAGCAACTGTAATACCAGCATAATAATTTTTGCCACTAAAATAAGTTCCAAAATTTGCATCAGGAACAATTAATTTGTCGGTTGCATAAATTACAGTGTTATCATTTTGGTTTTCCAAAGTTATTTTAGACTTGTCTAAAGAAAATTGGTATAAACTTCCAGATAAACCAAAAGCTAATTTATTATCGCTTCCAATTTTTATTGAGTAAGCGTAAGATAAATCTATACCAAATTTATTTTCGTAGCCTGTTTTGTAGTTGAATACTTTTGCTCCAACACCCATATTATCAGTTATTTCTGTGTTACCAGATATTGAATAAAATTCTGGCGAGCCTTGAAGTCCTGTCCATGCTTTTTTATAACCTAAAGTTATTGGCATAAAACCGTTTGAACCTGCTGCTGCCGGATTTATTAAATAGTGGTCGTGCATATATTGACTATATGATGTAGTTTGCTGGGAGTAAATTACCGAGGCGAAAAATATTACTACTACTGTTAAAATATATCGTTTCATATTCATTTTTTTTTAAGTTTTTTTGATTTATTTCATTATAGCTACTGAGCCAGATTTATCCATTACATCATCAATACCTAAGCTTATTGTGTAATAATATGTTCCAGCAGGTAATTCTTTTCCAGAATTATCAACTAAACCATTCCAAGGTTTTGTATAACCTTCGTCTGAAGTAAATACCAAATTTCCCCATTGGCTGTAAATGTTTACTTTGCATTTTGGAAAATGTTCTATGTGAGCAATATTCCAAACATCATTTACTCCATCATTATTAGGTGTGAAAGTGTTATATGTTACAATGTCGTATTTGTTTGCTTCAATCACAATGCTATCTGAAATATAGCAGTTGTTAGCATCGGTAATAGTGTAGTAATATGTTCCTGTAGTTAAGTTGTTGCTTTCATCAGATAAATTTCCGTTGCTCCAAACGTATGTATAAGAAGGAGTTCCGCCAGATACATAAACAATTGCGTTTCCATCATTAGCTCCAAGTTCTGATGCGTTTGCAAAAATAACACTATCAATTAAAGCTGTTGGACTTGTAATTATCAAGCTGTTAGTTATTGGATTGTTACAGCCATCTGTAATAGTGTAAGAGTATGTTCCTGCTGGTAAACTGTCAATTATAGAAGTTGTATCGGTTAAACTTGCCCATAAGTAATGAACTAATCCGAATTCATTTTCTGTTGTTAGTGTAATTCTTCCTGTTGAATCGGCATTACAAAGAGTGTTTTCAACTATTGAAGTTACTTGTAAAGCTGGGTTAACACCAATAAGAACTGAGTCGGTAATTGGTCCGCAAAGGTCGGTAATGGTAATTGTTTGATAACCTGCACTTAAGTCAGTTGCTATTGAGTTAGTGTCGTTTACTGATGCTTCCCACAAATATGAAATTGTGCTTTGTCCGTTAAGTATTGTGGCTTGAGCACTTCCATCGTTTGTGTTAGTACAATTTGCGTTTGTAATATTTGAAAATTCTATTTCGGCAAGAGGGTTAACACCAATAAGAACTGAGTCGGTAATTGGTCCGCAAAGGTCGGTAACTGTAACGTGAACCATAGTGTTCCCCGGTAATATTGCACTAGAAGAATCGCTAGTAGAAGCCGACCAAGCATAAGTAATTGTTCCTTGTTGGTTAGTTAAATCAACTTGAGCGAAACCATCGTTTGTTGATGCACATTTTGCGTTTTGTATGTTGCTAAAGTTTAAGTCTAAAGCAGGGTTAACACCAATAAGAACAGAGTCAACAGCTTGGTGGCAAACATCAGAAACTGTAACGTAAACCATTGTGTTTGCAGGTAAATCGTTTGCTAAGTTTGCTGTAGATGTAGAGGCAGACCATTGGTAATTATAAGGTTCTATTCCGTTGAAAACCATTGTTATTGCACTTCCATTATTGCTTCCAATACAAGTTGCGTTTTCTGAGTTGCTTATTTGAGTTGCAATAGTTGGAACGTTAATTATTTGTATTGAGTCAATAATTGTGGTATTACAAAAATCGGTAATTGTAACGTGGTGTATTCCAACATTCAAATCGTTTGCAATATTTGATGTTGAGCTTGAATTTTCCCAAACAAAAGTGTATGGAGCAATTCCATTTTCGTAAATAACTGTTGCGGTTCCATTAGAGCTGGTATCGCAAAGAACAAGTTCGTTTAAGTTTTCTATTTGAGCTTCAAGAATAGGGTAAACTCCAATAAAAGTAGAGTCTAAAACTGGTCCGCAAAGGTCGGTAACTGTAACGTGAACCATAGTGTTCCCCGGTAATATTGCACTAGAAGAATCGCTAGTAGAAGCCGACCAAGCATAAGTAATTGTTCCTTGTTGGTTAGTTAAATCAACTTGAGCGAAACCATCGTTTGTTGATGCACATTTTGCGTTTTGTATGTTGCTAAAGTTTAAGTCTAAAGCAGGGTTAACACCAATAAGAACAGAGTCAACAGCTTGGTGGCAAACATCAGAAACTGTAACGTAAACCATTGTGTTTGCAGGTAAATCGTTTGCTAAGTTTGCTGTAGATGTAGAGGCAGACCAAGTAATATTGTATGGCTCAACTCCGTTATATGCTGTAACATTGGCGCTTCCATTGTTAGATAATAGACAAGTAGCATTTTCAAAATCTGAAATTTGAGAGCCAATTGTAGGAATATTTACAATTGTTACAGAATCAATAATAGGTACATTACAAAAATCGGTAATTGTAACGTGGTGTATTCCAACATTTAAATCGTTAGCAATATCGGAAGTAGTTGGTGTACTTGAATTTTCCCAAATAAAAGTATATGGGGCTAAACCATCTTGATAAATTACACGGCTTTGTCCGTTTGAGCTGGTGTCGCAAAGTACAATTACGTTTTGTGTTTGTACGTAGGCTTGAAGAGTTGGTAAGTTTTCAACTTTTACTGAGTCTATAATTTCGGTAGTATTTCCGCATAAGTCAGTAATTGTTACAAAGTGGGTTCCAACAGTTAAATCTGTTCTTAAAGAGTCGGTATTTCCGTCGTCCCAAAGGTAGTTGTAGTCTGTTGTAAGTGTGTCGCCTGTAATGTATCCACTTGATGGTATAACTGTGGCAATTCCGTTGTTGCTGGCTAAACAATTAACTGTTATTGAGTCTATTAAACTGGCTTGAAGCACTGGTTTGTGGTTCATTTGTATTGAGTCGTTATATGCACAGCCTTTTGGTGAAGTTATGGTTGTGTAGTACCATTCGTTGTCGGTTAGTCCGGTTAAATTTGGAATTGTTTGTCCTGTGGCATTAGTTCCTACCCAAGCGTAATTCCAAGCGTCTGGAGCTGTTGGTGTTACAATTAATTCTCCATTTGAACTTCCCGGACAAGTAGCATCGGTTTTTGTGTAACTTAAAAATATATCGGACCTACAGCCATATTTAGCTATAAAACCGTCGGTATTTCCCGGTAAACTGTTAGTTAATGTATCTGCAATTAGAGGGTCTGTTTTGCTTGCAATGTATAAATCGTTAGATTTGAATGTACCGGCAAAAATATAGTCGCCTCTACTGCTTATTGCTGCTCCGTAGCCAATATCTTCCAAGTTGCCAGTTAATTTGAAAGAGTATTTATCAACTCCAGCTAAATCATATAAAAGCATATATGGGTCTGAGTTTGTAGTTGCTGAAGTTGTAGAAGTATCATTTGTAGTTATTAAACTGTCGCAAAAACCTCCTGTAACAAGTAATGAATTACCCCTAACATTTAAACCATAGGAATAATCATGACCTGTACTTCCCTTAGAGTCAACCCAAATACAATCTCCTAATTCATTGTATTTTGCAACAAATATTTGATTTAAGTTTCCCGTTTTGTTTGCTAAAGAGAATGTAGAACCAACAAAATTAATTGTGGCACTTCTAAAATATCCAGAAATATAAACACCTGTAGTAGCGTCAACACCAAGTGAATAAGCTAATTCATTAGCAGTACCTTCTATTTTTCTTACCCAAGAACCATTACCATTAAAATCTGTTTTGTAAAGTAGTATATCATTTAATCCTGCACTTATACTTTTGAAGTTCCCAATATCAAAATACATTGAGTCAGTAATATTAATTAAGAAATAATAACTGTTAGATGTAGAAGCAATTGTTGATATTCTTGAGGAATTTGAATTTCCAAGTATTGCTTTTATCCATAATAAATTTCCAGCAGTATCAAGTTCTTCAATGTAATTATCAATTCCTGAGCCTACTATTGTATCGTTGTTTATGGTATTAGTTTCGTTACCTGCATAAAGTATGTTTGAAAAATAACCTACAGATATAAGTTTATTAGTTATTTTATTGTATTTAATATCGTAAGGTCTTTCTAAATTTGGAGACCATCCAATTTTTTTATTCCAAATTTTTGTTCCGTTTGTGTTATATTTAGCTAAAAATATATCATAATTTCCTGAACTAGTAAGTGTGTCATTGTCAAATCTGCAATCGCCTTGGAAACCACCAACAACATAAATATTTCCTTCAGAATCTAAGGTTAAAGAGCTTGCCCAGTCTCTTAGGGAACTACCAATTCTAGTTCGCCAAACATAATTACCAATGCTAGAATATTTTGTTAAATAAATATCTCTATCCCCAAACGATGTCATTGCTGTACCGTTGTCGTCAACTGTGCCGTCGAATTCTCCTAAAACGTAATAATTGTCTTGTTCGTCGGTAATCATTTTGGAAACATAAGTGTTGCCATCTCCTTTAAAATGGTTAGACCATACCCAATCTTGAGCGTTTACCACTAAAGAAATAAGCACAATAAATAATGTGTATATTTTTTTCATTATAATTAGTTTTTTAGTTTATATTAACTGTTTGCGGGTGATGTTTCCCCACTTTCAGTTCCGTTAGCATTACCCCCAAGCGAGTTATTCACATTTAAAACAGAAATTTCTGGTTTACTCCAGTCTTCTTTAATTAGGTTGTTATTTTCATCCATAATACATCAAATTTTTGTAAAAATACTAAATTAAAAATCAAAATTAAAATTAAAAATTAAAAATTTAATTCTATGACTTAAAATAGATTAGTATGGTTGCTTGCTTTATAGTTTTTAGAATTTAAAAATAATTGAAGTGTAACAGCTTGTTGAAAAATATTTTGATTTATTTTTTTATCATCAATTTTAATGTTGTTAATTTTTGATTTTATTAATAGTTTTTGTTTGTTAAAAAGCATTTGATTTATATAAATATTTTCTACAAGTATTTTATCTAAATCTTTTTGTATTCTGTGCCAAATATTAGGAACTGTTGCTGTTGTTTTGTCGTTTCGTATATAAATTTCTTGAGGCAAAACATTGTTTAGAGCTTCTCTAAAAAGAAAGCGATTTATACCATTTTTGTATTTTAAATGGTTTGGTAAATTTAGGTATGTTTCAATTAGTTCGGTATCGAGCAATGGGTGTGTTTGTTCAATTTCGTAATGGCGAGCTACTTCTCCAACTGTTTCTAAACGAGATTGTATATAGTGTTCATTAAATTTAGATATTATAAAATTGTCGAAAGTTTTTACATTAGAGTAATTATAGCGTTGCCAATAGCGTTTTTTTAAATTTGTTTTTTCAGCAAATTCTTTATTTATAAGCGAATTGTTAAATTTAGTTTCTTGCCAAGTTTTATTGTTTTTAAGAATTTTGTAGAATTTAAATAAAGAAGGTATGTTTTTTTGCAGTAAAAAAGATATGTATTTTTTTGAAAAGAAATTAGAATTTAGTTCTGCTTGCAGTTTTTTAAATTTAAATTGTTTAGCTAAATCGGATAAGTAATATTTCCCGTGGTTACTAGCAATTTCATCGCCACCAAAGCCCGACATTAATATTTTAACGTTGTTTTTTTGTGCGGTTTCAAAAAGTTCATCGAAAAAATAAGTAAGTGTATTGTATGGAATAGAGCCTAAAATATCAATAACTTTATTTATAGGTTCAATAATTCCTTTTTCTTCGGAATATATTGGCGAAAAGTTTATGTTTGGGTATTTGTTTAGAACTAAATTTGAAAATTTGCGTTCATCGGTAAAAGGGTATATTTTGTTTGAAAAATTATCGGATAATCGGTGCGAAAATGAGTAGATTTTAGAGTTTAATTCTTTTGCGTGTATCGCTACAATAGATGTAACACCAGATGAGTCTAATCCGCCACTTAGCTCGGTTCCTGTAATATTTGCAAAAAATCTGGAATTTACAGCATTAAACAGTTTTTCTTTGAATAGTAGAACTGCTTCATTATCAGTAATATTTTCGATTTTATTTGCTTTTAATTCCCAGTATTTTTTTATTTCAAAATTGTTTTCATTTACAATTAAATAGTGTGCAGGAGGTAGTCTAAAAATTTCTTTATATAGAGTTGATGTTTTGTCGTAAACAATTCCGGATAGTAAATCGGAAATCCAGAATTTGTTTAAATATGTAAGTTTTAAGCGTTCTTTAATGTATTTTAATGAACTAGAATAAATAAAAATATTGTTGTCGTTATAATAATAAAAAGGTTTAACACCAACACGGTCTCTGGCACCAAAAAAAGTTTTTTTGTTATTATCCCAAATTCCAAAAGAAAATTCGCCTTTTATGTTTTTTAGAAATTCATTGTTGTTTATTTTAAATTCTTCAATTATTTTGGAGTTGTTATTCTCTGGCTTCGTATAATCTGTTAATAAACAATTAGATACTATGCTGTAATTTTCTGTTTCAGAAACATTTTCTAAGAAAGTTTGTTTTTCAAAAACAAAAAAAGATTTATTTTCATTGTCTTTTTTATGTTTATTTGTTTTATGTAAAATGAAGGCTATCATTTTGTAAAAGTATGTAAAGTTTGTGATTTTATGAAGTATAGTTTACCTCAACCCTGTCCCTTCTCCTATTTAGGAGAAGGGGACGCTTTGATTTTTAATTTGTGGGGTTAATTTTTTGAGTTTTGAGGTTAGGTTCATTTGTAGTATTATTTAATATTGATGCGTCATTTTCATTTTGGAGAGGACAGGCGAGATGTTTTATTTTTAATGCAATTTCGGAAACAACCCAATCAATTTTATTTTCTACTTCTATATTTGTAAATCTAATTATTGTTATTCCTAATGTTTCTAAATGTAAAGTTCTGTTTTTATCTTTTTCAATGTTTTCAGGTATATTATGAATTTCTCCATCTAATTCTATAACGAATTTAAGTTTATGGCAATAAAAATCTGCAATAAATATATCAATAGGGTGCTGTCGCCTAAATTTTTCATTTAATATCTGCTTATTTCGTATTATTTCCCATAATATTTTTTCTGTTTTTGTCATTCGTTTACGTAGTTCTTTTGCTCTTGCTTGGATATTTGCAGATGCTCCATAAAACATAGGTAAATTATTATTTATATTTTTCATGATTGTAAGTTATGATTTTGATTTAATATTGTTTTAAACTAATTACCTCAACCCTGCCCCTTATACTAAATAGGAGAATGGAACGCTTTGATTTTTAATTTGTGTGTTTAATTTTAGGGTTTAGGCTCATTTGTTTTCAATTCTGTGGTTATTTATAATAATCATAATATCTATTTTTATTTACATAAATATGTGTGAATTTATATACAAATATACAATATTTTATGTTGAACATTAAATATTGCAACAATTAGATACCTTAAATTATAAATCCAATATTTTTAGGTTTTGAATTTTTTAATTTATTTTCTTGTTGCATTTTTCTTGACATTTCGGTCATAAACACATTAGCAATAAATTTTTCAATTATTGATTTATCTTCATTTAGATAAGAGGTAACAAGAACATGGTTGAAGTTTGTGTTTTTTTCTTGATTATCAAAAGCTGTGAAAGGCAAACCGTATTTAATTGTTTCAAAAGTTGTTATCAATCTGGCAGTGCGTTTATTTCCATCAACAAAAAATTGATTTAAGTAAATATTTTCTGTCAAGTAAGCGATTTTTTCAATTATATGAGCTTTGCTATTATTGTATTTTTCAAATAAATCAATACAATTTTTTTCTGCAGTACTGGGTTCTGAAAGCGGTTTTATTTCGCCTTTTTGGTTGTCAATAGTCCAAACAATTTTATTTGGCAAAACCTTGTAATTTCCTAATATTTGCCCTGCTTTTTTTTGTTCTCCATAATAATTGGCATCGTCATTCCAGAGATTAGATAAAGTAAGCTCATTAGCTTTTTTAATTATTTTTTCGGTAAGCGGATAATTATTTTGAGCAGATGAGATAATAAACTGAATAGCTTTAAATAATCCCTTATGTTCAAGATAATCTTTAAAAGGAATATTTGAACCGACAACCATATTATGTTCAAATAATGCAGTTGTTTGAGCTAAATTAAGCTTATTTCCCTCTAATTTGTTAGAGTAATAAACGTAGTTGTAAATCTGTTCTAAATGTTGTTGATAATTAAAAGCAAAATTATATTTTTTGTACTCATTAAATACTTTGTCAAAATCCTGTAAGTAATTCATATTAAATAAGTTTTAATTTTCTTGCTACACTTCCACACCGATAAAACACTTTATCAAATAAAAAATTAGTGTATAGTTTAGTTAATGTTAGGTTATTTCGGTCTATTTTTATTGTTCTATACATTTTATTCAATTTATAATCATTACAAAGTTACAAATTTTATATAATTATTTCAATTGTTTTATTTGAAACGTTTTCCAGAATGAATCATAATGTATTTTAAGTTGTTTATAAACAAAATTTATGATTAAGATATTAATATATATATTTGCGTAATAAAGTACTTCTATAAAACAATAAAATAAAATGTCGAAAATAGTAACACTTTCAGAAGCATCGGCTATAGCATTGCACGGAATGATATTGGTGGCACAATCAGATGGGTTGATAAATGTAATACAAATAGCGGAAAAAACTGAAAGTTCGAAACATCATGTGGCGAAAGTATTTCAGAGGTTGGTAAAAGAAGGTTTAATAATATCTCAACGAGGACCAAAAGGCGGATTTAAACTTACTAAAAAGCCGGAAGAAATTACTTTTTTAACTGTTTATGAGGCTATTGAAGGTAGTATTTCTGTAGTGGAATGCCCTATAGAAAAGCCAAATTGTCCGTTTAAAAAGTGTATATTAAATGGGGTAACACAGCGAATGACAAAAGAATTTAAAAAATACTTGAGTGAGCAAACATTAGATATGTATCTAAAACATTAGTATATGAATATTGGTTTGTTTTTTGGCACATTTAATCCGATACATATAGGGCATTTGGCTATAGCCAACTATTTTATAGAATATACTGATTTAGATAAAATTTGGTTTGTAATTAGTCCACAAAGTCCTTTTAAAGTTAACACAAAAATGTTGACAGAAAATCAGCGATATAATATGGTTTTTGCTGCAATTGAAGACGATAACCGTTTTAAAGCCTGCAATATAGAGTTTAAACTTCCAAAACCATCGTACACAATAGATACATTAACATTTTTAAAAGAAAAGTATCCTAATTTTAAATTTTCGTTGATAATGGGAGCCGATAATTTAATTAATTTGCATAAATGGAAGAATTACAAATTAATTTTAGAAAATCACGAAATTTATATTTATAATAGGGAAGGGGCTGATTTATCGACATATACAAAAAGCGATAAAATTTATATTACCGATGCCCCAAAAATTGAAATATCGTCGAGTTTTATTAGGAAAGCAATAAACGAGAAAAAAGATGTGCGTTATTTTTTGCACAAAAATGTGTGGAATTATATTGACGAGATGAGTTTGTATAGATGATTTTTTGTGCGTAGAAAAAGAAAAAAAATATTTTGTATAAATGGAACACAGATGACACTGATTTAACTGATTTTCACTGATTTTTTTATCTTTGTTAACCTGTTTTATCAGTGTTTTATTAATCAGTAATTTATATCGAAATCATATCTGTAATAATCCAATAGGAATTGTACTAGGTAAGATATGTAATCGGTATTATTTGTATTTAGTATAAGGTAATCTTAAAAAAAAATAGGCTGTCTTTAATTTTTAGACAGCCTATTTAATTTTATAAATTAGTGTTTTACATTTCTCTAATAGTAGCTTGAGCAGCTGCTAAACGAGCAATAGGAACACGGAATGGTGAGCAAGAAACATAATCTAAACCAGTTCTGTGGCAAAATTCAACAGAGCTGGGTTCGCCGCCGTGTTCGCCACAAATTCCAAGTTTAATATTTGGGCGAGTTTGTCGTCCGCGTTCTACAGCCATTTTAACTAACTGTCCTACACCTTCTTGATCTAGAACTTCGAAAGGGTCGTGCTTTAGAATTCCTTTTTTTATGTAAATAGGTAAAAATTTACCGGCATCGTCGCGAGAATATCCAAAAGTCATTTGAGTAAGGTCGTTTGTACCAAAAGAGAAAAATTCTGCCGATTCGGCAATTTCGTTTGCGGTTAATGCTGCACGAGGAATTTCAATCATAGTTCCAACTAAGTGCTTAATTGAGTCGCCACGTTCTTCAAATATTTGGGCAATTGTATCTCTAACAATTTTTTCTTGCATTTTCATTTCGGCTAATGTTCCTGTTAAAGGAATCATTATTTCAGGAATTGCGTTAACACCTTTTTGCTTTAGATTTAAAGCAGCACCAATAATAGCTTTTGTTTGCATTATTGTAATTTCGGGATATGTGTTACCTAAACGGCAGCCACGATGTCCTAACATTGGGTTAAATTCCGATAAATCTTCAACTTTTTGTTTAATAACGCTAACAGAAACGTTCATAATTGTAGCCATTTCTTGTTGACCTTTTTCGTCGTGCGGGACAAATTCGTGAAGAGGAGGATCTAACAAACGAACTGTAACAGGTAGGTCGTGCATTGCTTCAAAAATTCCTTCAAAATCTTTTTGTTGAATAGGAAGTAGTTTTTCAAGAGCTTTTTCTCTGCCTTTAAGGTCTTCGGCAAGAATCATTTCTCGCATAGCAACTATTTTTTCGCCTTCAAAAAACATGTGTTCGGTACGGCAAAGACCAATACCTTTTGCACCAAAATTACGAGCTACTTTACTATCTTGAGGTGTGTCGGCGTTTGTGCGAACGTACATTCTTGAGTATTTGTCGGCAAGTTCCATAAGTTTTCCGAAATTTCCACTTAATTCAGGGTTAATTGTTCCAATTTTTCCTTCGTAAAGTTCGCCTGTAGAGCCGTTTAATGAAACCCAGTCTCCTTCTTTAAGAGTGTTGTTTCCAATTTTTAGTGTTCGGGTTTTATAATCAATTTTAATTTCGCCGGCACCGGAAATACAGCATTTACCCATTCCTCTGGCAACAACGGCAGCGTGAGAAGTCATACCACCACGTGCAGTTAAAATTCCGTTTGCAATGTTCATTCCTTCTAAGTCTTCGGGCGATGTTTCTATACGAGCAAGAATTGAGTTAGGGAATTTGTTTGCTTCGTCGGCAAAAAATACAAGTTGACCTGTAGCGGCACCTGGAGATGCAGGTAAGCCTTTAGTCATAACGTTTGCAGAAGCTATTGCCGATTTGTTAAAAACTGGGTGTAGAAGTTCATCGAGTTTTGCAGGTTCAACGCGCATAATTGCTTGTTTTTCGTCAATTTTGCCTTGGTTAAGCATTTCCATAGCAATTCTAACCATTGCAGCACCTGTTCTTTTTCCGTTTCTTGTTTGAAGCATCCATAGTTTACCATCTTGAATTGTAAATTCTATGTCTTGCATATCGTTATAGTGGTCTTCTAATTTTTGTTGAATTTCGTTTAATTCTTTGTAAATTGATGGCATTGCTTCTTCTAAAGAAGGGAATTTTTCTGCTCTTTCTTGTTCAGATACTCCAGCAAGAGTTGCCCATCTTTTTGAGCCTTCTAAGCTAATTTGTTGAGGTGTACGAACTCCGGCAACAACGTCTTCGCCTTGAGCGTCTATTAAATATTCTCCGTTAAATATGTCTTCGCCAGTACCTGCATCGCGAGTAAAAGCAACACCAGTACCAGAGTTTAGTCCCATGTTACCGTAAACCATTGCTTGTACGTTTACTGCTGTTCCCCATTCTTCTGGAATTTTATTCATTTGTCGGTAATAAACGGCACGGTGTGTCATCCAGCTATCAAAAACAGCCATAATTGCACCCCAAAGTTGTTCCCAAGGGTTGTCGGGGAATGAGTGTCCGGTTTTTTTTGTTACAGCGGCTTTAAATCGAATTACGAGTTGTTTTAAATCGTCTACAGAAAATTCGGTATCTAATTTAATTCCTCGTTCTTCTTTTAGTTTTTCCATTATTTCTTCGAAAGGGTCAATGTCTTCTTTGCTTTCAGGTTTCATACCTAAAACAACATCGCCATACATTTGAACAAATCGACGGTAGCTATCCCAAGCGAAACGTTCGTTGCCCGATTTTTTTGCTATTCCAACAACTGCGTCGTCGTTAAGTCCGAGGTTAAGAACTGTGTCCATCATTCCGGGCATTGAAACTCTTGCTCCAGAACGAACTGATACTAAAAGTGGGTTGTTTTTGTCGCCGAACGATGTTCCAAGAATTGTTTCAAGGTTTTTAATTCCTTGTTCAACTTCGGATTTCATTAGTTCTACTGTTTTGTCTTTTCCAATTGTGTTGTATTCGGTACAAACTTCTGTTGTTATTGTAAATCCCGGAGGAACTGCAACTCCAATTAAACTCATTTCTGCTAAATTAGCTCCTTTTCCGCCAAGGAGGTTTTTCATTTTAGCGTCGCCTTCAGCTTTTTTGTCTCCAAAATTGTAAACTCTTTTTACTGACATAAATTATTTTTTTATATGTTATTTTTCAAAAACGAAATTTGGAGTAAAGGTATTAAAATAATTTTGGAAAATAGAATAGTTTAGCCCAATTTGGCATTAAAAAATGTTGGAACTGTTAAAATTTTGTAATTCAAGGCTTTGTAAAACGCTTAAAACAAAATCTAAGTCTGCTTGCTTATAAAAGTAATAGTTCTATTTTGTAAATCTTCTATTGCTCAATTCCATCTAACTTAATATTGGGTTAAAAGTAGATTAGAACATTAAAGTAAAGTCTTTGTTTAGTTTTTTATGTTTTTCAATTTCTGTTTTTAAAAATTTAGTTTGTTGTTTTCCAATAAATTCGCGAAATATTTCCAAATTTTCTTTTTCTTCAGTTTCGTTTAGTGTGTCAATGTATTTAGTTCTATCTTCTGTGAAAATTTTTATTAATGGTTCGTTGTGATATAATTGTATGTAATTCATTAATAATCTCGATGTTCTTCCGTTTCCGTCGCCAAATGGATGGATGTTTACGAAATTATAATGAATATCTGCGGCAAGTTTCAATATTTCTTCATTTTTTACAGTATCAATTTTCTCGTTTACCGATTTACATAATTGTTCTAATAAGTTAGGAACTTGTTTATAATCAGGGAAATATTTTTTATCGACGTACACTTGTGCAAGACGTAAATCGCCTTTTGATGTATCAAAATTACCTAATATTGTGCTTGTAAAACTACCTGTATTTTTCATTACAAATTCGCCTATTTCTTGGATAAATTTAACAGATAATTTGCGTTTTTTTTTGGCTTGGTCTTTAATAAATTGAAATGCAGTAAAATGGTCTTTAATCATTAAATGGTCTTTAAGGGGTTTGCCTGCTGCTGTAATATCATTTTCTAATAAAACTTTTGTATCGGTTTCGGTTAGCGAACAGCCTTCAATTTTTGTAGAATGCCACACTATTGAAATTATACAAAATTTATCATAGTTAATCACATCTTGCAAATTGAGGTTTTTGTATTCTTTATTTAATTTATCTAATGCACCCCACATATTATTAAAATTTAAGTTTTTTTTAAAGTCAAATAAAACGAAGTCGAAATCGTATTTTTTACAATAAACGTTTTATAATATTAACAAAGTTACTTAAAATTTTTAAAGTTTTTTAAATAAGTTTTACATTTCAATATCTTCGTTACCTCCGTTGTTGGGTCGTTTTTCTTTTTTAGGTTTTTGGTTGTTAAGTGTTTTTCCAAATTTATAGTTAAAAGAGATTTTTAAAATGCGAGATACGTGCTTAAATTGTACATCTTGTTCAAAATTATAGTCGGAAAGCATAATGTGATATTTTCTTGTGTTAAAAATATCTGAAAGGCTAAGGCTTATGCTACCTTTATCGTTAAGAATTACTTTTTTTATTGAAAAATCTGCCCAAAACATAGATTCTTTGGTTCCTTGAGGTATTGTTTCAGGAGTGTTGTATGCAGCCGATAGTTGAGCACTAATTTTTGAAGGTAATTTGCCATCTAACATTATTTTTGTTGATATTCCGTAGGCATCGTTGCTTAAGTCATTATTGCTAGATGAGCCTTCAATAATTGTTCGGTAAAAGTTTCCGCTTGCGTTTATTCTGAGCCATTTTATGTATTTTAAATCTAAAACAAGTTCAACGCCATAGTCGGTTCCCGAGTCTAAATTAATAAATGTCATAATTGAGTTTCCGTCTGCATTAACTTGTTTGTATCGTTTAATTACTCCATTTATCATTTTGTAATATATTGATGAAATTATTGATATTTTTTCAAAACGTTTAGAGTATCCCAAATCGAAAGAGTTAATGTATTCTGGTTGTAGATAAGGGTTTCCAATTCTAATGTTTTCGGGGTCTGATGCATCGGTAAATGGGTTTAATGAGTGTACCGATGGGCGGTTAATTCTGCGGCTATAACTTAGTTGGTATTCGCTTAAATCGTTAATTGCGTAAGATAAATGTAAGCTTGGAAAGAAACTTTGGTAAGTATTTTTGTAATTTTCGGTTGTTTTTGCTATGTCGAAATTTGTTTCGGCATATTCGTATCGTAAACCGCCTTGCAAGCTAAGTTTGCTAATGTTGCCCGATAAAATGCCGTAAACTCCGTGTATTTTTTGAATGTAGTTGAAATTGTTTATTGATGTTGAATCTGTAATAAAATTATTTGTCTGATAATCAGAATTTTGTAACATGTATTCGTTATACATATTTTGCATTTCCGATTTAAAGCCGGTTTCTAATTTAGAATTTTTGCCAAAAGGGTGAGTGTAATCGGTTTGTAAAATGTAGTTTTGGTGTTTGTCTTCAGATTGGTCGTATTGTTTGTAAGTTGTATCGCTTACTAATGAGTAATTTCCATCGTAAAGGTTTTGCGAATAAGTACCATAATCGTTGTGAAAAGATGTTGCATAAGTGAAGTTTGCGGTTAATTCTTGACCAGGGTTTCCAAATTTTTGTGAAAATAATAATGAGTTATCTAAACTACCTCTTTTTGAAGTTTCAATACTATTTCTGGTTGTTATAGAGTTTATTATGGCATCTTGAGTAATATAATCGTATTCCATATTTTCGGTTCCATTTCCGTTACTAAAACTGTATCCTCCGGTATATGATATTGTCGATTTTTCTGATATATAGAAATCTAACCCGCCGTTAATCATTTGAGAATTTGATAGTTTATTGCCAATTTTGAAATCTTTTAAATAGTAAGTTGTGTCGGTTAAAATATTTTTACGAGTAGAGAATTTTGAAAATTCGCTGTTTCCGTGTCGGTAGCTGTATGTTCCAAAAACATTAAATTTTCCTTGTTGGTGGTTTAGAGTAACCGAGCCGTTGTATTCGCTATTTGTTGCACCTGCAAGCATTACCGAGCCGTTTGTACCTTTAATGCTTTGTTTTTTAAGTTTAATATTTATTATACCAGCCATTCCGTCGGGGTCGTATTTTGCCGATGGGTTTGTAATAATTTCAATTTCTTCGACTGAGTTTGCTGGAAATTGTTGTAAAATTGTAGGAAGGTCTGTTCCCATTATTGACGATGGGCGACCATCAATTAGAACTTTCACATTGGGGTTTCCTCTTAGGCTAACATTTCCGTCTTGGTCAACATTTACCGATGGTATATTTTGCATTGTTTCTAACAACGAAGAGCTTTCGCTGGCAATATTTTTATCGACATTATAAACTTTTTTGTCTATTTTGCTAACGTAAACATTTTTTTCGGCAACAACATCAATGCTTTTAAGTGTTTGTGCACTATTTTCCAGTTCAATTTTTCCGAGGTTAATATTTGTTTTGTCAGGAGTTAGTTTTATATTGTCGATGGTTATGTCGGAATAACCGATAAAACTTACAACTATTTTGTACATTCCGAATTTTACTTTAGTAATTTCAAAAACACCATTTTTTGAAGTTATGCATCCATTAACAGTTTTATTTTCTTTTTTTGATATTACCGAAATGGTTGCAAATTCTACTGGTTCATTATTTGCTTTATCTATAACTTTTCCCGAAATTGTTGCTATTGCAGGGCGTTCGCTGTTTTGTTTGTTCTGTTGGTTTTTTTCTTGTGAAAAAGAATTTATTGCTATAATAAATACTAATAAAAATATTGATTTTTTTGTCATTATACAAATTTTGCGGGTTAGACTAATTATTGTTTAAAAAGTTTAAATGCAAAAAATTATTCTTCGAAAAAAGTTTGTTTTTTTTGAATGTTATTTATAGGGTATTTTACTACTCCAATATTATGTTTACCGTCTATTAAAATGTTTATATTATCGTCAAATTCCACAATTTTTATGTATTCATTTTCAAAATAAGCAGGTTTTGCATCTAAGAAATTAAAATCGATGTAGCCATCATTCAAGTAATTGTTAATTGTAAAATAGCCTACTCTAAATGAAGTTAAATTTTGAAAAAAATGAGTTCCTTGACTTGGGTCTACTCTAAAATTTTCTAAGCCAGATTCGATAATTAAACTTGCGTTTGATATTTGTGCCCATTTTACAGGAATTCCTAACCAAGGGTCGCTAGAACCCCATCTACCCGGTCCAATAAGGGCGTAATTTATTTTTTTAGATATAAAGTCGTTGTTTATTTTTTCAATTAATTCGACTAATAAATTGCTTTTAGAAGCATCGAATTTTGATGGTTTTACATAAACAATGTGTTTTGTGTTTTCTATTTTGCCGTTTCCTAATGCTTTATTGGAATATATTAGCGATTTTGTGTAATCTGTATTTTTTAGATTTATTTTTTCGGAGTCGTTTGTGGCAACTATAGGTCTAATTTGAAGTACATTAAATACATTAGGCAAATTATTGTTGGTTAAATTACAAGCAAATTCAATTTCTACTGGGTTATTCATTTCTTTTTGCGATATTTTTAGCAGGTCGTTAAGTATTTCGGGGAGTGGAAATTCGGTGGCGTTTAGTATGTAATTGAAAGTTAAAATTCGCTTTCCTTCGTGAATTGTGGTATGTCTAATTATGTTGTCGTTATAGTCGTATGTAGAGGAAACGAATTTAAGAATATTTTTATCGATAATTTCTCTAAAATTAAGATTGTTTAAGTTAACTCCTTCATCAACAGAAGGTTTGTAGTCGTTGTTGTATGTAAGAGCAAAGAATTCTTTTTGAGAATTTCTGAGTGTTTCTTTAGCCGATGAGAATTGAATAATTTTTTTAGGGTGTTTAGGTGAAAATCTTAGGGAAGTTCCGCCATCAACAATAGTTTTTCCTAAACCAAAAGCAATGTTTATAACACCATCGTTATATTTTTCGGGTTCAATAGGGTAGAAGTTAACAGAGCGTGCAACTCCCGATAATGTTGGGAAGTATAAATTATCGTGTTTTTCGCCACAAATTTCTTGAATAATTATGCCCATTTTTTCTTCATCAATAGAGTTTGATGTTGTTTTCATATAGGCTTTGCTGTTTTTAAAGTAAACAGAGGCGTAAACGCTTTTTATTGCGTTTTTAACGAGAGTTAGGAAAATATTTTTGTCTTCGGCATTTGGTACCATATAGGTTGAGTAAACTCCTGCAAAAGGTTGGTAATGAGAGTCTTCAAGCATACTCGAACTTCTTATTGCAAGAGGTTTTTTTGTCATTTGAATGAAGGCTTTAATGTCGTCGATTATGTGGTCTTGTAATTTGGCATTAATAAAAAATTGAAGTATTTCTTCGTCGGAATATTTATCGTTGAAGGCTATATTATAGAGTTTGTTGGTTTCCATAAACTCGTCGAAAGTTTCGGTACTAATAACAATGGTTCGTGGGATAGAAATAATTGTGTTTTGGTATTTAGAAAAAAGTTTGTGTTTTTTAATAATATTGTCGATAAAAGCCAAACCGCGAGCTTTTCCGCCAATAGAGCCGTTTCCTATTCGAGAGAACAGGAAAAATTCGTCGAAATTTTCTTTGTTAAATTTAGCTATAATCCCTTTTCCTTTTGTGGTTCGGTATGCTTTTATAACAGCAACAATGTAAGTTCTAAGTTCTTGTGTCGATTTAAAATCGGAAATATTTACGGGTTTTATTATTCGAGCAATAGAAAATAGTGCACGAGCGTTTAGCCAGCGAGAAAAGCTGTGTTTTTTTGCATAGTATTCTAAAACATTGTCGGGTATTTTTTCAATACAGTGTTGGAATTCGCGTAAATTTTTAGCTTCACAAATTTCGGTTTGTGTGTTCGGGTTTCTAAAAATGAATGAGCCAAATGCTAATGAGCTTATTAAGTATTGTTTTAGCTCGTAGTTTAGGTTCGATGTGTTTTTATATATGAAATCGGCACCAATATTTTTTGCTATTATAGAGTTGTTAAAGTCCGACGATTGTAGTAAAAAAGGAATTGTTTTGTCTTGTTTTCTAATATAATCGAAAAGTAGAAAACCGGCTTTTGGGTCTTTTATTTTGTTTTTCGGATAGTTTATGTCGGAAATTACGCCAAGCATATTAGCTTTGTATTTTTTATAAATAGCTATTGCATCTTCGTAATTAGTGGCTAATAAAATTTTTGGGCGACCTCTCATTTTAACCATTTGCTGGTGGGCGTTTGCACCTTCGGTCATAAATTTTTCCGATTGTGAGAATATTATTTTGTAAATATTAGGTAGGTATGCCGAATAAAATCGTATAGAATCTTCTACAAGCAATATTGTTTGAACACCAACATCGTTTACGTCGTGTTGGGCGTTCATTTTATCTTCTATAAGTTTAATAATAGCGAGCAAAATTTCGGTATTTCCGAGCCACGAAAAAACATAATCTATTGCACTTAAATCTTCATTTTGAATTTGAATAGAAACTTCTTTTGAAAAATGTGTAAGAACAACAATTGGAATTGAGTTGTATTTGGTTTTAATTTTTTTTGCTAAAGTAAAAGCACTGTCTTTCCCAATATTAAGCATAGTAATTATTAGCTCAAATTGTTCTTCTTCCAATAATTTAAAAGCGTCGGTAATGTTTTTAGCTTGAACAATGTATGGAGGGTGTCGCAGATTTAGGGCAACGTATTCGTTAAAAATTTGTTCGTCAATTCTGCCGTCTTCTTCAAGCATAAAAGCATCGTAGTTCGAGCAAATTAGTAAAATTTTATTAATGTGTTTTTGCATCAATAATTCAAAAGATGTATTTGTTGTAAAATAATCGTTTAAGTTTTTTATGTCGGTTGTTTTCATTTTTATATTTTTAAATGTTTGATGGAACGCAGATAACACAGATTTTTACTGATTTACACAGTGAAGAATTATATTTGCCTATGTTTTTCATTTTTATATTTTTAAATGTTTGATGGAACGCAGATAACACAGATTTTTA
>DYMG01000016.1:0-3197 GCA_020721655.1 Paludibacter propionicigenes | reverse complement strand
TTTAAATGTTTGATGGAACGCAGATAACACAGATTTTTACTGATTTACACAGTGAGTAATTAGACATCTATATTTTTTATGTTATTTGTAAATATTTTTCTTTTAATTTCTGGTTTTTCTCCAAAATTTAAAAGTAGACCAATTTCTATATTTGTTGCTTTCAGATAATTGATGAGTTGAAATTCATGTTCTTGAATAATCGATGAGGCTGCTTTTAACTCAATAATCAATAAATCGTTAACAATAATGTCTGCAAAATAATCGCCAACTTCGATACCTTGATAATAAACTTTTATTGATTGTTGTTTTTTGCAATGTAAGCCCATTTTTTGTAATTCAATTATCATTGAATTTTCATATACTTTTTCTAAAAATCCGTATCCCAAGTTATTATATACATTGTAAAATGCTTTTATTACGTTGTTTGTTAAATCTTTGTGTAAATACTCCATAGCATATAATTAGTTAAAATAACAGTTATTATCTGTAAATATCAATTGTACTTATTTTACTCATAATCAGATTATTCCAAAGTGGTCAAATTCGACCACTTTAACTTTCAAATCAATCCAAATGTACACTTTTTTATTCTGATTACAAAATTATGTTTAATTGTTTGAAGCAACTCGCCTAGCATGAAGTACATCATAAATTAATTTTTTTAATGATTTTTTTGGATTAGTTGTATATATTTCTTATTATTGGAGTATATATACAAGTATTAATTTATGAAGGCATCAAAAATAGTTCATAGAGGCGAAACTCGCATTAAAATTGAGTTTCCGTATAATGTTGAAATTGCTTATTTATTAAGGCAGATTGAAGGCTGTAAATGGAGTAGAACAAATAGGGCTTGGCATATTCCATATACAAAACGAAGTTTCAATAAATTAAAATCGCTTTTCCCGGATATTGAATATCCGAGTAAAATAGTAGAAATTAAAGTAGAAAAACAAGTTGAAAAAAGTTATGAAATTATTGTTGAAAAAAAAGAGCCTTTGATAATTGAAAATATAACAGAAAAAAAACTTGAAAAAGTAGAGGAAATTCAAAAAATATCTGCTGTAAACACATCAACAAAAGAAAATTTAAGGAAAGATATTTTTATAGATGTTATTGGTCGTCAGATATTTATACGTTTACCAAAAAATGATAGCGATGTAAAATTTATAACTTTATTTAAATATTCGAAGTGGAATAAAGATAAAAAATGCTGGCTAATACCAAATTACCATGGCAATATTGATTTAATAAGAGATTATTTTAATGCAAGAATTGTAAAATTAAATATACACGAACAGGTTGATTATAAGCTTAATGAAGAGCATGTTTCTATTCAAAAAGACGAAATAATTATTGTTGAAAACCAAAGGAGGTTAAAATTACTTTTTAATTACAGCAACGAAATATCGATACTTATAGGAAAATTTCCATACAGTGTATGGGATAGCAAAAATAAATGGTGGACAGTTCCGTCAACCGATAGAATTAAACAAGAAATAATAGAAATTGCCAATAAATATAATTTAAAATATACTTTTAAGGAAGATACATCATCAACAGAAACAAAACTAAAAAGACCATTACAAAAAAATGCACAAGGATATTTAAGTTGTCCGCAAGAATTTATTTTAAAATTACAAGAACTTCGTTATAGCGAAAACACTATAAAAACTTATAAAAATGCCTTTGAAGAATTTATTAATTACTACAAAGGATTTGATTTAAATGATATTGATGAGGCGATGATAATAAATTTTTTGAGGTATTTAGTGAACCAAAGAAAAGTATCAACATCGTACCAAAATCAGACAATAAATGCAATTAAATTTTATTACGAAAAGATAAAAGGCGAAATGCGAAAAGTTTATAGCATTGACAGACCACGATTAGAAAAAACATTGCCAATAGTACTAAGCAAGGAAGAAATAATATCGATATTAAATAATGTCGATAATATTAAACATAAATCATTGTTGATGGTGGCTTACTCAGGCGGTTTGCGAATAAGCGAAGTAGTTAATTTAAAAGTAAAAGACATAGACTCTGCCCGAAAACAAATAAGAGTAGAACAAGCTAAGGGAAAAAAAGACCGCTATACTTTGCTTTCAGATAAACTTTTAGTTTTACTCAGAAAATATTACAAGGAATATGAACCAAAAAATTGGCTTTTTGAAGGAGCGTCAGGTGAAAGGTATTCAACAACAAGTATTTACAATATATTGAAACAAGCTTTAATAAAAGCCAAAATAACTAAAAAAGTTAGTATGCACACCTTAAGGCACTCATTTGCAACACATTTATTAGAAAATGGAACCGATTTGCGATACATTCAGAGTCTTTTAGGACACGAAAACAGCAAAACAACCGAAATATATACACACATAACAACTCGAGGAATGGAAAAAATAAAAAGTCCTTTAGATAATTTGGATATATAAAAAAAAATATTAAATTTGTTGGTATTAAAAGTTTATAAATAAGCTTAAATTTATTATGAATTTATTAGATTTAGATACAAAATTAGAAAAAGACCAAAAATGGTATGTAGCTTACACTATGTCGAGGCAAGAAAAGAAAGTTTTTAAGCTTTTAGAACAAAAACAAATTAAATCGTTTTTACCATTAAAAAAATCAGTAAAACAGTGGTCGGATAGAAAAAAAATAGTAGAAGAACCTTTATTTACATCGTATGTATTTGTACACATTGATATTAGGTGTTATTATAATGTAGTATCGACATCGGGAGTAGTAAGGTTTATTAAATTTAACGAAAAACCAATAGAAGTTAAAAATTGCGAAATAGAAAAAATTAAGAAAATAGTAGAAAATTTTAAACAAATAGAAGTAAATAACGAAAAATTACTTATTGGCGATAGAGTGCTTATAATAAAAGGGTATTTAAAAGGAATAGATGGTATATTAGTAGAATTTAGAGGCAAAAAAAAGGTAGCAATAAAAATAGATTCAATTAATTTAAATCTTTTAATAGATTTACCATTGGAATACATTAAAAAAATATAAATTTGTGCAGATGAAACAGTGTAATAATTTTTTTGTAAATCAGCTAAATGTAACTGAAGTGGCGAAGCTTAATAAAGTTGATAAATTACCGCATTTGTCAATGTGTTGTAAATCAATGAATTATGATTTAAGATATATTGGATATATATTCAATAGCTAATATAAGTATGTTA
>DYMG01000088.1 GCA_020721655.1 Paludibacter propionicigenes | reverse complement strand
CCAACACTTTGTTTATCAAATCATTAAATACATTTTAAAAATCGTATTTTATATGTTTAACTTGTTCACGAGCAACTTTATATTCTAAAACAATATCATCAATAATATTTTTTACAGGTTTAATTTTGTTAATTATTGATGCTACTTGTCCAATTTCTAATTCGCCGTTTACTAAATCGCCTTCAAACATTCCAAGTTTTGCACGCCCTCTGCCTAAAATTTCGGCTAATTCTTCTTTGCTTGCACCTTTATTTTCGGCATCTTCAACAATTTTTTGAAACTCGTTTTTAATAAGCCTTACAGGAATTAATTTTTTTAACATTAATGATGTACCGCCTTCTTGAGTTTTAACAACTTCTGTTTTAAAATTTATATGAGCCGAAGCCTCGTTTGAAGCAACAAATCGAGAACCAATTTGAACCGCATCGGCACCTAAAATCATAGCAGAAAGCATTTGTCGTCCGTTTCCTATTCCGCCGGCTGCAATTAAAGGCAGTGTAGTATATTCTCTGGCTTTTGGTATTAGAGTAAGTGTGGTAGTTTCTTCAAAGCCGTTATGACCACCGGCTTCAAAACCCTCTGCAACAATTGCATTAACACCAGCATCTTCACATTTTTCAACAAGTTTAGAATTGGCAATAACGTGTGCTACTTTTATACCATTATCTTGCAAATGTTTAGTCCATTTTTTAGGATTTCCGGCAGATGTAAAAACTATTTTTACACCTTCTTCAATAATAATTTCTATCAGCTTTTCTGTGTCGGGATATATTAATGGTATATTTACACCAAAAGGGTTGTTTGTAGCTAATTTTGTTTTGCGTATATGTTCCCTCAAAATTTCAGGATACATTGAACCGGCTCCAATCAATCCTAAACCTCCGGAATTACTAACCGCCGATGCAAGTTCCCATCCACTACACCAAATCATACCTCCTTGAATTATAGGATATTGTATATTAAATAGTCTGCAAATTCTATTTGTCATTTTTTAATTTTTAACAATTTATAAAGATATACAAAACAAGTGAGTTGCTAAAATTGAAAAAAATAAAAAATCTTAAAAACATCAACTTGCTAATTATTAAATTGTTACAACATAAATTAACTAACTTTAGGAAAATAGTATGTTGTATAATTAAGTTTATTTTATAACTTCGTAGCTTAAATTTAAAAAAACATAAAATGAAAAAAAGCTACATTATTTTAATAGTTATAGGCTTACTTTTAATTATCACATTTATGTGGATAAAAGGCACTTATAATGGAATGGTAACAAAAGAAGAGGGTGTAACAACAGCTTGGGCACAGGTAGAAAATGTTTATCAACGAAGGGCAGATTTGATTCCTAATTTAGTGAAAACCGTAAAAGGTTATGCCGAACACGAAAAAAGCACATTAACAGAAGTAATTAATGCTCGCTCTAAAGCTACAGGTGTTAACATTAATGCCAACAATATGGACGCTGCAAGTATGCAAAAATTTATGGCAGCTCAAGATGGCTTAAGTTCGGCTTTATCTAAACTTATGGTTGTGGTTGAAAAATATCCCGATTTAAAAGCAAATCAGAATTTTCTTGAATTACAATCGCAATTAGAAGGCACAGAAAACAGAATTGCAACAGAAAGAAGAAGATTTAACGAAACTGCCAAAATTTATAATGTTTCTATAAGAAAATTCCCAAGCAATATTTTTGCAGGAATGTTTGGTTTCAACACAAAAGAATACTTTAGTGCATCAGAAGGAGCCGATAAAGCACCAGAAGTTGAATTTTAAAGTAAAATATTAGCTTTAAATTAAGTTGTAAAAGACTAATTTAAAGCTTTTTTGTTTTCATAAATTTATATAAAATGATAAATCCAAAAGATTTTTTTTCTATTGAAGAAAAACTGCTTATAGAATCTGCAATTGCAGAAGCAGAGCTTAACACATCTGGAGAAATACGAGTTCATTTAGACAAAAAATGCAACAAAGATGTATTAGACTGTGCAACAGATGCTTTTGCACTACTTAAAATGCACAAAACCAAAGAACGCAACGGCGTAATGTTTTACTTAGCCATAAACCAACGTAAATTTGCAATTTTAGGCGATGTTGGAATAAATAATAAGGTACCTGCCGATTTTTGGGACAATGTAAGAGATTTAGTTTTATCGCATTTTAAGCAAAATAATTTTGCACTTGGGCTTAAAGAAGGAATTTTATTAGCCGGACAAAAGCTTAAAGAACATTTCCCATATAAAACTGACGATAAAAACGAATTAAGTAACAGTATTTCAATGTAAAATAGGTTTATTATAAAACAAATAAAATGAATATTCTTAAAAAAATTTTAACATTTACATCGGCAATATTTATAAGTACAATAACTATTGCTCAAGATAAACCTTTGTTTGAGCTTCCTGCTCCAAATTCGCTTGTTTACGACAACATAAATTTTTTCTCGCCAGAAGACAAAGAGTATTTGAACAACAAATTAATTGCTTTAGATAAAGAAACATCAGTTCAAATAGTTGTAGCCATAACACCAGAAATGTACGGCTATGAAAAAGACGATTATGCAACACGATTATTGGAAAGTTGGAAACCAGGTGCAAAAGGAAAAGATAATGGATTTGTAATTTTAATAAAACCAAAAACAGACGACAGTAAAGGCGAAGTTTTTATTGCTACAGGTTATGGTGTTGAACAATTTGTTACAGATGCAATTTCAAAAAAAATAATTGATAATGAGGTAATTCCAGAATTTAAAAAAGGAAATTATACTGCCGGAATTGATAAAGCGATAAACACAATTACATCGCTAACTAAAGGCGAATTTACAGGAAAAGAATATTTAGATAAAAACAATGCTGATGAGGCTCCATGGTTTATATTTATTGTTTTTATAATTATTTTAATAACTATTATTTTTGCTGGCAGAAAAGGCAATAATAACCACACGAGTATTGGTGGCGGTGGCTTAGGCTCTGCAGTTCCTTGGCTTTTAATGGGGTCTGCTATGGGCAGAAGTTCAAGCGGTGGCTTTGGCGGATTTTCTTCCGGAAGCGGTGGCTTTGGCGGCTTTGGCGGTGGAATGGGCGGCGGTGGCGGTGCCGGTGGTTCGTGGTAATACCGATTTGGTTAATATAACAAAAAAAGGCTTTTAAACAAAGCCTTTTTCTTTTTTTATGGTTTCGTAAGCATCTTGTATTGTCTGAAATTTTTCTTTAGCTTTTTCTTTAACATCGTCGCCTAAATGCGAAACCTTATCGGGGTGGTGTTGCATTGCCATTTTTCGGTAAGCTTTTTTAACATCTTCGGCTGTAGCATTTTTATCGATGCCAAGTATTTCGTAAGAGCTATCAACATCTTTTGCAAACATCGCAAACAACGATTTTTTATCGTTTGGAGTAATACCTAATAAAGCACAAATTCTTTCAATTACTTCGCGTTCAGCAATATGAAATTGACCATCGGCATAAGCCAATCCAATTAAAAAATGCACTAATTGGTGGCGACCTTCATATTTCATGTGGAGTTTAATGTCGTTGGTTATATCGTCAACATTAATATCTTTATCGAGAATATTTTTAAGTAGTTGTAATAATTCTAAAGAATTTTGTTCGCCAAAGTTTTGCACTAAAAATTTTTTCACAAAATTTAATTCCGATTTTGAAACCTTCCCATCGGCTTTTAAAACTACGGCAATAAGGGCAAGTAAACTAAGCGTAAAATCGGCTTGTGTTTCAACGCCTCCGGGTAATCGTTTTATAGTAACGTTATCTATTACACTTCCTATTGCAAAGCCAAAAAGAGCACCAATTGGACCGCCTAATGCAAAGCCCAATCCTCCGCCTATCCATTTACTAAATCTTGCCATAATTTATTTTTTACAAATTTATAATTTTATAATAATTTACAAAATTTAAAAAACAAAAAACCTCTTAATTAGTTGATAATTAAGAGGTTTTTGCGTTTAATTGTTGTCTCACTAGGATTCGAACCTAGAATGCCTGGACCAAAACCAGGTGTGTTACCATTACACCATGAGACAAGAACCCTTTGCTAAAAAGCGTTGCAAAAATAAATTGTTTTTTGTAACATTCAAAAAAAATAGACTATTATTTTCAATAAATTTTCAAAAAAATGTATGTTGCTAAATACCAACAATTTACATGGGTGCATTTTCTATAATCCAAATTACAAATTAATCTTCCAAAAACAACTATTAATCAACTAAATTTTAAGCCAATTATTTTTAATCACATAATTATAATCATTAAAAAAATTGTTTATTGTATATGCCATAATTTTAAAAAAGCCTTGTATTTTAGATGTATCTTTGCTGTATAAAATACAAATAACAATGAACAAAAATAGCTTGCTTAAAAAAATTGACGATATAAAAAAGAAAGCAAATATGCTTCTTTATAAAATAGACAAGTCGAACGAAAACAAATCGGAAATTTCAAAAGACGATTTCGAGAAAGCATACGTTCAACTTAAAGAGAATGAAGAAATTATTTCGGAAAATTACAAAACTATAAGTGAACAACTACAACTAATTGAAGAGTTAACACACTTAAAAGAAAACATACAATTAGCCAGTTACTCGGAAGAACTAATTGCAATAATGGATTATGACACTTATTTTGACCTAACAATTGAAAATGAAATAGATTTTAATGAGGAACACCCATATTTTAAAAATATAAAATTTATAAAACAGCTTATTGATAGCTATATAAAAACTGAGGAATACGAAAAATGTGCCTACTTAATGAAACTTATGAGTTAGTTTTTTAATACTTAATTTGGGTTTAATGTTTACAAATATTAATTTTACCTAAGAGCCTTAAATTTTTAAGGCTCTTTTTTGTTTTTAATGAATAATATTTTTTGTAAATAATTTTAGACGAATGCTATTGTTTTTTTGATAATATTTTATTATATTTGTATTTATATATTTACAATTATGGCTAATTATTATAAAACCCCAGTATTTGTAGAGAGAGAGAGAGAGAGAGAGGGAGTTGTAGAGGCTCTCCGCTCTAAACTTATTTATATGCAATGTGAATTAATACGATTAAATAAGTTTTTAAAAAATAAATATCATGAAAATAAAATTAGTAATAATCCTAAACTTCTATTTTTTGGGATTATTTTGTCAAAATTTTGACAAAGAAATTAAAATAAATCAAACATTTATAAAAAGTAGTGTTATTTATCCATTTTCAGGTGAAATTATATATGGAGCTAACATCTCAGGAATAGCAACATTAAACACAGACTCATCTTTGATAAGGATAATTTTAAACGATTCTATAAATAATTCAAGAGTCCTTTTATTTGAATCATATACAATGCTAGATACAAATAAATTTTTTAATTTTAGTGGTGTTTCTGATGAGGCAAATTATTTAAATAATTTCAGTCCTACTTCTATTGAGATTCAATTATTTTATGCAAAAGTTACAATTAGTAATTTACGTTATAGAAGCTATTTTGTTCAAAATGCTGATTCTTTGCAAAGAGTTGGTAAAAGACAATCAGACACAAAAAAAATTGATAAAATAAATAATTATTTAGAAAAAAACAAATTATTATGGAAAGCTTCTAAAACAAACCTATCTGATATGTTTTTCAATAACAGAGAAAAATCATTTGGTGTTGGTTATAAATCTTACGGTTTTGAATTTTACTCAGAAGGTATTTTTGGGGTAAAATCAGAAATGGATAATTATGTTAAATCTTCAAGCAATTTAGTTGAATATTTTGATTGGAGAACAAAACACGATGCAAATATGAGTAATTCTTTGTATTATGATAATAATGGGTGTGGTTGGGTTACTCCACCTAGATGCCAAAGTGGATGTTGGCTAAATAATGAATGGCAATGCTATAGTGAAACGGATTGTTTAGATTCGATAGGAGAATATAGATCAACTGGAACTTGTGTTGCATTTGGCACTGTAGCTGCAGTAGAGTCTTATGTTAATTTATTTTATAATCAACATATAGATTATGATTTATCTGAACAAAATATGATTTCCCCATGTGGAAATGTGGGTATTAATGGTGCATCTCCAACTGCTGCTTTGAATAAAATTAGAGATAATTATATTTTAACAGAAGATTGTTTTCCATTTGAGGGAGTTCCATTACCTTGTGCAAATTCATGTACAAATCCTTCAGAAACAATTTCAATAAATAATTATTCAAGTGTTCCTAGAAATGAGGATTTAATTAAATTAGCCTTAATAAATAACGGTCCACTTGTTATTGCGGGTATATATAGCCCATACGCTGGTACTAATCATGAAACATCATTAATTGGATATGATATTATAAAATTAAATGATAATTTATGGGGTGATTATATTGCTGAAAATAGCACCTATTTAGGAATGCCATATTGGATTTTGAAAGATTCTGATAATAGTTTTAAATATCTGTTTTTCACTTCATTACCATCCTATATTTATAAAATTACAGGAGATATTTCTAGCTTATTATATAGCAGTGATAATATCAATTGTAATGATTTAGATAATGATGGATATTTTAATTGGGGAATAGGATTAAAACCATCGACTTGTCCATTAAATTCGCCAAATGAAGAAGATGGCAATGATAATGACCAAAGTAGAGGACCTTTAGATATTCATGCCTCATCATGGATTATTAATGATAACACCTCAAGTTTTGAAAATTCATTTGATGGTTGGATACAAAGTCAAGCAGATGATTTTGATTGGTATAGAAATACTGGTGAAACTGAGACTGAAAATACAGGTCCAAGTTCTGCACAAGATGGTAATTACTATATTTATGCAGATGCATCTGTTGAAGATCCTTTTGTAAATCAAACAACAATTATAGAAAGCCCTTTAATATATTTTAATAAATGTAGTTATGAACTTAGTTTTTGGTTTCATAAATATAATTCTGCTGGGTGGGGTCACCAAGGAAGCAGGTTAGAACTTCAAATAAGTTATGATGGAGGTATAAATTGGATTGATGATTATTGGTATGTAGATGAAACTTTCTCTAATCCAAATTGGAATGAAGTAAAATTATATCTTTCGGGTAATGTAAATAAAATAAGATTTATTGCTAATAAAGGAGTATCTGCATATAATGATATAGCACTTGATAATATTTCGTTTTCTGCTAATCAAGATATTATAATATCGTCTAATCAAACATGGAATACGGTACACCAAATCCCCAATAATATAATAATTAATAGCGGTTATACTCTAACAGTAAACTCAGAAGTAATTATGAATAAGGGCTCAAAAATAATTGTACAACCAAATGGGAAACTAAGAATAATAAATGGCACAATAACAAATAATTGCGACGAAATGTGGTACGGTATAGAAGTTCAAGGCGACCCCACAAAATCGCAATACGATTCTCAAAATAATAAAGGGTTGGTATATTTAAGTGGTGCCACAATTGAAAATGCAAATTATGCAATAACCTCATTTAATGGTGGTATAATACAAGCTACAGGGGCTAATTTCTACAACAACTATTTAAGTGTAAAATTAGATGCTTGGACAAACCCCGGAACATACTCTTTGTTAAATAAAACTTATTTTACCAATTGTAACTTCGAAATTAATAAAGCAGAGTTAAATAATGGACACAACTGGATGAACTCATTTATTTATGCATATAATAATGGAGGTAATTTAAAATTAAATGGAAACACCTTTAAAAATACAAACCAAAATTGGAGTTCCGGTAATTTAGGTAAAGCTATATATTTAAACTCTTCGACTGCCGAAGTAAATTACAGATGCAAAATAATAACACAATACGGCGAAGAATGCCCCGTAAATGAACGCGATTATACAGAGTTTAATAATTTAAGTTTCGGAGTTTATTCAACAGCAAGTACTGCTTCTGCTGTAAAAATAAACGAATGTATTTTTAATAATAATGTACGCGATATTAGTATTCTTGGTGCTACAAATACCGCTACTATTACAAAAAACACTTTTAATGCCGGTTCTCCTTTTACTAATTATGTTTCTCTTTACTCTGTATATTTTTATAATAGTACCAACTACACTGTAGAGGAAAATATATTTAATGGTAATAGCGTTTCCGATGTTGGTGTATATGTTAACCGATCAGGTTCGGCGGCTAACGAAATTTACAAAAACTCTTTTAATGCCTATACTCGCCAAGCCAACTCTTCGGCTACTGTAGCTTATAACAAAAATAGTAATTTCGTTTATGGAGACCCATATTATACTGGGTTTGTAGGTCTCCAATTCCATTGCAACAATTACACTAACTACAACTATGCAATGGCTATTGTTGATGGCAATATGCGTAAAGACCAGGGAAACAATAGTACCACAACTACCGAGCTTGCCGGTAATACTTTCGACCATTTGGGAACAACACCAGAACGCGACTTTTTTGTTGATGGCACCATAGTTTCGAGCTTAAAAATTCCGCAATACAATTATTACCAACACAATACTGCTATTGCTCAAATTTTAAGCTATTCGATTAATGTGATTCCTGTTACAAAATTCGTTATTTACAATGAATTGGAAGCCTGTCCATCACATATTAGCACAGGAGGAGGAGGCTTTGTTGGAGGCTTTAGTATGTTAGCTACAAAAGCTACTGTTGAAACACTCGATGCCCAAATAAGTACCGAAGAAAACGACTTAAAAACTTTGGTAGATAACGGAAACACAGGTATATTGCTTAGCCAAACCGAAACAGCTACCAACAATACTTTTACCGAACTAAGCAATAAAATAAAACAAAGCAAAGGGTATATTAGCGACCAAGTGGCTACCGAATACTTAAACAGTAATGTAGAACAAGACTTTGTAAAAGCAAACACTCTTGTAGAAATATCGCCATTGCCCGAAAAAGCAAAAGCCGAACTCGAAAATAGCAATATAAACGAAACCCTTAAATACATAGTTTTGCAAAACCAAAAGGGTAAAAACATTAGAGAGCAAAAAGAACTTGCTATTGCTAATAAAAAACATTCTCGCCAAATGTTAATTAGAAATGCTATACAAGAAGCATTATTAGATACAATAAACGAAAAAACAGATAGTGTAATAGAATTTCTAAAAACAAGAAACGAATTAGCAAATCGCTACACTTTGGTATCGTTAATTATAAAACAAAACAAATTAAACGAGGCAAGAAACGAATTATCGAACTTATCCTCAACAAAATACCAATATAACAACGACGACCAAGACGAAATAGATAATTTTGTTAGTTTACAAAACATAATAATGCAAATAAAAGAAAACAGCGATACTATGTACAAAGTTATAGTTGAACAAAATTTGAATTTCTTAAACAACTTGGCTGCCGATAGTAATTCTGTTTTGCAAACTACTGCTTGGAATTTATTAGAAAATGCCGAAATAGCTAATTTTACCGAAAAAGTAATACTGCCACAACCAAACACAAATAAAACTGCAAAAATAGAAAGAATTAAACCCTTTTTCGGAAAACACAATGGTTTAGAGCCTTTAATTAATATTTATCCTAATCCAGCAAAAGACTATATAACAGTAGAATATGCAATGTTAGATAAAGGCGATGCTGTAACAATAGGAATATACGATATGCAAGGCAAATTAATAAAACAAGTAAATTCTGATAACCAAATAGATGTTTT
>DYMG01000087.1 GCA_020721655.1 Paludibacter propionicigenes | reverse complement strand
CAATAACTCAACAATTCAAATTATAGACTCAAAAGGAAACATTGTTTCTTATAACAATGAGGAAAATAATTCAACTAATTTTAATTTAACTAATTTATCTAAAGGTTTATATTTTGTTAGAATAATTTCCGATAATAATATAATTATCAGAAAATTAACAATTGAATAACACATAAAAAAAGTGGACTGAAAAAGTATAAATTATTTCATTGCAGACCACAAAAAATAACTGGCAGGTAAAGAACAACTCTTCATTTGCCAGTTTTTTTTAGTGTGAAGTATAATTTTTCTAACAACAATTGTCATAAGATTTTTCTATTTTTCAAAAATTAGGCATATAGCTTGAGCTGAAATACCTTCTTCACGACCTTCGAAACCAAGCTTTTCGGTAGTTGTTACTTTAATACTTATTCGCGAAATTTCTATTGAAAGTGCTTTTGCAAGTTCCGTTTTCATTTTTGGAATAAATTCAGCTATTTTAGGTTTTTGCAAAACAATTGTTGAATCAATATTATTAATTTCAAAATTGTTATTTCTAATTAAAATTGCTGTTTCCGACAATAATATTTTACTATCAATATTTTTGAATTTATCATCAGTATCTGGGAAAATTTTACCTATATCGCCTAAATTTGCTGCACCTAATAGAGCGTCTATAATTGCATGAATTAAAACATCGCCATCAGAATGGGCTATTGTTCCTTTGTAATGATTAATATTTACACATCCTAATATTAGAGAATGTCCTTCTTTTAGTATGTGAACATCATAACCTTGACCAATTCTTAAACTCATTAGAGTATTTAATTAGTTTTTACAGGTTTTTTACTGCTAAAATCGAATAAAAGAGAGAAACGTAAAGTATTTTCTAAAGGGTTATTCTTTTTTGCAATTAGATAAGAAAAATCAATTCCAAAAGTATTAAGCTTAAGACCTAATCCAATTGTATAGAATTGGCGATTTCCTTTCATCATACTTTCGTGAAAGTAACCTGCTCTTAGTGCAAATTGTTTTGAGTACCAATATTCACCACCAATACTCCAAGTAAATTCTTTTATTTCTTCTTTTAAAACGCTTCTTGTGCCATCTTCTTGAAGAGTTCCCGGTGCGTCGTACCACGATGTTAAAATTGCTGAACCTACCGATGTTTCGTCAGAATTTTTGCCATATTTAATAACTTTTTCTCCTGCGAAAATGGTATCTCCAGTAGGAGTAACAGCATCTGTTTCGTAATAAATTGGGGGGGTGGGTACTAATAATTTGCTAATTTCGCCAGTAAACATAAATGTGTTGTAATCGTCTAAATTTATTGCCCAAGACGAACCAAGTTTAAATGTTGTTGGCAAAAAGGACCTCACATTGTTATTTTTACTGTAAGAAATTTTGTTGCCTATGTTTAAAATACTTAATCCTAAGTTTATTGTTGTGTTTTTACCTGAAACTTCCAAAGGTTTTTTGTAGAAAAATCCAATGTCTGCGGTGGCTGCATTTCCGTAAGTTGTATATTCATTTCCAATACTTCCAGAAAGGTTAGAGTACACATAACCCAAAGAAACACTTAATGATAAATCGTTTGTTAATAATCGAGAGTATGCAGCTTTAAGTTGAAATTCATTTGGTGTATAGTTCATAATTTCACTTCCAAAATTATCTGTAAATGTTATACTTCCTAATGAAAAATATAACAATGAAGCACTTATAGTTTGTTGTTCTCCAAGTTTTTTAAAACCACCTACGTGTAAAAGGTTTATATCATTTACGAGGTTTCTTAGCCAAGGAACGTAAGATATAGATACTCCAAATTCATTTTCTATAAATGCATATTTGGCAGCATTGTATTGTATAGAGTTTATATCTGGAGTTGTTGCTACACCTGCATCTCCCATTGCTCCTGATCTTGAGTCTGATGAAATTGAAAGAAAAGGTACTGCTGTTGTTATTACATTATATTCTTCGTTTTGTCCTATTATAGATGATGATTGTGAAAAAGCATTATTATTAATAAATATTATTATTAGTAGTAGCGATAAAATTTTGTTATACATAAAATATTACTTTTTTAAGAGTTAGCAAATATAACTAATTATAATAAAAATTATTGTATAGTTTATTTTTTTAACAGAATTTAAATGTTTTAGTATTTTATACCAATATGCTTTCGGTATTACTTTAAAATTACTAATTTTTCAATTTTCTCAACTGTTTGGTCGTTTTCATTTTTAACAGATAATTTGTATATATAAACCCCTTTTGCTAATTGATCGCCAAATTCATCTAATCCGTCCCAATTTATTGGGTTACTTAAATTACCAGTTGTAAACATTGTGCTTTCTAAAGATTTTACTAATTTACCTGTAATTGTGAAAATATTTATCAATACTTTTAAGTTAGTGTTTGGTTGATTGTGATTAAAATAAAATGTTGTGTTTGTTGTAAATGGATTTGGATAATTTAGTATGTGGTCTATTGCTAAGTTTGCCGTTTCTGCAACAATAAATTCTATATATTCTTCAGACGAATTGTTGTAAACGTCCCAAGCTTTAACACTAAGGCTATGGTTTCCTGTTGTAAGTTTTGATAATTGGTAATTTACATTACCTTTTTGGTAGTTATCTGTTTCCGATTCGTAAAATTCGTTTAAATTTATACTATTTGCGGTATTTTTATCTATAATAGCAGATATGTCGTGCCCTATACCGTTTCCTACTGTATTTATTCCGCTTTCGTCAAATAATTTTGATAATAAAATAGGGGTTTCGTTTGTTAAACCTCCGAAAATAAATTTATCATCGTTTAAAAACAAGTCTATTTCCGGACCTTTATTATCTAATTGAGCAGAGTTGTTTGTACCTCCAATTGTAATGTCGGCATTGTAACCACTTGCGTCGTATATGTCGTTTGCTGCGTAGTAACTAATTTTACCTTTCCCGTAATTATATGCAATATCTTTTGGAACAATAAATGAAAATTTGAATTTACCATTAGTAACAGTTGCTTTTCCTTTGAAAATTATATTGTTTTGAATGTCGAACTCATAAGGTATTGCACCTCCATTTCCTAAGGTTGTTATTTTTTTGCTTTTGTCGTAAATAGTTGGATAAACAATTCCATTGTAGTTTGATAACGTTTTTGTTGAATTTATAATTTCTCCTTCAATTTCAATTTTTGATAGAGCTTTAAGTGTATCTACATTAGGTAGTGGGCTATTATTTATTTTGGTTGTAATAACATTGTAGTCGGCATAAGGTAATTTAATTGCAGGGTCGCCTAAAAGACTAAAATTTCTTTTATTTATCGATGAACCGGCATTGTTTTTTGTAATTCTCATCATATCACCTAACCTGTAATTTTTGTTTCCAAAAGTGTGTAAATAAAAAGCATTATTTAATAAGAAATTTTGGTAGGCATATACAAGTCTAGTGGTTGTAAGCATTCCAATTCCACCTCCAAGAGGGTTTAAAAATATGTATTCACCTGCTGTTGTTCTTGAAAAATCGTCCCAACGACTAAATTCGCAAGTTGCTGTAATAAATAAAGGTAGTTTTTTAAAATTTTTCCAAGAATTTATTTCATTTATCGATAAAATTCTTTCGTGGGCTAAATAAAGTTCATTTCCGTGTCCGGTGTAATTTACAATTAATGCACCTTGTTCCATAGCATTACTAAACGCCTTATTTACATCAGGATACCTTTCTCCTGATGGTGTTGATGTTTGTTCGTAAGCATCAAGATAAATTTTATTAACGTTATAAACTGGTTGTAAATTTTTAATAATTGAACTTAGAGAGTCGGCATCTTTTATGTGTGTATTTCCGTCTTCGTCGTCGGCTATAAGACATATTTTGTTTCTCCAATCTCCGAACGATGTGTTTTTGTAATATTGTTGAATTTTATTTAAGATACCCGTAGATTCTGAAGCATTTTTTACAGGAAATCTGCCAATTCCAATATCGAGTAAGCCATTAACGAGATTTTCATTATTATCTAAAATTGCGAAAAAATCGTCAGAAACATAAGAATTTGTTGATGTTAAAGATTCTTCGCTTTGGTATGTTAAAATATAGTTTGTATTTCCTGAACTTATAGATGTTCTGTTGTCGCAAGAACCATCTCCGTAAAGAAGTACGTATTTAGGGTATTGTTGGCTCGATTTATCGTAAAGCATCTTTATAAAGTTTCTAATTGCCGATATATCTGGTTTTCCTGATGAAAATTCGTTGTAAATTTCTGTTGGGTTTAAAACTTTTACCAACATATTGTCTTCTGTTTCGTGTATTTTGACTAAAGTATTAGCGTCTGAATTAAAATTTGGATGCGAAATTATTATCATATCGTAATTACCTAAATTGTGCAAATTTTGGTTTGATATGGCTGTGAAACTTGCTGGAGATAAGTAGTTTTTATTAAATATTATGTACTCTTTCAATGAGTCGGAATTATCAACAAAATCACAATTACTACCGTTAATGTTATATTGTATGTTTTTAATGTTATAAACATCGGTAATATTCCAAATTTTGTTTTCATTACTTGTGTTAGTAATATTAAATTTAGTAATGCTATTTGTGTCAACAATGCTTAAATTTCTAAACTGAATAAAATTATTAGTAAATATTAATTTACGCATTGCGTTTACCTCAATATAATCTAACCAGCCTTCGCCGGTTAAATCGAGCGATGAGTGGTTAAAAGTTATATCTATAGGAATGTTGCTATTAGTTGCATTAAACATCCAATCTAATTTTGCTTTTGTTGCAAAAGTATATCCTGTAGTGGTTATTACAGGTACAGAAACTGTTTTTGATTGACTTCCTGAAACAATTTTGAAATTTGTATTTTGATACGATTTCCCAACTAAGTATCCATAAACAGAAACTTGAGAGGCTAAATCTATATTTGGAAAAGTAAATGTTATATTATAGTTGTTAAAAGTTGGGATAAAATGTTCCCCTAATAATAATTTACCTGATTTTAATACGCTTTCTGTTTCTATTTCATGGAATTGATAATCGTTAAAAGTTGAAATATCGTGTGTTATATTTGTTTCTAGTAGCGAGTTTTGGGTTTCTATTATTTTTGGTTCTCCTGCAGTTATAAAATAATAATTTGTTGATGTATAATTATGTAGCTTGTGATAAAATCTATTATTTGAATAATCAGGAGTCCATGAATTAGGACTTTTTGCATAAAATAAAATATAATCGCCAGAATTAAAAACACCATCGCTACCTTTATTTATTTCTACTGCAATTTCTTTTAAGTCGTCTGAAGTAACCGAAGTAAATAATTCTGGCAAAACAGAATTTAAATTTGTAAAAACTTTAGACCCGTTTTCGTTTGCAACTCCATAACTTGCTAACTCATCGTAATTTAACTTATAAACCCCATCGCTTGTAACACCAATTTTTAACCAATTACCATTTGCCAATACCGAATTGTCGGCATATATGTTAGTTTTTATGTTTTTTTGAGACAATGTTGTTAATGTGTAATTAATTTTGAAAGATGATAGTTTTTTTAGAGCATTATTCTCATCTTTAATTATTGAATTAATGCGTAAACTAATAAATTTCTCATTAGAGGCTGTTTCTGTCGAATAATCTAAATTTATTTTAGAAAAAGCAATGTTTTTTACTATATTTTTTTCTTCATCGGTTAAATCTAAATACTTAATTTCGCTAAATAAAATATTTGATACTTCAGAGTTTAAAGGAATTTTAATTAATTTTTGGTATTCAGGAACAATATCTCCATTAGAAACATAAATACCATTTTTGAAATTTAAAAAATAATTTAAATTTTCTGAAGAAATTTGAATAGGTTTTTGCCATACTAAAGAATCTTTAATGCTTTGCGAATAACTAACTGCGAAAAAAATAAAAGATACTAATATTACTAAAATGTTTTTCATTAGACTATAAAATTTACGTAAAAATACAATTTTGATAACGAAACTAATAAAATATTATTGTTAAAGTAATATTATTTGATAAAGCTTAAAATAAAACACAACATAATGTGTTTTATTAGTGATGTTTTTTAATAGAGTTAATAATTGTTAAAAATAATTTTGACGTTGTAATACAAATTTAAAGGAAATAATTTTTAATTATTAATAATTTATATTATTATTGTAGTTTAATTGTAGATTGTATATGGTACACTTAAAAAATAGTTTAGATTAATTGTACTTTTATGGGGTTAATATTATAAAACATGGCTAAAAGAATATTACTATTATTAGTTATTATAGTGTTCGCAAAAAATATTGCTAATGCTCAAGATCCTATGTTTACCCAATTCTATGCCAATAAGCTATATTTAAATCCAGCTTTTGCAGGCAATGAAAAATGTGGCAGAGCACAGCTCAATTATAGGAATCAGTGGCCTAAATTAGGGCAAACTTACGTAACTTATGCTGCGTCTTACGACCAAAGAGTAAACTTCTTAAACATAGGTATGGGAGCACAAATATATCAAGATATACAAGCTGATGGAGCAGTAAAAACTACAAGCATTAATACAATGTACACCTATACAGTTAATGTAAACAGAAATTTATCAATAGTTGGAGGATTGCAAGTTTCATACTTTCAAAAAGCACTTAATATGGATTACATATTTCCAGATATGCTACATCCTGTTTATGGTGCTATTTTCCCAACAAGAGAAACCTCAGTTTATACAGATACAAAAAAAGGATACTTCGATTTTTCTTCAGGGCTTTTAGTTTTTAATAGAGTCCATACATTTGGAATAGCAGTTCATCATTTAACTCAACCATCAGAATCGTACAGAAATAGTAGCGATGCCGTATTACCCCGAAAGTTAACAGTAAACTATGGAACACAAATTCCAATAAATGTAATGGGTTCAAAAAAAGGCGAAATGTACCTTTCACCACAAGTTTTATATCAACGACAAAGAGATTTTGAACAATTTAATTATGGAGTTTATTTTAGCAGAAAATCAATAGTAGCTGGGTTTTGGCTGCGTCAAAACTTTAAATTTCACTACGATTCATTTGCTATGATTATAGGATTTATTCAGGCTAAATTTAGAGTAGCATATAGCTACGACTTAACAGTATCTAAGCTTAGAAATCAAACATTAGGAGCACACGAAATATCAATTGGTTATACTTTCCCATGTAGTCAGAAAAAAGTTAAATTTAGGGCAATAAGTTGTCCATCGTTTTAGTTTTAAAAAAAATAATATAAATAAATTAAAGATGAAGTACGGACTTAATTTAATATTTTTATCAATAATAGGGGTAGCATTATTTACCTCTTGCGAGAAAACAGTATCAAACTCAACAGGTTGGAGTTATAACGATTCTGAAAATGGAGGTTTTGAATATGTTTTTTACGATGAACAAGAAACCGGTCCAGGTTTAGTATTTATTGAAGGTGGAACATTCTCTATGGGAGCTGTTGAACAAGACGTTCTTTACGATTGGAATAACGTTCCACGAAGAATTACAGTTTCTTCATTCTATATGGATATGTATGAGGTACGAAATGTAGATTATAGGGAATACTTGTATTGGTTGCAAAGAGTTTATTTATCGTACCCTGAAGTTTACCACCAAGCATTGCCAGACACATTAGTTTGGAGAAGTAAATTAGCTTATATGGAACCTTATGTTGAACTTTACTTTAGACACCCAGCATATCAAGAATACCCTGTTGTTGGCGTAAACTGGAAACAAGCAGAAGATTTTTGTAAATGGAGAACAGACCGCGTAAACGAAATGATTATGGTTAGAGAAGGCTTTTTCTATTGGGATACTGAACAAAGCGAAGAGGAAAACTTTAACACAGAATCTTACTTAGCAGGACAATACGACGGTGCTGTTAGACAATTAATACCAGATTATAATCCAAATAACCCTGAACGTAAAGTTAGAATGGAAGATGGTATTTTGTTGCCAAAATACAGACTCCCAACCGAAGCCGAATGGGAATTTGCTGCACTAGCATATATTGGAAATATGTATGCACAAGAACGAGTTTATCATAAAAGAATTTATCCTTGGAATGGTCATTATATTAGAGTTGACGATAGAAGTGGATTTGCACAAGAAGATGTTGGTCAAATTAGAGGAAATATGGTAAGAGGTAGAGGAGATTATATGGGTATGGCAGGAGCTTTAAATGATAAAGCAGACATAACATCTCCTGTATTTGCTTATTGGCCAAACGACTATGGTTTATACGCAATGGCTGGTAACGTTAACGAGTGGGTTATGGACGTTTATAGAACAATGACTTTAGAAGATTTTGACGAATTTAGAGGTTTTAGAGGTAACGATTACTTAACTCAAGTTAAAGATGAAGAAGGTTTAATTGCTGAAAAAGACACACTTGGACACATTCAATGGAGAGAAGTTAACGATGAAGAAGCTTTTAACAGAAGAAATTATAATACAGCCGATAATAAAAACTATTTAGACGGAGATGTTGAATCTAGTACTGAATATAATGCTGAAGATGGAAATAAAAGCGTGAAAAATTCAAACAGAATGTATGAAGAAGGTGGAGCTGGTACAGAATATAAATTTCCTGAAAAATATGATAATGGAGGTATAAAATCGTATAGAGGAAAAATGGATATGCAATCTATGACAGATAATAGAGCAAAAGTTTATAAAGGTGGTGGATGGAGAGATAGAGCATATTGGAATAGCCCTGGTTCTAGAAGGTTTTTAGACGAAATGCAAAGTAAAGAAGATTTAGGCTTTAGATGTGCTATGCATAGAGTAGGAAGTTCAACTCAAAAATAAAAATTTTAAACAAGACATAATAAAGGGACTTTTTTAAAGTCCCTTTTTTTTCAAAAAAAACGTAATGAAATTTAGTAAAATTAATAGGTGGATACACAGAGAATTTGGGTATTTTTTCGTTGGAATGACAATAATTTATGCAATCTCAGGAATAGCAATTAATCATATAGAAGATTGGAATCCAAATTACATTATTAGCCATAATAATATAAAAATAGCGCCAATAACTCAAAAAATAGACGAAATAAAAGCAAAAGAAATATTGTCTAAGTATATTGACGAAGAAAATTTTAAAAGTTTTTACTTCCCACAATCAAATATTTTGAAAATATTTTATAATGGGGGCTCTTTAATTTTAGATGTTACTACAGGTATTGGTTATTACGATTCAATGACAAGAAGACCTATATTCTATGAGGTTAATAAATTGCATTATAATCCAAATATTTGGTGGACAATTTTCTCTGATATTTTTGCAGTAGCCTTGTTTTTGCTTGCAATTACAGGTATGTTTTTAAACAAAGGTAAATATGGTATAAAAGGTAGAGGCGGGATTTTGGTTGCTATTGGTATTTTAATTCCAATAATTTTCTTGTTTTTTATATAAAACTAATTATTACAGAAACTGAACAATAATTGAATAAGCTAATAGTTTATACCAATTGTATTTACAATAGCTTGTCCCGATTTTAATCGAGAGCTAATGCCGATAATACTTGAAAATAGTCCAATAAGACAAAGTTGAAATTGGACTATATTGAAAGTAAAATTGGTATTAATTGAAACAAAAATTAGCACTTTACAGATTAAGATAATGAATGAGGATATTAAAAAAATAAAGTTTCCCAAAAAACTTTCAAAAAACAACCAAAAACTAAACGCATAAAAAACCATTTAAAATTTATCCGAAAAAATTATGATTG
>DYMG01000086.1 GCA_020721655.1 Paludibacter propionicigenes | reverse complement strand
GGTTTCAGCAAAAAATCTTAAAAGGTCAGGGGCGTTTGGCTTTGACCGTAACCGACATTTTTAACACACAATCCACCGAAACCACTGTTTCCGATATTAATTTTGAGTATTCTCACTATCGTAAGGTGGATACAAGGGCAGTAATGCTAATTTTTGCTTATACGTTCCGGTCGGAGTTTAAAGAAAAACTTTTGGAAAATAAATTTGAAAATGAGTAAATTAAAAAACATTAGAATTGAATAAGCATTGAAAAAAAAGCATTAACATATAAATCAACGAATTAATAAATTTTTGATAATTTTTACGAAAAATTAATGATAAAATAGTTTGTCGATAAAAAATCATTTCATATATTCGTGAAATATTAAAATAATAAATTTAATAACATAAATGTATGAAAATAAATTTAAAAATACTAGGGACAGGTTGTGCGAAATGTAAAACGCTTGAAAAAGTTACAACCGAAGTAGTCAAAGAAAGTAATTTTGACGCTGATATACAAAAAGTTGAAGACATCACACAAATTATGGCTTACGGAGTTATGATGACACCTGCATTAGTTGTAAATGAAAAAGTTGTTTTTAGCGGTAGAGTTCCATCAAAAACCGAAATTGTAAATTTTATTGAAAAAGCAATTTCTTAATTTGAAAATGGATAACGAGATTAAATATTCCGATAAGCAAATTCAACTTGCAAATTTTGCAAAAGCAATGAGCCACCCTGCACGAGTCTTTATTTTAGAAAAATTATCAAAAATGAATGCCTGCTGTTACAGTGGCGATTTAATTGATGATTTGCCAATTAGCCGTTCTGCACTTTCTTTGCACTTAAAAGAGTTAAAATTCTCAGGTTTAATTCAGGGAACAACCGAACTTCCTTATATTAAATATTGTCTTAACAAAGAAAATTGGCAAATTGCAAAATTGCTTTTTAAAGAATTATTTGTAGAATAATTTTTTTATTTTTCGTTTCATTATTTAATGAAATACTTAAATGTTTAATAATAATTTAATAGTTAAAATCGTATGCAAAAAGTAATTAGTTTATTTCTAATAGTGCTATTTAGCTCAATGTTTTTGTCTTGCAGTCAGGCACAAACAAAAACAAAAAAAACTTCAACCGGAAAACTTTTGGTTTATTATTTCCACTCTACAGATCGTTGTGTAACTTGCAACGCAGTAGAAAACAATGCAAGAGCATTATTGGAAGAAAGTTATAAAACCAAAATAGACAACGGAACAATAAAATTTGCTTCTTATAACATTGACGAAGAAGAAAATAAAGCACTTGTTGAAAAGTATCAAGTTGCTTTTTCTACTTTGCTTATTATAAAAGCAGACGGAACAAAGACCGATTTTACGAATACTGCATTTCAATATGCGAAAAACAATCCGAAAAAATACAAAGAGTTGCTAAACGCAGAAATAAAAAAACAATTAGGTAATTAAACAATTTGAAAATTTGAAAATCTCAATATTGCTTTTCAAATTGATAAATTTTCAAATTAAAATTATGGAATTCTTGCAAAGTATTTTAGAAAATACACAAACGCCAATTATTTATGCTTTTATTTTGGGACTAATGACAGCTATTAGTCCTTGTCCCTTGGCTACAAATATTACTGCTGTTGCATACATTAGTAAGGACATAGAAAACAAAAAGAAAATTTTTGTAAACGGTTTAATTTATACACTTGGAAGAGCAATTAGTTATACTTTAATTGGTTTAATACTTTTTTTCGGTGCAAGTAAATTTGAAATTTCAAAATTATTTTCTTCAAGCGGAGAAAATTTTTTAGGACCATTGCTTATAATCATTGGTATTTTGATGTTGGACATTATCAGAATTAAATTTCCTTCGTTTGGCAAACTAACAGAAAAAATGCAAATTAAATCTAAAAAAGGAAGTAGGCTAAGTGCTTTACTACTTGGAATTGTATTTGCTTTAGCTTTTTGTCCATACAGCGGAGTTTTATATTTTGGAATGTTAATTCCAATGACAATTTCAAGTTCAACAGGTTTATATTTGCCTATAATATTTGCAATTGCAACAGGTTTGCCTGTAATAATAATAGCTTATTTGTTGGCTTTCAGTGTTTCGAGTATAGGGAATTTTTACAAAAAAATACAAGTTTTTCAAAAATGGTTTAATCGTATAGTTGCAATTATCTTTATTTTAGTCGGTTTGTATTATGTTTATATTTTTTATATACAGATGATTTTAAAATGAAAATACTAATTCTTTGTACAGGCAATAGTTGCCGTAGTCAAATGGCAGAAGGTTTTTTGAAATCTTTTGATGATAAATTGGAAGTTTATTCTGCCGGAACAAATCCAAGTGAGAAAGTTCACCCAAAAGCTATTCAGGTAATGAATGAGTTGGGTATAGATTTGAGTAAAAACAAAACAAAATCGGTAGATGAATATATAGACCAAGAATTTGACTACGTAATTACCGTTTGCGATGGTGCAAAAGAAAGTTGCCCTGTTTTTACTGGAAAAGTAAAACACCGACAACATATAGGTTTTGAAGACCCAGCAGAAGTTACTGGAACAGAAGACTTTATTTTGTCTGAATTTCGCAGAATACGTGATGAAATAAAACATGATTTTACAAATTTTTATCAGAATTTAAAAATTTGAAAATGAAAACAATTTTAAAATGAAACTATTTGACATTTTCAAATTAACAAATTATGAATAAACGACTTAATTTTCTATACAGATATTTGACATTGTGGATTTTCCTTGCAATGTTTATCGGTATTTTTTCGGGTTGGTTATTTCCCGAAATCGCTAAATTTTGGGACAGCCTGAAACCAACACCAGAAAGCACAACGAATATTCCTATTGCAATCGGTTTAATACTAATTATGTTTCCGCCGCTTGCAAAAGTAAAATACGAAGAACTTGGAGACGTTTTCAAAAATTGGAAAGTTTTAGGTTTATCATTGGTTCAAAATTGGATTGTTGGACCTATTTTGATGTTTGTCCTTGCAGTTGTGTTTTTCAAATTATTTCCCGGACAAGACAACGCAAATTTGCCATATTTTTACGGAATTGTAATGATAGGTTTGGCTCGTTGTATTGCAATGGTGATAGTTTGGAACGATTTAGCCAAAGGCGATTCGCAATATGCAGCAGGTTTAGTAGCTTTTAATTCAATTTTTCAGGTAATATTTTTCTCGGTTTATGCCTACTTTTTTGTAGCAATTTTACCCGCTTGGTTTGGTATTCCTACAAATTCAATTGTAGAAAATATTACTATTTGGCAAATCGCCGAAAGCGTATTTATTTATCTTGGAATACCTTTTATTGCAGGTTTTTTAACTCGTTTTATTTTAATCCGAGTAAAAGACAAGACTTGGTATCACACCAAATTTATCCCAAAAATAAGCCCGATTACATTGATAGCATTGCTATTTACGATTGTTGTAATGTTTTCTTTAAAAGGCGAATATATTGTAAAAATACCGCTTGATGTTTTGTTGATTGCAATACCTTTATTAATTTACTTTATAATTCAGTTTGTTGTTTCTTTCTTTATGAGTAAAAAAGTTGGTGCAACTTACGAACAATCTGTAACTTTATCGTTTACCGCAGCAAGTAACAATTTTGAATTGGCAATTGCCGTAGCCGTAGCAATATTCGGAATGCACTCAGGCGAAGCACTTGCAGCCGTTGTTGGCCCTTTGGTTGAAGTTCCTGTTATGCTCGCTTTGGTAAATTTGGCATTTTATTTTAAAAGGAAATACTTCAATTTGAAAATGAAAACAATTTTCAAATAAATACAATTTTCAAATTAACACATTCTCAAATTAACAAAATGAATTTTCAAATTTTCAAATTAAAAAATTTTCAAATTATATTGACATTATTGCCTTTGTGGTTTTTAATTTATCACTTTTTGCAACCAATTACAGATTTTCTGATTGATGTGGTTTTCAAGATGGAAAAAGGAAATCATTTAACGGAAAGTTTACGTTTTTTTATTTTTGAAGTTCCAAAGGTTTTATTGTTACTTGCTTTAATAATTTTCTTTGTTGGTATCATTCGCACCTACTTTACACCGGAACGCACACGTAAAGCATTGGAAGGAAAATCGTTATTCTCAGGAAATATTTTGGCAAGTTTGCTGGGAATTGTAACACCTTTTTGTTCATGTTCAGCAATTCCATTGTTTCTGGGTTTTGTGGAAAGCGGTGTCCCTTTGGGCGTTACATTTTCGTTTTTAATTGCAGCCCCAATGATAAACGAAGTTGCAGTAATTTTGCTTTTTGGAATGTTTGGTTGGAAAGTTACAGCGATTTACATTTCAACCGGATTAATAATTGCAATTTTTTCAGGTTGGTTAATCGGCACATTAAAACTTGAAAAGTGGGTTGCCGATTGGGTTTACAAAACCCGATTTGGGAAAAACGACCAAGCCGAAGAGAAATTGACCATTGAAAACCGCATAAACTTTGGATATACAGCAGTAAAAGAAATTGTAGGCAAAGTTTGGATTTATATAGTAATTGGAGTTGGAATTGGTGCAGGAATGCACGGATTTGTTCCCGAAAATTTTATGGTTTCAATCATGGACAAAGCAAATTGGTATTCAGTTCCTTTGTCGGTTTTGATTGGAGTTCCATTGTATTCAAACGCAGCAGGTATAATACCGATTGTCAGCGTATTAATTGAAAAAGGAGTTCCGCTTGGAACGGCATTAGCATTTATGATGTCCACAATCGGATTATCACTTCCTGAAGTTATTATTCTCAAAAAAGTTTTAAAAATGCCTTTGATAGCAACATTTGTTGGAATTGTAGCAACAGGAATTTTAATTGTAGGTTTTATATTTAATTGGATTTTTTAATTTTATATCGAATTGTTATCAACTTGCTTAATTTGCTTAAAATTAAGTTTATTTTCTGAATTATCAATGCTTAAGTTTGTAGTACCCTCAACAAGACTCGAACTTGTATCTAGAGTTTAGGAAACTCTTGTTCTATCCCTTGAACTATGGGGGCAAATTAAAATGCGTGCAAATTTATAAAATTTATTAAACAACAACAACTTGTTTTGTGCGTAATTTTTTTTTTAATTTTTACTAAGATACATATTATTCATTAAATTTGTGGACTTTTAATTTAGCTACTAAAAAACAACAAATATATTACTATGAAATACCTTGCAATACTGTTAATAGCGTTATTACTAATATCTTGTTCAGAAAATTACAAACTGAAAACAAAAATACTATCAATTGATAGCGACACAACTGTTTTAGCGAAAATGCAAATTAAATACGCAAAAGGATTTTCGGTTTATTATTATAAAAACTATAAAAAAATTACAGTTTACAATCCGTGGAAAAACGACCAAATTTTTTACGAATATATTATAGTAAGCGACACATCGTTGTTAAAACAAAACAAAGAAAATAAATTTTATATAAGCACAAAAAAACTTGAAAACATTGCACAATTATCATCAACTCAAATTAATATGTTTCAAGAGTTGGGACTTTTAGACCGAATAAAAGCTGTAAGCACTTTAAGTTTTTTGTATAATAACACTATTATCGATAAAATTAACAAAGAACAAATAATAGAACTCGGAAACGACCAAAATTTGAATATAGAAAAATGTATTACACAAAATTTTGATGCAATTTTTACAACAGGTTGGGATAAATTAAATGAAAATTACAAGAAACTTATTGAACAACAAATACCCGTAATTTTTTCATTCGATTGGCAAGAAGAATCACCTTTAGGTAGGGCTGAATGGATAAAATTTATTTCCGTGTTTTTTAACAAAGAAAAAATTGCAGAAAATTATTTTAACAACATAGAAAAAAAATACATTGAATTGCAAAAAATTGCAAAAACATCAAAAAACAAACCTGCAGTTTTTAACGGATACGCAATAAACGGAACATGGTATGTTGCAGGTTCGGAAAGCTATTTGGTTCGTCTTTTTAACGATGCAAATGCTCAATACATATTCTCTTATAACAATTCAAAAGGTAGTGTTCCACTAAGTATTGAAACTGTATTTGCCAAAGCTAAGAATGCCGATTTTTGGGTAGTTACAGCCGGGAACGATTTTTTATTATCAGACAATAGATATAATATGTTTAAAGCAAAAACAAACAAAAATATTTACTCAAATAATAATAGAATTAACAGTTTTGGTGGCAACGATTATTGGGAAAGTGCAGTAATTCACCCAGAACTTCAACTACAAGATTTTATAAATATTTTTCACAAAAATTTACTTTCAGACACTAACTTAATTTATCACAAAAAAATAATTAAATAGCAATAAAAAACTTTACGAAAAATTAAGATAAAAAAACTATTTTTGCAATAAAATCAAACAATAAAATATGTTCGAAAATTTATCAGACAGATTAGAAAAATCGTTTAAATTATTAAAAGGACAGGGTAGAATTACAGATATTAATGTTGCCGAAACCCTAAAAGATATTCGCCGTGCACTTTTAGATGCCGATGTTAACTACAAAATAGCAAAAGATTTTACCGCAAAAGTTAAAGAAAAGGCTTTAGGTCAAGATGTTATAAAATCGGTAAACCCAGGTCAAATGATGACCAAAATAGTACACGACGAGTTAGCCGAATTAATGGGTGGAACAAAACACGAAATTAATTTAAAACAATCGCCAACAATTATTTTAATTGCAGGTTTACAAGGTTCCGGAAAAACAACTTTTACAGGAAAATTAGCAACATATTTAAAAACAAAAAAGGGAAAACACCCAATGCTTATAGCTTGCGACGTTTATCGTCCGGCAGCTATTGAGCAACTAAAAATCTTAGGCGAACAAGTTGGTGTGCCGGTTTATACCGAAGATGGAAGCAAAGACCCTGTTGGTTTGGCTAAAAATGGAATAAAACAAGCAAAACAAGAAGGTAAAGACGTTATAATTATAGATACGGCAGGTCGTTTGGCTGTTGACGAACAAATGATGACTGAAATAAAGGCAATAAAAGATGCCATAAATCCTTCAGAAATTCTATTTGTTGTTGACTCAATGACAGGTCAAGATGCCGTAAATACTGCAAAAGAATTTAATGACAGATTAGATTTTGATGGAGTTGTACTTACCAAATTAGATGGAGATACAAGAGGTGGGGCTGCACTTTCAATACGTTCGGTTGTAAACAAACCAATAAAATTTGTTGGTATGGGCGAAAAAATGGATGCTTTAGACATTTTTTACCCAGAACGTATGGCAGACAGAATACTTGGAATGGGCGACATAGTTTCACTTGTTGAAAAAGCACAGGAACAGTACGATGAGGAAGAAGCCAGAAAATTACAAAAACGCATAGCAAAAAATCAGTTCGATTTTAACGATTTTTTATCGCAAATAAACCAAATTAAAAAAATGGGTAATCTTAAAGACTTAGCAAGTATGATTCCCGGAGTTGGTAAAGCTCTTAAAAATGTTGATATAGACGATAATGCATTTAAAGGAATTGAAGCAATAATCCAATCAATGACACCTGAAGAAAGAAGCAATCCAACCATAATAAACGGAAGTAGAAGAAAAAGAATAGCATCAGGAAGTGGAACCAATATTCCAGAAGTAAACAAATTAATAAAACAATTCGACGAAACCAGAAAAATGATGAAAATGCTTTCGGGTGGAGGGCAAGATTTGAAAAAAATGATGAGAAATGTCCCAAAAAGGTAAAAATAAATCGAAAAATAATTTAAAAAAACTTGGAAATGGAGTTAATTGATGGGAAAAAAATTTCGGCAGAAATAAAACTTGAAATAGCAAAAGAAGTTGAAGAAATTGTGTCTAAAGGCGGAAAAAGACCACATTTAGCAGCTATTTTAGTAGGTAACGATGGTGCAAGCGAAACTTACGTTAACAGTAAAGTTAAATCGTGCGAAGAAGTTGGATTTGCATCAACATTATTGCGTTTTAACGAAAATATTTTAGAAACAGAGCTACTAAAATCAATAGAAAAATTAAACAACGATTCTAATATTGATGGATACATAGTTCAACTACCACTTCCAAAACACATCAATGAAAATAAAATAATACAAGCAATAGCCCCTGAAAAAGATGTTGATGGATTTCACCCAATAAACGTAGGGCGACTTGTAATAGGCTTGCCATCATTTGTTTCGGCAACACCTGCAGGTATAATGGAGCTTCTTAAACGATACAATATAAATACACAAGGTAAACACTGCGTAGTTTTAGGCAGAAGCAACATAGTTGGCAAACCAATGAGCATACTAATGTCGCAAAAACAAAAATATGCAAACTCAACAGTAACACTTTGCCATAGCCAGACCGAAAACTTAAAAGAAATAACAAAACAAGCCGATATTTTAATTGCAGCATTAGGCATACCAGAATACGTTACAGCCGATATGGTTAAAGATGGTGCAACAGTTATAGATGTTGGTATTACAAGAGTAAAATCAGAAACCACAAAATCTGGGTGGAAACTTAAAGGCGACGTTAAATTTGACGAAGTAGCACCAAAATGCTCGTATATAACTCCAGTACCCGGTGGTGTTGGTCCAATGACTATTGTTTCTTTAATGAAAAATACATTATTATCGGCTAAAGGTGAAATTTATTAAAAAATATTGTTTTTTAATAAAAATGTTGTAAATTAGCATTTTAAACCCAAATTTAAATGTTAACAGCCGTAATTATTGATGATGAAATTGATGCTGTATATTCAATAGAACTAATAATAAACGAATATTGTTCAACAGTATCAGTAGTAGGAAAAGCAAATTCTGCATTTTCAGGACGAGAACTAATATTAGAAAAAAAACCAGATATTGTTTTTTTAGATATTGAAATGCCACGAAGCACAGGCTTCGATTTGTTAGAAATGCTTCCGGAAAGGAATTTCGAAATAATTTTTATTACAGCATACAATAATTGGGCAATTAAAGCATTTAAATACAGTGCAATAGACTACATTCTTAAACCCGTAGATATTGATGAACTTATTGATGCAGTAAATAAAGCAGAAAAAAGATTAGGGAAAACAGATAATTCTCACGAAAAATACCAAGTACTTTTAAATAATATTAAAATTAATTCCAATAAAAAAATATCGATAGCAACAACAGAAGGAATAGAATATGTTGAAATTAATAAAATAGTTAGATTTGAAGGGGAGGGTAGCTATTCAAAAGTTTTTCTTGTTAATAAGAATATGCTTTTAGTTTCAAAAAATTTAAAAGAATTTGAAGAATTACTATCACATTACAACTTTTTTCGCACTCATAACTCACATCTTATAAATCTCGACTATGTAAAAAAATATATCCTTAAAGATGGTGGACATATTGAAATGAAAGACGATTCAATAGTTTCAATATCTAGAAGAAAAAAAGATTTATTTAGCGAAATGATGCAGAAATATATTTCTTAAACTGATATTATACCATATTTTAAAATTTAACCATTAGTCCAATTGTTGGTAAAACTGTTCCCGATTCGTTTGGTATAGAAGTTAAAACATAATTTAGCCAATCGGAAGTAGTTTTGTAACGGAACTTGCCACAACAATTCCATTGTTTACAATGGTTTTATCTGGTTTTTTTATTTTTTGCTTGCTACACTATAGAGAGGTTATTTAATTATTTTTCCTTGATTTACATAATGTTAAAGATGTTTTTTGCATTAAATTTATCTCCGTTATTTTTCTTCCAAATTTTTTTTTATACTTACCTCTAATAATTTAAGAGGTAAGTCTAAAAAGTTATAAAGTTGAAAGTTTATAAAGTTAAATTATTGATAATAAAAATTTCTTCCCAAACATCGGGTTTACCTTCAAGTTTTAGAAATTTTATTCT
>DYMG01000085.1 GCA_020721655.1 Paludibacter propionicigenes | reverse complement strand
TTATTACTCCACAAGTTATTATTAGAATGTACCAAGAGGAGTCGTACCCTGTTCGATCGCCAAGTTATATTCCTCAATTAACACTTTACTATAGTTTAATAGAAAAAGGAAAATACAAAAATATAAGTCTTTTTAGTCGAATAGCACATCATTCAAACGGACAGGAAGACAATTTCTTCATGGAGAATGGCGACATTAACACAAAATCGGGTGATTTTTCAACTAACTTTTTTGAAGCAGGAATTACAAAAACAAATTTCAATAAAAGATTCAATGCTTTTCAGTTTTACAAATCATCGCTTGAAGTGCATCCGCAAAGCTGGTCTTCTGATGAACTTGCAGGAATTTACAGTACGTTTCGTTGGCACAATGTCTTTTCAATATTTAAACTTTTTAATAAAAATATTGATACTAAGTTACGCCATGCTACTATTTCTATTAATGGGGAAACTATATGGATGTTTGGTAAATTAAACAGTTGGGAAAGCACTTCAATTAACAGACTAAATTTAAATTTTATATTTTACTATCACCCTAAATTCTTAGAAGATATTGGGCTGTTTATTAGTTATTACCACGGAATGGATTATTATAACATTAGTTTTAACCATCAGATTGATGTGTTGCGTTTTGGTATTATGACTGATAAATTAAAGTTTTAAACCATGTACCACCTTTATTAAAGAAACTATAAAATATAAACATAATAAAACATTTATGGTATTTTTTTAACTATTTTAAATAAAAAAAGAGGATGTTTTATCCTCTTTTTTATTGTTATTTTAAATTTATTTATTTTATGCTTGCGGCTTCTTCAACTAATTGGTTTATTGATTTTAATTGTCTGCTCCAAGTAACTGTACATTTTTGAAATGCAGTTGGGCTAATTCCTATATAAACTACAGGCTCTCCATATTGGTTTTTTGTATAATAATTTGCAACAACATCGCTGGTAACTTTCCAAGTCATGTGGTCTGGGTCTTGGTCGTCAACATCTACTCTTACAAATTTAAATTTATGGTACACAATAATATCAATAGCATCGGCAACAATTTCTGGAGGGTCTATGTTAAAAATTTGAAAAACTTCATTAACTGTTTCCATTGTTGGAAATCTCATTTTAAATTCTAATGTAAAATTATCTACAACCTTATTTTTATCAATAAACCACTCTCCTTCTGATAGTTGAATGTCTGTGTATTTAAAAATCTCATCAAATTTACTCGATACATTTATAAAGTTACCTTTTCCATAAACTAAGTACATAAATAATGGTCCTGCAGTTGAGTTAACTGAGTTTGCGTCGTCCATGTGTAAAAATACAGGGAAGAAGCTTGTTACAGTATCAGTAATATCTACAGCATTTTCATCGGTAATTTTATCTAATTTCCAAACGCCTTCCATAAGTTCATTTGTAGGTGTTGGGTCTTCAGTTTTTTCGCAAGAAAAGAATGATGCCATTAACAACACTGTAAATAATAGTTTAAGAGTTGTGATTTTCATATTTTTTTATTAAAATTTTAGGCAAGTTAATTAATTTTCGTCTAAAAATTAATTTTTTACTTATATTTTTTATTAACACATATTTAAAGGCTATAACCATAGCTAATTATTACTTAAATATAGTTAATTATTACTTAAACATGGCTTTTTCAACAATTTCACAAATTATATGTCCTATCATAATGTGCGATTCTTGAATTATTGGGGTATCAACACAAGGGACATTTAATAAATAGTCTGAAATTTCTTTCATTTTGCCACCAGTATTTCCTGTTAAAGCTATTGTTATCATACCTTTATTTTTTGCGGAAACAATGGCTTTTATAATATTTTCGGAGTTGCCCGATGTTGATATTGCTATTAGTACGTCTCCTTTTTTACCGGCTCCGTCGATGTATCGTGAATAAATATCGTTAAAAGAGTAGTCGTTTGCAACGGCAGTAATGTAAGAGCTGTTTGTGTGAATTGCTTCGGCATAAAGTGATGGTCTGTCGAAATAATATCTGCCAGAAAGTTCTGCGGCTAAATGTTGTGCATCGGCGGCACTTCCGCCATTTCCACAGAATAATACTTTTCCTTCATTTTTATAACAATCAACAATTTGTTGTGCTACTGCTTTAATTTTATTTTCAAATTCCTTATTTTCGGCTATATTCCGTTTTACTTCAATTGTTTTATATATTCGTTCTTTAATCATTTTTTATTTTTTTAATTCGTCAAAGATATTAAAAATTGTTTCTGTTAGTTTTTGCCATTCATATTTTTCTTTTTCTAATTCTATAAATGGTTTAAATTCTTCTTGTCTGTTATTTTCATAAAAGTCTATAATTGCATTGCTTATTTCAGCAGGTTTTTGTTCTACAACATACCCGCATTTTTTGTTCGGAACTATTTCGGGCAAACCGCCTACGTTTGTTACTATCATTGGTTTGTTAAAGTGATAAGCTATTTGCGTTACACCACTTTGTGTTGCAGTTTTGTATGGCTGAACTACTATATCTGCTGCTGAAAAATATATGTTAACTTCGTTATCTGGAATAAATTTTGGAAATAATATTACGTTTTCTTCTATTTTATTTTCTTTTATTATTTTTTCATATTTTTCTCTGTTTGAATAAAATTCTCCGGCAATAATTAGTTTAATGTTAGTTTTCCTTAATTCTTGGGTTGCCATAGCCTGTAAAAGCAGGTCTAATCCTTTATAATCTCTAATTAATCCAAAAAACAAAATATAATTAAATTCTGGCAATAATGAAAGACTTTTTTTGGCAATATTTTTATTTAAAGTATCGCCATAAATATCATAGATAGGGTGTGGTGTATATTTTATTGGTTTATCTACACTTACATCTTCTATTTCTTTAAAAACTGATTTAGACATTGTAATAAACGCATCTACCGATTTTGAAAAATATTTTGACAGTTCTTTATCTGCAAATCGTTTTTCATGAGGTATAAAATTATCGACAATTGCAATAATTTTAGTTTTGTTATTTCTCCTTACAATTCTTGAAATTGTTCCTAAAGATGGTGCTACAAATGGCATCCAATAGCGAACTATTAGAATATCAGGAGCATCTTTTTTTATTTTATTTCCAACTATTTTCCAGTTTATTGGGTTTATTGAGTTTACTGACCGTGTTATGTTTAAATTTTTTGGCTTGGCATCTTCAGAAAATTGAGTTTTACCTGGAAACAAAAAATTTGGATATTGCAATGTGAATGTTTCAATTTTCACATTATGTCCTTCAAAAATTAATTCTTGAGCTAATCTATTATTAAGGGCGGCTATTCCGCCTCTGTATGGGTAAGCTGGTCCTAAAAAGGTAATATTCATATTTTAACTTTGTTTGAACATAAAAAAGCCTGAATAAATCAGGCTTAATTTTATTCTTTATCTAAAAGTAAGTGTTTTACTACTGTTGGGGTTTCACCTTCTTCTTTTGGAAGTTTTATTTTAATTTTCAAAGGCTTGTAACCCTTGCTTTTAGCTGAAAGCTCGTATCTTTTATCTGCTGGTATTGTTGCAAAATATTCGCCTTTTTCATCGGTATTAGCTATAGTTGTTTTTCCTGTTTCTATGTCTAAAATCATTACGTTAGTTTTTATTGGCTCGCTTGTTTTTGAATCTATTACGGTTCCTTTTATTATGCAAAGAGGTGTTGCCATAATTGATTTTGCTGTTTTTTCGTCAATATTTTCATTTGTTTTAAAATAATACGACATATCTATTTGAAAAATATCTGTTTTTCCAAACACACCTTTTCTATCGCTAGAAATGTATGCGTTTTTTTTGTCGGTCGTTAAAACAAAGTGAATTTCGTCTTTTGTAGTGTTTATAGGATAACCCAAATTTATAGGTTCGCTCCAAATGCCTTTTTCGTTTAGTGTTGACATAAATATGTCGTGCATTCCCATTGTGTTATGTCCATTAGAGCTAAAAAATAATGTTTTCCCATCTGGATGAATGTAAACTCCAATTTCATCATCTACTGTATTAATAATTGGTCCTAAATTAACTAAAGGTCCCCATGTTCTTCCAATTCTGGTTGACTTATAAATATCGCCCCTACCATAACCTCCTCGTTCTCTTTCACTAACAAAATACAATGTATTTCCGTCTGATGTAATTGATGCTGAGCTTTCAAAATAAGTAGAATTTACATTTTCGTCGTCTATTGATTTTGGTTTTCCCCAAGTATCATCAGATTTTTTTGTTGAGACATAAATATCGCCCGATTTGGTTTCATTAAGTTGATTTTTATATATAAAAATTTGATTTCCATCGGGAGATATACTCAAATTAGCATCGTGAAATTCCGTATTTATAGGGCTTCCAATATTTTCAGATTTATTCCAAGTTTTTGTTTCGCTATTATATTTTGCTACATAAACATCGTCGTAATAATCTTCGTTTGCTATATCAATTTTTCCACCTACATTTTCTTTACGGCGTGATGTGTATATTAGTGTTTGTCCGTCTGCTGTAATTGATGGCGATGCATCTACAAATATTGAGTTTATATTTTTGCCTAAATTATTAACTTTCACATTTACAGGGTTTGCCATCAAATTTTTTGCTGTTAAGCACTGACGAAGGTAAACATTAACAAAATGGCGTTCATTTTCTTTTGGCGACAATTTTGTTTTGTAAATGTAGTAATTATCTATGGCTTCGTTTAAGTTTTCGTTATATTGATAAGCCCTACCCAAAGCATAATATGCTTTACTATTAACGGCTGTATCTATTTCCAATGCTTTTTTAAGATGCAAAATTGCAGAATCCATTTGTTCAATTTCCACTAAACACATTCCAATTCTAAAATTTAATTGAGCATTATTTGGTGCTTTTTTATACAAATCTTTGTACGTCCTAAGTGCTGCATAATATTCATTATTATTATACTTTACCCAAGCTAAAGCCATTCCTGTGGCTATGCTTTTATCGTTTTCATTTAAACTTTTTTCTGTATTTTCTTCTTGAGAAAAAGCAAATGTTGAAGTAATTATTAAAATTGCCAAAATTATATTTCGCATCACTTTTTATTTTAATTTAAACAACGAAGATAAATAATTTATCAACAAAAAAATGATGTCGATAATGATTTTATTCCATTTTTTTAAACACTTTGTTAATAACATTTACCATCTAAAACATCAAACATCTGTTTATCAATATATTAAACGCCATTGTATATAATTTACTATCAATAAAAAATAATGTATTTTTTTAAATAATTTAGTTATAATTTTGGTCTCTTATTAGACTTAAATGAATTTTAGTAATTATTTATCGTTAGTTAAATTTAGTCATACAATTTTTGCAATGCCTTTTGCAATTATTGGTTTTTTTATGGCTGTTAAATTTAATTCATATATTTTTGATTACAAGGTTTTTATACTTGTAATTTTAGATATGATTTTTGCAAGAAACGCAGCAATGGCTTTTAACCGATATTTAGATAGAGAATTTGATAAAAATAATACCAGAACTACTGTTAGAGAAATTCCATCGGGTAAAATAAGCGAAAAAAGTGCATTAATTTTTGTAATATTTAATTCACTATTGTTTATTGTTGCAACTTTTTTCATAAATAAAATAACTTTTTTTCTATCTCCGGTTGCTTTATTTGTTATTTTAGGATACAGCTACACTAAACGATTTACACCTTTTTGCCACTTAATTTTGGGCATAGGTCTTGGTTTAGCTCCAATTGGTGCTTTTTTAGCGGTAAGTGGCGAATTTCAATTAATTCCAATATTTTTATCGTTTGTAGTTTTGTTTTGGGTTAGTGGTTTTGATATTATTTACGCTTTACAAGACGATGAATTTGACAGGGAACATAGTTTAAAATCAATTCCTGTCATTTTAGGCAGGAAAAATGCTTTAAGAGTATCATTATTTTTACATTTAAATTCAATTTTAATTTTATTACTAATTGGTTTTTTGGCTGAATATTCTTATATTTATTGGTTTGGATTTAGTATTTTTTCATTAATTTTAGTTTATCAACACACACTAATTAAACCTAACAATTTATCAAAAGTTAATTTAGCTTTTTTTACATTAAATGGTATTGCATCTGCTGTTTTTGCAATATTTTTTGTGATAGAATTATTACAATGAAGTAATTATGTTTTCAAATTTTTCTTTTTTGCTGCTGGAAAAAGAACATTGTTAAGAATTAATCTATAACCTGCTGAATTTGGGTGTAGTATAAGTTCTGTTGGCTTATCGTAAACATAATGTCTGTAATCTTCGGGATCGTGCCCTCCGTAGAATGTCCAAGTTCCTTTCCCCAAAATTCCGTGAATATATCGGGCTTCGTTTAGCGATTTATTTTCACCCATAATTAGTACATTCGATTTTATTAAATCTTTCTTAAAAGCTGTTGATTGCCCCATAAAACCTCGAATTAAATTTGTATGGTTTTGGCAAAGCATTGTTGGAATTGGGTCCCACTTTGCAGAAAACTCAAACAAAGAAAAATAATCGTTTTCTTCAGTTGCTTTTCTGTTTGCTGATACATCAATATTAGATTTTTGATAAACGTACGGATTTTTTTCAATTTTAAAATTTGTAAATGCAAGAGTTTTGCTAAAATCTAACTCTTCTTGAGCATTTGGGGCTATTGCATCATAATCGAATTCTGCAGTGCAAATATCAGTATTTTCTGCTGCCAAAGCAATATCGTAAGAGTCTGTTGCAGAACACATAGCAAACATAAAACCTCCATTTAAAACATAAGCTTTTATTGTTTTTGCAACAGTCAATTTTAGTTCCGACACTTTAGAAAAACCGTATTTTTGTGCAACAGTTTCGTTTTCTGCAACCTGTTCTCTGTACCAAGGTGTGTTATGATATGCCGAATAAAATTTCCCGTATTGACCTGTAAAATCTTCGTGATGCAAATGTAGCCAATCATAATCTTTTAATTTTCCATCTAAAATTTCCGAATCGTAAATAATATCGTAAGGTATTTCGGCATAAGTTAAAACTAATGTAACTGCATCGTCCCAAGGTTGTTTGTTTTTAGGCGAATACACTGCTATTTTTGGAGCTTTTTCCAATTTTTCAACGTCCATATTTACATCGTTTTGCGAAATATTGCTTAATATTTGAGCTACTTGAACATCTGCAATAATTTCATAAGAAACGCCTCTTATTAGGCATTCGTTTTCAATTTCCTTATTGTTTTGAATTAAAAAACTTCCGCCTCTATAATTTAACAACCATTTTACTTCAACTCCATTTTGTAGCGTCCAATAAGCAATTCCATACGATTTCAAATGATCTTTTTGAGTTTCGTCCATCGGAATTAATATTGATGAGCTAAATAGGTTAAAACTTATAACAATAAAAATAGCCAAAAATATTTGTTTCATTTTATAAAATTACAGAGTATAAACCACAAATTAAAATTTAAGTGCCAAGTTTATAAAAAATTAAGTTTTATTTAAAAATATTCATATAAATATATGTTATTTTTTGAAAAACATGTTAGAACTTCCAATTTATACATTTACTTTGCATTTATGGAAAAAAATTGGATAATAAAGCCTCCTTGCAATACAGAAACAGTTCAAAATTTAGCTGAAGAACTTGGAATTAGCAAGTCTTTGGCAAATTTATTAGTGCACAGAAATATTACAACTTTTGCACAAGCTAAAAGTTTTTTCCGACCATCATTAAACGACTTACACGACCCTTTCTTAATGAAAGGTATGAACAAAGCAGTAAACAGATTAAATACAGCTATAAAAAATAGCGAAAAAATTCTAATTTATGGTGATTATGATGTTGATGGAACTACATCTGTAGCATTAGTTTATTCATATTTAAGCAAATACCATGGTTTAATAGACTACTATGTGCCAGACAGATACGAAGAAGGATATGGAATATCATATAAAAGCATTGATTACGCAAACGAAAAAAATTGCACATTAATTATAGCTTTAGATTGTGGAATTAAAGCTAACGATAAAATAGATTATGCAACATCAAAAGGAATAGATTATATAATTTGCGACCATCATTTACCGGGCAAAGAAATACCAAAAGCCATTGCAGTTTTAGACCCAAAACAAGAAGATTGTAACTATCCATACAAAGGACTTTCGGGCTGTGGTGTTGGCTTTAAATTAATGCAAGCATTTTCTGTAGTTAATAATATTCCATCAACAGAAATATACGATTTTCTCGATTTAGTTGCAATAAGTATTGCATCAGACATAGTTCCAATTACCGGAGAAAATAGAGTTTTAGCTTATTACGGACTTAAAAAACTAAATACAAACGCAACACAAGGCGTACGGGCTTTACGCGATGTTTCCGACTCATTAAAAACCGAAATAACAATAAGCGATATAGTTTTTAAATTAGGACCAAGAATAAATGCAGCAGGAAGAATTGATACAGCCAAAAACGCAGTAGCCCTATTAGTTACAAAAAACTATACAGATGCCGAAAATTTAGCAAAAAAAATAAATGCTATAAATATAGAACGTCAAGAAATAGACCATAATATTACAATAGAGGCTCTAAATTTAATTGAATCGTCGGAAGAGCTAAAACATAAAAAAACTACTGTTCTTTATAACCATAATTGGAGCAAAGGTGTAATTGGAATTGTGGCATCTCGATTAACCGAACATTATTACCGCCCAACTATTATATTAACAAAATCGGGAGAAGGACTTATTTCCGGCTCAGCTCGCTCTGTTATAGGCTACAACCTTTACGAAGCTATTGACTCTTGTAGCCATTTACTTGAAGGGTTTGGTGGACACATGTATGCTGCAGGTTTAACCTTTAAAGAAGAAAATTTAGAGAAATTTACAGATTGTTTTGAAAATTATGTGGCAAAAACAATTACAGAAGAACAACTATCGCCTCAAATAATTATTGATGGAATTATAAAATTAAGCGAAATAGACGACAAATTTTACAAAATACTGAACCAATTTGCACCTTTTGGACCTGAAAATATGACACCTGTTTTTGTTTCTAGAGATGTTGTTGATTCTGGCTCAAGCAAAATTGTTGGCAAAGATAATTCCCACCTTAAACTAAGCTTAAAACAAGAAAACACAATACTTAACGGAATTGCTTTTGGAATGGCTAACAAATACGAAATTATACAACAAAAAGAACCTTTCGATGTTTGTTTTAATATTGATGAAAATAATTTTATGAATAGAACATCTCTACAATTAAGCATTAGAGATATTAAAAAAGATTAATACAAAATTACATATTTGTAAATTTTATACTATTTTACAAAATGGAAAAAAAACTTTTTGCAGTTGTAGGAAACCCAATATCGCACAGCAAAAGTCCCGATATTTTCAGTTTTTTATTTAAAAAATTAAAAATAAACGCAACATACACAAAACTGCAATTTAACACTTCTGAAGATGTTATTAAATATTTTCGCGAAAATAAACTTTCTGGAATTAATGTAACATCGCCATTCAAAGAAAACATTATAAAAAACATAGAAATATTAGATAAAAACGCCAAAAATATAGAAAGTGTTAACACAATTATTTGTGAAAACGAAAAACTAAAAGGTTACAATACCGACTACTTAGGAATAATAAAATCTTTAGAAAAAAATAATGTTAAACTCAAAAATACAAACTGTTTAATTATTGGAGCCGGAGGAACCGCAAAAGCAGCACTTTATGCTTTAAAAAACAAACAAGCGAATATAACAATTACAAATAGAAGCTTAATAAAAGCTAATATTTTAGCAAAAAAACACAATTGCAAAATTGATTTTTTTGAAAATATAGAAAATTTAATATCAGAGAACACGCTCATTATAAACACATTAGACTCCAACAAATATTTAATAAATTTAAACTTATTGCAAAATTATCATACAGTTTTCGATGTAAATTACAAATCTTTACACTTTGAAAACGCATCTAAATTAAAAAATTTTACGCTAATTTCAGGAAAAGAATTGCTTATAAGACAAGCATTAGAAAGTTTTGAAATTTTCACAAACATAAAAATAGATAAAGAAATAATGTTTAAATCAATAAGTGATAAAATTCTGATAAACCATGATAAATATCTTAAAAAAACCGACCAAATTAGAAATGATAAACCCATCTGAAATATGTGTTAAAAAACATAATAATAAAAATAAAATAACGCTTATTCTATTTTTTATTTACC
>DYMG01000084.1 GCA_020721655.1 Paludibacter propionicigenes | reverse complement strand
ATTTTACAACTAACTCTAATTTTAGGTTAAATCTTTTTTTTCCTGTGCTGGATTAATTTTATTAATTTAGCGGTATGGCAAAAAAGATTTAACCAATTTTTACCATAATTACTATAATATAAAAAAAATATATATATTTGTTAATTAATATTAAAACTCAATAATTTTGTGAAGTTACTAAATGAATTAAAGCTTTTTATGAGAAAATATATAGTTCTTTTTGTTATATTTAACAGTTTGTATTCGTACAGTCAAGAATATAAGAAAAAAGAGTTTAAAAATATATTTCAAGATGCTGAATATTTCTTTCTTTTTGAAGATTATGTAACCGCATTGCCACTTTATTTAGAGCTTTATAAAATGGATAGCACTAATGCAAATGTAAATTACCGCATAGGTGTTTGTTACACAGAAGACAAACTGAACGCCCATCATGCAATATCTTATTTAGAAAAAGCGACAACAAACATTTCAAAAAAATACAAAGTAGGTTCTTATAATGAAACAGGCTCTCATTACGATTGCTACAAATATTTAGGAAGAGCTTTGCAACGAGATTTTGAATTTGACAAGGCAATAGAAGCCTACAAACAATATCAAACATACTTAACTGTTGATAATATTCACGAGTTAGAAATTACAGGAAAAGACATAGAATCGTGCAATAACGCAAAAGTTTTATTAGTACAATCGGCATTAAATTTTGTAAAAGTTGATATACTTAACGAAAATATAAACACCCCTTATCCAGAATATGCAGCAGTTGTTGAGGATAACGAAAAAATTTTAGTTTTCACTTCTCGTCGTAGATATAAAATAAACGAAAAGACTACAGATAATAACGCCGAAACAGTAATAAACGAAGTTCCAGATGAATTTTATATGGAAGATATTTATTACAGCACTTTTGAAAATGAAGAATGGACAAAAGCCAAAAAAATAACAAACCAACTAAAAGCCGACGAATATACCTCGGTAGTTTCAATATCAAGAGATGGAAAAAAATTATTTTTACTTAGAAAAGATATTTTAACCGCAAAAGAAGATGAGGGAAATATTTATATGAGTGAATTAATTTCGGGAAACTGGACACCAATGAAAAAATTGAACAAAAATATAAATACCGAAAAATGGGAAACACATGCATCTTTAAGTGGCGATGGTACAAAACTATACTTTAGTTCAGATAGAGAAGGCGGATATGGAGGTTTAGATATATACGTTTCAACAATTGACGCTACAGGCGATTGGGGTCCCGCAGTAAACTTAGGAACAGAAATAAATTCATCTTTTGATGATGAATATCCATTTATTTTGAACGATAATAAAACGCTGTACTTCTCATCTCAAGGACATTATAACATAGGAGGTTACGACATTTTTTACTCAACACTTACCGAAAATGGAGAATGGACATCGCCAATAAATTTAGGATACCCAATAAACACAATGGACGATGATGTATTTTTTCAACCTATAAAAGACGGGAAAGAAGCATATATGCCATTAGAATCTTACGCAGGATATGGAAATAACGATATTTATAAACTAACAATATCTCAAAGTTCATTTGGCGATTTTGGAAGCAAGGAATTTTTAAGCACCAAAACCGATACACTTGTATTTCCTTGTAATTTAGCTGATTTATACAAAGTTAATACAAAAATTGAGAAATCGAGCATAAAAGAAGAAATAAAATACTCTAAACCAGATACAACAAATTTACCAGTTAAAAATTCGTTTATTAGAAACGATATAATTATCAAAGGAAAAATTATTTTAGCCGACAATAATTCAATTGATACTACTTTTGCAATAACCATTAAAGACCCTAATATAATACATACAGAAGAACAACTTAAGCCAGACATAGAAACTGGAAATTTTGTATTTAAATCAAAATTAAATGCATTTACAATTAACGTAGTAGGTAATGGCTACAAATCTGTTGTAAAAAATATTATAATACCTAAAGACTATTCAATGCCCGAAATGACTGTAACTATTACAATGTATCCTAATGAAGTTGCATCGGGCGAATATTACGAAATTAAAAGCATATTTTTCGACTATGGTAAAGCAGATTTGAAAAGAGAATCGCAAATAGACCTAGAAAAATTATATAATTTGATGAGCAAAAACCCATCATTATACGTGGAAATTATAGGTTTTACAGACTCAAAAAGTAGTGCAGCATTCAACAAAAAGCTATCGGAGAAACGAGCAAAATCGGCAATAGATTACTTAGTAGCTAAAGGCATATCAGTAGAAAGGTTTGTTGCCAAAGGTATGGGCAAGGAAAATCCAATTGCAATAAACATTAACTCAGATGGTTCCGACAACCCAGACGGAAGACAATTTAACCGACGAGTAGATGTTAAAATATTAAACACAAATATGGCAAACGTAATAATAAAACCAGTATATGTTCCTGAAAATCTACAATTTAACCGACAGTCAAGAGCTGTAAAATCTAAATATTACATATTATTGAGTTTGCAACCAGACAAATTAGTTAAAACCGTTGATTGTAATTATTTAGAAACAAAAGTAAATAATGGATATGTATATACATTAGGTAGTTTTGCCGACCAATCATCAGCAATAGTATCGCTAAATAAAGCTATTGAAAATAGATTTGACGACGCAAAAATTATTGATGAACAAGAATATAATAAAATTATAGAAACAAAAACATCAGACACAAATACTAATAATAGCACAACAGAACTATACTCTATACAAATAAAAGCATTAGCAACGCCAACAAATATAAGCGATTTTGCCAATTTAAAAGGAGTAAAAGAATATTTGAGTGCCGATGGAATTTACAGATACACATATAAAGAATATACAACAAAATACGATGCTGCTATTGATTTAGCAAAAGTTTATCAACTTGGATATAACGATGCTTTTATAATAGAGTTAAACAAATTTAAACAAAGAGAAACTACAGGAAATGCAGAATATACAATACAGCTTAAAGCATTAAAAACACCAATAAATATTAAATTTTTTAGCAATTTAAAAGGCGTTAAAGAATTTGTAGGAAACGATGGATTCTACAAATATACCATTGGAAATTTTAAAACAATGGACGATGCCAGAAAGCAATTAAAAGAAATAAAAAACAAAGGATACTTAGATGCATTCATTGTTAATGTTGAAAAATACAATTAAATAGTTTACTAAAAACTTTCTAAGAATGAAAAATATAAGTTCGCTAATTATTGTTTTACTTTCATTAAGTTTGCTCGCACAAACCAATTCGCAAGTACAAATAAATGAATTTAAACAGGCAAAACAATTAATTAAAGAACAAAAATACGAACAAGCGTTAAAACATTTAAAAACACTTGAGACATATAGTCCAGAAAATGCAAATTACATTTACCTAATAGGTAAATGTTATTTGAATATCCCAAATTTTCAAACTAAAGCTATACCGTACCTAACCAGAGCAAATAAAAAAATATCAGAAAACTATAATAGCAATATTTATAATTTTGAATTTGCACCAATAGAAACAACATTTTTATTAGCTCAGGCTTATTACTACGATTATAAATTTAACAAATCGTTAGAATTAATAACAAACATTACCGAAAGCAGCACAAACGAAAAAGATAAAAAAATTTTAGACGATTTCAAAAAAAAATGTACAAATGCAATTGAAATATCAGAAAATCCTATAAAAGCAATAAGTTCAGAATTAAACAAAAATGTAAACTCTATTTTTTCTGAAACAAACCCATTAATAAATACCGAAAATACACTGTTAATATTCACATCAGACCAAGAAAATGTTGGTGTAAATCAAGTTTACTGTTCAAAAAAAGTTGATGGTTCGTGGTCAAAAGCAGAAAAATTAAACAACTTAGTTAACGGATTTGGAAGTATAACAGCTGTGTCAATTTCGAGCGATGGCAACCAATTAATACTTGTAAAAAACGATAATGGAAACAAAGATTTATACATAAGCCATTTTAATGGAGATTGGAGCTCGATTGAAAAATTGAGTGAAAATATAAACACAAAATACAGCGAAACATCGGCATCATTTTCTCCAAACGGCGACCAGATTTTCTTTGTTAGCGACAAACCAAACGGAATAGGTGGAAAGGATATATATGTATCAAAAATATTACCAAATGGCAAATGGGGAAAATCGGTAAATTTAGGACCAAAAATAAATACTCCCGAGAACGAAGATGGTGTTTTATTACACTCTGATGGATATACATTGTTTTTTAGTTCACAAGGCAGAAACTCCTTAGGTGGTTACGATTTATTTTACTCCGATTTTGTTAGCGATACCGCTTGGTCTGAGCCATTTAATATGGGATACCCTTTAAATACTGTTTACGATGAAACAAATTTTTCAATCTCTACAGATGGTAAAAGAGTGTTTTTTGCTAAAAATAGTTGCGATTCCATTTCAAATACAAACATATTTTCAATGATATTACTTTCAGCACCCAACAGAAATGCAGTTGTTGTAAAAGGATATTTACGAAATAAAAAAGGAGAAATAGTGTTTGGAGAGGCTGTAAAATTATCAGAAAGGAATTCAAACAAATTTTTAGGCTTATATTCTCCAAACTTACAAGGACAGTACACTTTTATACTACGCGAAGGTCTAAAATACTTTATATCATTAAACGATGAAACAATAATAAATGTACCTAAAATGTTCGAAGTGCCAACCTCATCATCGTTTTATGAAATTGGGAAACCTGTAATAATAGATCCAATTACTGTTGTGCAATAGTATCGGTTATAGCAACAGCATCTTCCAAATAAACAATCGATAAATTTATATAATTCATATTGTTCGTACTAAAATTATGAATATTCGATTTTAAAAGATTGTACATTTCATTGTTTTCTTCTTCAGTATAACTAGATACAATAAATTTAGGCGGGTTAGATTCAAAGTATTTTATGTTTTTATCCATAAATTCAGAAATGTAAGCACTTGGTACATTCATAACAATATCAATTTTGCCATTTTCAAACTGGCTCATTTCTTGTTGAATAGAGTTTTCTATTCCCACAAAAATTGTATCTAAATACGGCAATTTTAAATTTTCGGCATCTTTCTTAAAATAATCTTTATTTTTTAGCAAAACTATTTTGTTTGTTGTTAGATATTCGTTTATGCGAAAAGCTCCAGTTCCTACATAGTTTTTTTCTTTATACATATCAAAAGCTTCTTTTGGATAAATTGATGCAATTGGCATTGCTAATAAATTTAGGAAAAATGGTGTAGATTTTTCTAATTTTAATTTTATTTCAAAATCGTTAATTATAATAATTCCGGCAATGCTGTCTTTATCGGTTTTTAAACTGTTTTTGTAATAGTTGTTTGCACCTAATACATTATTTAAAACAGTTTTAAAATTGTTATTTGTATATTTTTGTGAGCATAAATTTTTAAGCGAAAATTCCACATCTTTTGCAATAAGTCTTCTGCCTTTGCCATCTTTAAAGCACTTGTTATCGTGAAAAAAAACATCTTTTCGCAAATAAAATGTAAACTCAGTAAAATCTTCGTTTATTTCCCAACTATCTGCTATTGATGGTTCTATGGTTAAGTCGGTTGTATTATATTTTACCAAACCATCAAAAATTTGTGAAGCAATTTGCATTGAATAAACATCGTTAATTGCTGGAGGATACAATGTATTAATATTTGTTGCAATATTTATTGACAGGCTGTTTTTGTCGTCGGAGCTAATGTTTTTATTGCTACTTGTGCTACAAGAAATAATAAATACCGAAAATAATATAATATAAATAAGGTTTTTCATGACATTTTATTTAGCTACTAAATTAAAAAAATACTAAAGATTTTCACAATAAAGTTAGTTTAATTTTGCAATAATTGTTTTATTTCCAATAGTTTTATCGTTTAAATTTACTAAAATATTTGTTCCTAAAGGTAGGAAAACATCAACACGCGAACCAAATTTTATAAACCCAATTTCATCGCCTTGTTTAAAATGTTTCTTTTCCGATGTATAATAAACAATTCGTCTGGCTAATGCACCGGCAATTTGTCGCACCAAAACTTCAATGTTTTCTGGAGTTTTAATAACTATTGTTGTTCTTTCGTTTTCTTCTGATGATTTTGGCGAAAAAGCAACTAAATGTTTACCCTTATGGTATTTAAAATACGATATTACTCCTGTTAAAGGTAACCAATTTACGTGAATATCTAAGGGCGACATAAATATAGATACCTGTATTCGCTTTTCTTTTAGGTATTCGGCTTCAACAACCTCCTCAATTACAACAACTTTGCCATCGGCAGGTGCATAAACAGTTTTATTGTCGGGTGTTTCAATAATTCGTGATGGATGACGAAAAAATCGAATAATAATTCCCCAAAATATTACCGACAGAATAATAAATGGAACAACTAAATATTTTGAATTTACAAAATATAAAAACAAAAAATCTAACAATCCTACAATAAGAAATGCAATAAAAATGCTAAGGTATCCTTCTTTGTGTATTTTCATAAAAAAATATAATTAACGAAAATACTGAAAATATTTGGAATCTGAAAATTTGTAATTAAAAATTACTTAATTGTTAACTTATTTATGAATATTATGCTTTATTCAGTAATTTTAGAAAATGAAGAAAAAAGCAATTTTTTTAGATAGAGATGGGGTTGTAAATAAAGAAAGGCAAGACTATACTTGGAAAGTAGAAGACTTTGAATTTACCGATGGTTTTTTTGAAGCTATGAAAATATTTTCTGAAATGGGTTTTTTATTTTTTGTTATAACTAATCAGGGTGGTATTGCAAAAGGGTTGTATAGCCATAAAGATGTTGAAATTTTAAACGATCTTATGTGTAATGCGTTTAAAACTAACAATTTACAATTAACAGATGTATATTATTGCCCTCATCATTCAGAAATTGAAAAATGTTTGTGCAGAAAGCCTGATTCCTTGCTTATTGAAAAGTGCATTGCAAATTATAATATAGATGTAAAAAAATCGTATTTTATTGGCGACAGACAGCGAGATGTTGATGCTGGTGCTAAAGTAGGACTAAATACTATAAAAATAAAAGCTAACGAAAGTTTATTAAACTACATTGAACTAATTAAATAATACCGAAAGCATTCCGAACAGGTTCGGAATGCTTTCGGTATTAAAACAAAAACTAGTAATTTTGAATAAAGATTGACTATTTAATAAGAACTAATTTTTTTGTTATAACTGCATTTGGTAAAATAATTTTAACTATATAATTACCATTGATTAAGTCGTTTACATTTACGCTGTTTGTGAAATTATCTATATTTACAACTTGTTTACCTTGCATATCAAAAATTTGGAGGTTATTAAAATTATCAATTCCTCGTATATTTACTATTCCAGTTGTTGGGTTAGGGAATAATATAATTTCTGGTAAATCGTCTGTTTTAGCAATTTCGTCGGCATTTGAGCACATTTTTGGAAATATTGCTAATGCAATATCTAACGACCATCCACTAGAAATTGAGCTCCAATTTCCGCTATATTCTTCCCAAGCAACAGGTGCTACATCGCCACTTGTTGTAGAAATAATTGCTATTGTATCTCCATTTGCCATATTTAGTCCACACGAAAACGATATAAAAAAATCGTTTGGCACGTAAACATTATCAAAATTTACCGATAATTCGCCATCGTTATTTACAACAGCATTTTTTATTGTTGACATAGGCACCGATACTGTTTTTAAAACTGTTCCGGGTGTTCCTGTAGAGCCATCATAAACATCAAAGATTATGTTAGAATTTACAGAATAATTGGCTGTGTAAAAATAAAATAATGCGCTGTTTAAATAATTATTTGGTGTTAAAGAATGGTCGAAATAATTAGCTTTTTTTGTATCTCCATAGCCATTTGTACCGGAAACATAACCTCCACCGTTAGCAGCATTTACAGTATAAACGATTGGTGTTGATGTAGATATACCAAAAACATCTAAATCGGTGCAAGTTGTTGGCAAAGTAGAGCAAGGAGTGTTTTTTCCTTGTATTGATGTTGCTTGTGTATTCGTAGCATCTAAATATTGCGATAAATTTCCATAAGTCCAATGTTTATCCATTTTCCCGTAATAATCCGGACTACTTTGTTCGCTACAACTCGATAAGCCTCCTGTTAATGTTCCAACAATTAAACCATTGCTATTGAAAATAGGTGAACCCGAAGAACCACCTTCTGTTACACCCCAACCATTTGAGTTAGATGTCCAATACACTTTCCAATGAGCATTTGATAAAGCTCCTGTATAAGTTCCTGTTTGTAAGCTGTTTGTGTATGTCGATATTTTTTTAATACTTCCTGCCGGATGGTGTATCCCAACTCCTGATGTAGCTGCTGTTGTACTTCTATCCCAGCCGTTGTAGTAAGTGTTCCAATTATCGGGAGGTGTAGAATTTAGTTCTAAAAGTTGTAAATCGGTACCTCCATTTATATCGCTTGTAGATTTAACCGAGCAACCAACCAAACTATTATATGTTGGTTCTGATGTTGGCGATGTACAACTACTTGATTCGTAATTGAAATAAAAAACCCATTGGTTATGGTCTGATGCCGAAGCTCCTCCAGAACAATGGTATGCTGTTAAAAAATATGGTTTGCAATCTTGCGATGTGTTGTTTATTAAAGAGCCTGAGCACCAATATTGACTGCCGTTTTCTGTAAGTAAAATACGAGCAATACCTCTTTTCTCGTCTTGCCAATTATCGCCTGCCGGACTACAATTTACGTTTACTTCGCACGATTCTGATGGTTCTGTCCAATTTGTGTTTTTATCGAAATTTGAAATTCCTCTGTAAAAATATGCCACATTATTTATGTATAACTCTAATTTTTCTGAGGTGTTTTTCGGTTCATTATACTCTATTATAGTGGTTTCACCCAAAATAAGTTCATTAGAAAATTCTTGTCGTAATGGGTTGTTTTTACTTGTAAAAGCTCCTATAATTTGTTTTTTATTGCCAGAATATACAAATAATTTAGCTCCTTCGGGAATTGAAAATCTATCGTAATATAAGCCTAAAGCTTTTGCTCCTTTCGATGTTATTTCTAATTGCCAAATTTTTGAGCCATCGGTTAAAACTGTCCAAGTTCCTGAATTTTCTGTTGAAATTCCTACTGGCAATGAAATTCCTATACGTTGGTTTTCGCCATTTTTTTCGGCAAAATTGTCGTATTTTTCTAATTCTGATAAGTTTGGTGCTTCCAACTCAAGTTTATCTATTTCAAACTTTTCTGTGTTTGTTTCAAAACTTTTTGGAATACCCCCTTCACTAATTTGAGAGTATGTTTTGCTGTTTATTATAAGCAAAAATGCCAAAATTAATGTACTAAATAGTTGTTGTTTTTTCATTGTACTAAATTTAAAATTAATAAATAGGTTTAAGCAATATTATCTAATAAAATTCCATTCGTTTTTTGTTGATAGTTCTGTTGAGAATGTATAATTTTCGTAATCGAAAGCTTTAATATGTTCGGGATTTGTAATGTTATTTTCTACTATAAATCGTGTCATTAAGCCTCTTGCTCGTTTTGCAAAAATAGCTACAGTTGCTTGCTTTCCTGATTTTTCTTCCTTAAAAATTGGAGTTATAATTTCACATTTTATCTGTTTTTTATCTATAACTTTAAAATATTCGTTCGATGCTAAATTTATAATTGTATTTGCGTTTCTTTCTGAAATTATTTGGTTAATATGCTCTGTTACAGATATTTTCCAAAAATTATATAAGTCGTTACCTTTTGTGTTTTTAAGTTTTGTGCCCATTTCTAAACGGTGGTCTTGAATTAAATCGAATGGTTTTAAAACTCCGTATAAGCCCGATAGTATTAATAGGGTTTCGTTTAGTTTTTCTAAATTTTCTGTTGATAGAGTTTTTGCATCTAAACCTCTGTAAGCATCGCCAAAAAACAAATTAATAGCCGCTTGTGAGTTTGTTGTGTTGTGTTTTTTATCCCAATTATGGTATCTAACAAAATTAAGTTCGGCTAATTCGTTGCTTAAACTCATTAAATTTTGTATTTCAACAACCGATTTTGTTTGCAGGTCTTTAATTAATTTGCCCGATTCTTTTAAAAAATTAGGTAGTGTAACTTTATTTAAATCAATTGGTATTTTCTGATTTTGTAATCTCTTGGCTGGAGATAAAAGTATTATCATTTTTTAAATGTAAAAATAACAAATAATTTTTAAATTAGATAACTATTTTTAAAAAAAGAGCGGGCAACGAGACTCGAACTCGCGACGTTCAGCTTGGAAGGCTGAAGCTCTA
>DYMG01000083.1 GCA_020721655.1 Paludibacter propionicigenes | reverse complement strand
GGCTATGTGTTTAATTATCAGGACTTTGTGTATTATTGTAAATTTGAATTAAAACGCTTATTATCAATAATTTAACTTTATAAACTTTCAACGTTATAACTTTTTAGCCTGACCTCATAAATACAAGTCATATAAACTACTTCTTTAGACTATATACTTTGTTAATTGGCATTAAATTTATTTGAGCCTTCGTCTAAGAATTGAACAAAAGCATCAATATCTTTATTGTATGAACGAGTTCCATTCATAACTTCACCTTCATGGTTTAGTATTGCATAAACCGGTTGAGAATTTTCGTTAAAGTTGTATATTTGAAAATCGGCATTAATTTTCCCTAAAGTTTTCTTTAATTCGCCGTCAACACGAGATAAAACCCATTCGTTTTCAGGAAGTTCTGTTTTATCGTCAACATAAACCGAAAAAATTATAAAATTATCTTGTAAACGTTTTAGTACGGCAGGATTTTTCCAAACACTGGCTTCCATTTCTCTACAATTAACGCAACCGTGTCCGGTAAAATCAACAAAAATAGGTTTGTTTTGTTGTTTTGCACAATCTAAAGCTTGTTTGTAGGTATAATATCCGTGTAAACCGTGAGGTAGGTGTAGAAATTCAGAATATTTTGCTTTAAAGCATAATTTAGAATCTACACCAAGTTTTTCAATAGTATTAGCTGCTGATTCTCTTCCAAGTCTTTCTAAGTCGAAATCTATTGATTGTTGTGGAGGGAGGTATCCTGATAACATTTTTAGCGGAGCACCAAACATTCCCGGAATCATATAAATAACGAACGAAAAAGTTACAATAACTAAAAATAAACGAGGAACACCAACATGTTTTAAATCGCTATCGTGGGCAAATTTTATTTTTCCTAATAAATATATTCCTAATAATGCAAAAATTACAATCCAAATTGCTAAATAAACTTCGCGGTCTAATATTCCCCAATGGTATGTTTGGTCTGCAATGCTAAGAAATTTTAATCCTAAAGCTATTTCAATAAATCCTAAAACTACTTTTACTGAATTTAACCAACCACCCGATTTTGGCATTCCTTGTAATAGAGATGGGAAAAATGCAAACAATCCGAAAGGAAGTGCAAATGCTAATGAAAATCCGAGCATACCAATTATTGGCATTAAAATTTCGCCTCCTGCCGATGCTACTAATATTCCTCCAACAATTGGACCGGTACAAGAAAATGACACTAAAACCAACGTAAATGCCATAAAAAATGCACCTAAAACCCCACCTTTATCGGCTTGTTTATCGGCTTTGTTTACCATCCACGATGGTAGTGTAATTTCAAACATTCCAAAAAACGATGCTGCAAAAATCAAAAAAATTATGAAAAATGCTACATTAGGTATCCAATGGGTACTAAGCCAGTTTGCGAAGTTTGCTCCAAATGTAATTGCAACAAGTGTTCCTATTATTGTGTAAATTGCAATTATTGATATTGAGTAAACTAATGCTTCAAAACGTGCTTTTGCTTTAGATTGTCCGTCGTGCATAAAAAATGAAACTGTCATTGGAATCATAGGGAATACGCAAGGTGTAAAAATTGCAGCTAATCCGCCAATAAATGCGAGCCAAAATAGAGTCATTAAGTCGCTGTTGCTTTCCGATTTTTCAGTTTTCTTAACATTTAATTGTATTGTTTGACTGTATCTATCTTTTTTTTTGGCAATTTCAGAGGTGTCGTTATTTGTTACTGTTAAAAGTGTTTCGTTTTTTTTTATGTTGGTTGTATCTTTAATTTCGGTTTTTACTTCTGTTTTAGTTTCTGTTTCGGCTTTTTCTATTTTGCCAATATTTTTTGCTCCTTTTATTGAAAATTCAAATTTTGGATTTTCCATTACGCACATTCCGTCATCTAAACACGCTTGATAATCGAGATTTCCGGTTATTTTAAAGTCGGTTTTTGATAGAATTGTTATTGTTTGCTCGAAACTTGCTGTTTTTGAGTATTCTTCTCTTGTTGCACCCATTAGCTCGTCGAACGCTTTATGTGGTTTACCTAATTGGTTAAACTTGCCTTTTACTGCGTAATTAGCCGACTTATCTAAATTAAGTATTATTGGATTTAGTTCGTCGTTTAATCCATATAAATGCCATTTGTCTTCAATTTTTGCATTAAAAGTTAAAACAACTTCGTTATCAGAAATTGGTTTAACAGTGTATGTCCATTTTACGTGATTTACTATTTGCGAAAAAGACAAATTTGTAATTATTAAAAAGACAATTGTTAGTAATGTTGATTTTATTTTCATACTGCATTTTTTTTGAAAAAGTCTTCAAAAATATATAAAATATTGTTAATACTATATTTGTAATTAAATTACAATCTTAAAAGTTATTAAAATTATGTGAATATTTATAATATAGCTTCATCGGCAAAGCTATAATAGCTGTTTTCTCCAATAATTAAATGGTCTAATATGCTTATATCGAATAATTTTGCTGCTTCTTTTATTTTTTTTGTTATTTCTTTGTCGGCATTGCTTGGTACAAGGTTTCCCGATGGGTGATTATGTACCAAAATAATTGAGCTTGAGTATATTAAAAGTGCTTCTTTTAGTACTAAGCGAATGTCGGTAATTGTACTGGAAATACCACCTTGACTGTGTTTTGTTTTTTTAATTAGTTTATTGCTTCTGTTTAAATATAAAATCCAAAACTCCTCGTAATTTAAGTCGGTAAGTAGTGGGTTCATAATGTCGAAAATATTTTTACTTGATGTTATTTTTTGTTCTTCGTTATTTTCTAGTTCTCGTCTTTTAGATAGCTCCAATGCTGTAATTATTGAAATAGCTTTGGCTTCGCCTATTCCGTTAAACTGCATTAAGTCGCTAACAGTTAGTTTTCCTATTTTATTTAAATTGTTGTTATATGTATTTAGTATGTGTTTTGCCAACTCAACTGCCGATAGGGTTTTGTTTCCCGACCCAATAATTATTGCCAATAATTCCGATGTGCTTAATGCTGATATTCCTTTTGATAGTAGCTTTTCGCGAGGTCTGTCTTCTATCGATAAGTTTTTTATAGTTAAATGTTTTTCGTCCATTTTATTGATGTTTTTTTATTTGTCAATAAGGGAAGAAGTGCGTTATATCGTAAACGTAATAAATAAAATATAGTATTGTAACTGTAACAATCATATAAATAATTGTTAGAGGAAATCCTATTCTAAAAAAGTCTTTAAATTTATAACCGCCTGGACCGTAAACCATAAGGTTTGTTTGGTAACCTATAGGTGTCATAAAATTTGCAGATGATGCAAACGCAACAATTAATACAAAAGGCATTGGGTTTATTTGCATTTCGAGGGCAACAGATAGTGCAATTGGAAACATTAATGCTAAGGCTGCTTTGTTTGTTATAAAAGCGGCTAAAATTGTTGTAATAAAATATACTCCAATCATAACTCCAACCAAACCAAATGGTTGTAAAAAGTTTATAAAATTATCGGCTATAAATTGTGCAGCACCTGTTTTTCTCATTGCAATACCTAATGCTAAAGAAAGTACTATAATAAGTGCTAAATTAAAATCTATGCTTTTATATAAATCTTTTGGTGAGGCTATTTTTAATGCTAAAATTATTATAAAAAGTATTGCTAAACCTATAAAAAGCGATATAATTTGGAATGCAGAAAGAGCTATTACTAACAAAGTTCCGCCTATTAATATTATTGATTTATATGCAGGAGTTTTTGTAATTTCTTTTACTTTAGAAATAAAATAAAAATCGAATATGTCGGCTCTATTTGTTAGGTCTTCTCCGGCAAAAAGTATTAGAGCATCGCCTGCTTTAAACTTTAAGTCGCCAATTTTTCCTGATAGTTTTTCACCATTTCTGTGAATTGCAACAATAGCTGCATCGTATTTGCTTCTAAAATTTGCTTCTTTTACGGTTTTGTTTATTAAGGTAGAGTTGTGGGAAATTACAACTTCTATAAGTTCTGTTGTTTTTTTCTTGGCGAGCATTCCTACTTGTGGAAAAATAAGTTCAGAATTATTTTTTATAAAATTCCCTATTGTTTGTGTATCGCCGGCAAAAACTAAAATATCGTTTGCTGCTAAAATTGTTGTCGGACTAACAGCTATTAAATTAATATCGTCTCTAATTATTTCTACTAAGTACAGACCGTTTAAGTCTCGCAATTCGGCTTCTTCTATGCTTTTGCCAACTAAATTTGAGTTACTTCTTATTTGTGCCTCAACTGTGTATTTTCTATTTGTTGTTGTATTAGAATTAATTGTTGTTAAATTATTTGGCAATAGTTTATGTCCAAAGGTTAATAAATAAATAATTCCAATAATTACCATTGGTATTCCAACCCAAGCAAATTCAAAAAAGTGTAAATGAGGTAAATTGCTTATTATTTGTTGGTCTTCAACCATTCCTTTTACTATTAAATTGGTTGATGACCCTATAACTGTAGTAGCCCCTCCTAAAATTGTGGCATAAGAAAGTGGTATTAATAGTTTTGATTGTGCAATATTTGTTTTTTTTCCCCATGTATTAATGTATGGCATCATTACAGCAACAATTGGAGTGTTATTTAAAAATGATGAAAACACTGCTACAAGCGACATCATTTGAAACATAAATTTTTTGTAAGATGTTACTTTTTTAAAAATTGCATCGAAAATTTGTTCTATTATTGAATTCCGCCTAATTATATCGCCTAATAATAATAGCAAAATTATTATTATAACGTTTTCGTTTGCAAAACCCGATAAAATTTCTTTTGGGGTTAGTATTTTGGTAATTCCTAGAAAACTTATAGCTATAACGAACGTAAACGCCGGACCTATAAGCTCTTTATATAAAGAAACTAAAATAAAAGCTATTACAATAAATACTATTATTGTATTAATTTCCATATTGTTAATAATTTAATTCAATTAAGTTATCTTGGTCTGAGTAACAATAAATTGTTTGTGAACCAATGTAAGTATTTCCGTCTTTTGCTTTAATCCAATCAAAAGTAACGTTTTGATTGCCTATAACTTTGCAAGTAATTTCTTCAACTACATCAATTCCAAAAAACTCTGCCGTTTTAGAACAGCATTCAACTGCATTGTAGTAGCCCGAAACTATTGTGTATTTAAAATAGTCGTTGTTATTTATAGGGCTTGTGTTTTTTACTTTTATTGTTATATTCGCCGATGGATATATTGTAAAGTTTTTCGATATTTTGTTTTCAATAAAATCTTTACTGTAAAAAATTTCTTCTGTAGAAAAATATCCGTATTTCGACAGAGTAATTTTGTATTCCGAAATATTTTCTTTATCTATTTCAAAATTGTATTTGCCTGTATTATCGGTATTTGCTGATATTAATTTGGTAAAACTACCGTTATATGTTCCAGATTCTATTTTTTTTCCGTACAACACAATTGAAACCCCAGATACATCGGCATCTGCAATATAATTATTTATTGTTCCCGAAACGATTATTTTATCGGGTTCTTTTTTACATGAAATAAACAAAAATATTATTATTATAATTTTTATTAGGTTCATTTGTTTTTTAAAAAGAGGTAATACTCACAGAAGCACTACCTCTTATTTTTTGTTTTATTTTTTAATAAATTTGAAATCTTTTCCTAAAAAACGAGCAGAATTTCCAAGTTCTTCTTCAATTCTAAGAAGTTGGTTGTATTTTGCTATCCTATCTGAACGAGATGCTGAACCTGTTTTTATTAAACCTGTATTTAGTGCTACTGCTAATTCTGCAATGGTAACATCTTCGGTTTCGCCTGAGCGATGGCTCATAACAGATGTGTAAGAATTGTTGTTTGCTAATTGAACTGCATTTATTGTTTCTGTTAAAGTTCCTATTTGATTTACTTTTATCAAAATAGAGTTTGCAACACCCGTACTAATTCCTTGTTGTAGTCGCTTAACATTTGTTACAAATAAATCGTCGCCAACAATTTGAATTTTTTTACCAAGTTTATCGGTCATTAATTTCCACGCAGCCCAATCGTCTTCAGCTAATCCGTCTTCTATTGAAAGTATAGGATATTTTTTGCACCAATTTACCCAATAATCTACCATTTCTTCAGACGATAACTGTTTTCCTACAGAATCTAATTTGTATATTTTTTTCTTTTCATCATAAAATTCTGATGATGCAGGGTCTAAAGCAATATAAATGTCAACTCCGGGTTTGTAACCTGCTTTTTCAATAGCTTTTAAAACAACTTCAATAGCTTCTTCGTTCGAGTTTAAGTTTGGGGCAAAACCGCCCTCATCGCCAACATTTGTTGAGTGTCCTTTGGCTTGTAGCACTAATTTTAAATTATGAAAAACCTCAACACCCATTCTTAAAGAATCTTGAAAAGTTTCTGCACCAACAGGCATAATCATAAATTCTTGAATGTCTATTTTATTGTCGGCATGCGAACCTCCGTTTAGTATGTTCATCATAGGTATTGGAAGTAAATTTGCATTTACCCCTCCAACGTATTTGTGTAACGACTGTCCTGTTGTAAGTGCTGCCGCATGAGCACAAGCTAAAGAAACGCCTAAAATTGCATTTGCTCCTAAATTTGCTTTATTTGGAGTTCCGTCAAGCTCAATCATTGTTGCGTCAATAATGCTTTGGTCTGTTATTAAAAAACCTCTTAGTTCTTCGTTTAAAATTTTGTTTACATTGTTAACCGCTTTTAAAACGCCTTTACCTAAAAACCTACCTTTATCGCCATCACGCAATTCTACAGCTTCGTGAATTCCTGTTGATGCTCCAGAAGGTACTGCGGCTCTACCAACAATACCGTCGGTTGTCATTACATCTACTTCAATTGTAGGGTTTCCTCTCGAGTCTAATATTTGTCGAGCAAAAATATTTCCTATTTGTCCCATGTTTTAATTTTTAAATTTAACTTATAAAGGTATGTATAAACACATAAAAATCAAAATTTATTATTTTTTGCTGTTTTTCCACAAAAATTATTTTTCAAAATATTTGATTTTATGAGCAATAAACAACCTATATTATTGCTAATTAAAACACTACAATAAAAGATTTAATTATCTAATAATTAAGTGTTTAAATAGAGTTTTTAATTGCAAAACCCCTACAACATAAAAATTAACAAATAATTTATTACCTTTATTAAATAATTTTAGTCTTGTTAAAAATTTAAACACACATTAAATGAAAACAAAAATTACTTTATCGATATTGATATTTTTAGTATCTCTTAACAGTTTTTCTCAAAAATGGATTTCTGTAAACTCCAATTTTAAAGCGGAAAATAAAATTGAGCTTGTAAAACAAACTTACAACGAATCAATTTTAGATGTAAGTATTAATGCTTACAATTTACAAACTGTTCAAACACCAAATGGAACGGAATACATTGTAAACTCTAAAAATGCTGTAACTATGCAAATTAAATCGTCGCCAAACTTGCCTAAGTTAAGCAAATCGCTTGTAATTGACAACAATAAAAAAATGCAAGTAGAATTTTTTGATTTACAGTACACAGAAATCAAAAATATTAAAATAGCACCATCTAAAGGTGTAATAACAAGAGATATAGACCCGAGTACAGTTGCTTATGAGTACGGAAACGATTATTCTTTAAACCAGTTTTTTCCTAAAGAAATAGCTTCTATTTCTAAGCCTTACATTATAAGAGATTTAAGAGGGATTACCGTTAATTTAACACCTTTTCAATACAATCCGGTAACAAAAACTCTTCGTATATACACACACTATAAAGTACGCGTTTTTAACAACGGAGAAATTGATAATATTAATGTTTTAACCGAAAACAAACAAATTAAAACCACTCCTGACGATTTTTTAAAAATATATAATCGTAAATTTTTAAATTTTAAAAATATAAACTCTGCAAAATATACTCCACTTGAAGAAGGTACACCGGGTAGAATGCTTATAATTGCTTATGGCGATTTTATAGACGAAATGCAAAATTTTGTAAATTGGAAAAACCAAAAAGGTATTTTAACTGAAATAGTAAACGTATCGTCAATAGGAAATAGCTCAGCAATAAAAACTTATGTGCAAAATTACTATGCAAATCATAGCGATTTTGCTTACCTTTTGCTTGTTGGCGATAATGCACAAGTACCTTCGTCGAGCACAAGTGCAGGTGTTTCGGACAATAATTATGGATATTTAGCTGGTTCCGACCATTATTTAGACATTTTTGTAGGTCGTTTTTCTGCAGAAACAGCAACTCAAGTTACTACTCAAGTTGACAGAACAATACATTACGAAAAAGATATTACTTCTGCCGAAAACTGGATGCAATATGCTTTATGTGTAGCCTCTAATGAGGGTGGAGGTAGTTCTGGTGATGATGGCGAATCAGATATAACTCACGAAACAAATATTAGTAACGATTATATGAATTACGGCTATTTAGGATTTGCTACTTGCTACCAAGGAACTGGAGAAGATGCTACCGATATTTCTACCGCAATAAATAACCACTGCGGAATAGCTACATATACAGGACACGGTGATACTCAAATGTGGTACAGTGTAGAACCAAACGGTTACACAAACACCCATGTAGATGCTCTTACAAACACAAACAAACTACCTTTTGTTATTTCTGTAGCTTGTGTTTCTGGCGATTTCGCCTCAAATACTTGTTTTGGTGAAGCATGGCAACGTAGCACCGACAATACAGGAAATCCAACAGGTGCTATTGCAAATATTGCTTCAACTATAAACCAATCGTGGAACGCACCAATGTGTGCACAAGACGAAATGGTTGATATTTTGGTAGAAAGTTATTCTACAAACATAAAACAAACTTTTGGAGGTATTACAGTTAATGGTTATGCACAAATGATTGATGAATATGGTAGTGATGGAGAAAATATGGCCGACACATGGACTTGTTTTGGAGATGCTTCGGTTTTATTAAGAACCAAACAACCACAAAATATGGTAATTTCGCATGCAACAGGAATAAATGTTGGAAGCTCAACTTTTAATGTAAATTGCGATGTGCAAAATGCTTTAGTTTCTATAACAAAAGATAATGTAATTATAGGAACACAATATGTTTCGGGAGGAGCTGCAAATGTTAGCTTATCTCCAGCAATTACAGGTACTGGCTCTATTTTGGTAACAGTAACTGCTTACAATAAAGTAACTTATCAGCAAATTGTAAATATTATTACAAGTACAAACCCTCCTGTTTGCGATTTTACAGGAAATCCTACAACAATTTTAGAAGGACAAACCGTTAATTTTACCGATTTATCTACCGAATACCCAAATACTTGGAATTGGGTATTTGAAGCTGGAACACCATTAACATCTAACTTACAAAACCCTACTATTACTTATTCTGTTGCTGGAACTTATAATGTAAAACTAAAAGTTCAGAACTCAAATGGGGCAGATTCTTTAACAAAATTGCTTTATATAATAGTAAACCCGAATACAAATCCTCCTATTGCCGATTTTGTTGCCAATAATACCAATATTATAGTTGGACAAACAGTTAATTATACCGATTTATCAGTTAACAATCCAACTTCTTGGAGTTGGGAGTTTGAAGGAGGAACACCATCAACATCTAATTTGCAAAACCCAACAAATGTAACTTACAGTACAGCAGGTGTTTATCAAGTAAAACTTGTTTCAACAAATACTCATGGTTTTGATGAAGAAATAAAAATTGGATATATTACTGTTAACCCGCCAGTTTCTTGCGAGGCTGGTGCAAGTGGAGAATGGGAATATATAAATGGCGTTAGTTGTGGCACAATAAATAACCAATCAACTGGCTGGAGTGCATCGGGTTATGGCGATTATACAGCTATAACTACAGAAATTTTAGCAGGAAACACATATTCTATAACTGTTTCAATTGGTAATGTTTACTCTTCAGACCAGGTTTATGCTTGGGTAGATTGGAATTTAGATGGCGATTTTACCGATGTTGGAGAAAATATTTTTAACTCATCACAAAATGGACAATCAACATATACTTTTAATTTTACAGTTCCAAATAATGCATCAAACGGAAATATTAGATTAAGAATACGGTTAAATGATAGCACAAATGGCTCTGTTACCGAATCTTGTGGCATTTCAGAATATGGTGAAGTAGAAGATTATACACTTGTTTTATATCCTATTACAAATGTTCAAAACAAAGAAATCAAAAATAATTTAGTAGAAATTTATCCTAACCCAAGTAATGGAATTTTTAACTTAATTTCGAATAAATCGATAACTAAAATATCTGTTTTAGATTTTACCGGAAAAGTACTTTTTGAAATTAACGATAGTACTAAAGTTGAGCTAATTAATAGGAGTAAAGGTTGCTATTTTATAAAAATACAGGGCACCGATTTTGTTGAAATTAAAAAAGTGATACTAAATTAAACCTGAATTAAGCAATAGAAAATTTATAAAATTGAACTATTGCTTTTATGAGGGTAGCCCTCCCGATTAATCAGCCTGCCCCGAACATCGGGGGGACAGGCTGACTTAGATTTTGTTTGAAGAATTGTTTAAAATTCTGAATTACAAAATCTTAATCGAATCAGCATTTACTTAATGCTGATTTTTGCCAAATTTAAATTTAAACTTACCAAATTTAAATTTGCATTTTGTATTAATAAAAAATATTATATTTTTA
>DYMG01000015.1 GCA_020721655.1 Paludibacter propionicigenes | reverse complement strand
ACCTTTAAATCTGCATGTCTTTTGTTAATAGCCTACCATTCAAGTGTTTTCAACAAACTATAAATAAGCAACTAAACACATAACTTGTAGATTTAAGGAAGTATACGAAATCAAATAAAAATAATTGATAATACCGAAAGCATTCCGAACAAGTTAGGAAATCCAATAGGAATTGGACTAAACAGCTATTGCATCAGCATTATAAAATTCATTTATTGAACTATATATTATTTGTATTTGGTATAACATAAATAAAACATAATTTTTAGTTTACTTTAATTTAACGTAGAGTTAATAATATAAGATTTAATTTGTATCATATAAAATTTAAAAAATTGAAAAAGAAAAGAATTGGAATACTAACTGCCGGAGGCGACGCACCCGGAATTAATGCAGCCATTAGAGGTGTTGCTAAAACTGCTATTTTAGAATACAATATGGAGGTAATAGGTATTTCTAGTGGATTTACAGGTCTAATCAACAAGGAATATATAGAACTTAAAGAAAGTAATGTTTCAGGAATACTTACATTAGGAGGCACAATTTTGGGTACTTCTCGTGAAAAACCATATAACAAAAAACAAATTCAAGATGCAATAGATAAGCCTCAAATTATAAAAAACAACTACCATGAATTAGAGCTAGATTGTTTAGTTTGTATTGGAGGAAATGGAACAATGAAAACTGCCTCTAAATTGTCTCAAGAAGGTTTAAACGTAATTGGAATTCCAAAAACAATAGATAACGACGTTTGGGGAACTGATGCTACTTTTGGTTTTGATTCGGCTGTAAGCATTGCTACAGAAGCAATAGACAGATTGCACACAACAGCCAACAGTCATAAACGAATTATGATAATAGAGGTAATGGGACACAATGCCGGTTGGATAGCTCTACATTCTGGAATTGCAGGTGGTGGCGATTTAATACTTATTCCAGAAATACCGTACCAAGAAGACGTAATACTAAAATATTTAGCAGAAAGAGCCAATGTTCACAAGGCATATTCAATTATTGTAGTGGCAGAAGGCATAGAAAAACCTAAAAAAGAAAAAGCAGGCGAATATATAGCCAAATTAATCGACAATAAATTAGGATACGAAACACGTGTTACAGTTTTAGGCTATATACAAAGAGGCGGAACCCCATCGGCTACCGATAGAATTTTAGCAACAAGATTTGGAACTTACGCTGCCGAACTTATTTCTAAAAATAAATATGGGCAAATGGTTGCAATACACAATCAAAACATAAGCTCTATACCATTATCAGAAACTTCGGGACAGTCTAAATTAGTACCAGCCGACGCTTCTATAATAAAAAAAGCTAGGAAAATAGGAGTATGCTTTGGCGATAAACAATATGCGAAACTCAAAGATATGTATTAATAACTAAAAAGTTTAAAATTATATATTCTATGAAAACATACACTAAAACAATATATTTGGTTAGACATACCAACGCCGAACCACTAACCGAAAAACTCCCAAATTTAGAAAGACCATTAAGCGAAAAGGGGATTGAAAAAGCCCACAAAGTTTGTCAAAAACTTAAATCTAAAATATCAGATAATTCAGAACCAACAATATTATCTAGCCCTGCAAAAAGAGCACAAGAAACAGCATTTATTTTTCGAGAATATTTTAATGATAAAACAATAGAAATTACAACATTAGATTGGTTATACCAAGATTTCGATTTGGAAACATTTTTAGATTATGTTGCAATAGCTAACAGTAATAATATTTGGTGTTTTGGACACAACCCAAGTTTTTTAAATCTTTTACAAAAATTAGGCGATAAAAATTTGAAAAACTTCTACAAATCAATGGTTGTAGCCATTAATTTAACATTCCAACAAAACAAAGAATTATCTACTCTTAAAAAGTCTAAATTAATTTTTACGGTTAATCCCAAATTAATATAAACCTTATGGACACTCCCCAAATAATCCCTAAAGAAATTTCGTGGATGGCTTTTAATGCTAAAGTTTTACAAGAAGCCACCGATTCTGGAAACCCAATTTTAGACCGATTACATTTTTTAGGCATCTATTCAAATAACTTAGACGAATTCTATAGAGTTCGTATGGCTACATTGCATAGATTATCGCATTTAGGAAAAAAAGCGTACGATATTTTAGGCTACCACCCACAAGTAGTAATTGAGCAAATACATCAGATTGCAATTAAACAACAAAGCGAATTTGCAAAAGTTTACGACGACCTAATAAACCATTTAAAAAACTTAGGTGTAGATATTATTAATGTTGAAAAATTAGACGAAGAACAAAAAGAATTTGTAAATAAATACTTTACAAGCAAAGTTCAGGCACAACTTATGCCAATAATGCTTTCTCAAACACAAAACTTCCCTAAACTGCAAGACAATGTAGTGTATTTAGCTGTTGAAATAATTAAACACTATAAAACTACGCCAGAATATTCATTAATTGAAATTCCAACAAATAAATTGCCACGTTTTATTATAATTCCATCAACCAACAATAGGACTGCTATTATGTTTCTCGACGATATAATAAGATATGGACTTTCACTAATTTTTAAAACATTCGACATTAAAGAACTATCTGCATACACTATTAAATTTACAAAAGATGCCGAGCTCGACATAAAAGATGATGTTAGCGAAACTTATTCCGACAAACTATTACAAAGCCTAAAAAAAAGAAAAGATGCCGATGCTGTAAGACTTATATACGACAAAAAAATGCCAAAATCGATGTTGTTGTTTTTTCTTAAAAAACTAAAACTTAAACAAAACGAAAACATTATTCCCGGAGGAAGGTATCACAACTTTAAAGATTTTCTTCAATTCCCTCATATAGATACATTTAATGCCGGATTACAAATAAAAAAAACTTTTGTTCCTAAAATATTAGAAAATAATGCAAACATATTTAATCAGATAGACAAAAAAGATATTTTGCTTTATTTGCCTTATAATAAATTTGCTTCATTTATTGAAATGCTTCGTGATGCAAGCATTGACCCAAATGTAAAAAGTATAAAAATTACGCTATATAGATTGGCTAAAAATAGTGGTGTTATTGATGCCCTAATTAATGCAGCAAGAAATGGAAAAGAAGTTACTGCCGTTATTGAACTTCAAGCACGATTCGACGAAGAAGCAAACTTACATTGGAGCGAAATTCTTAAAGAAGAAGGTGTTAAAATAATACATGGCATACCAAAACTTAAAATCCATGCAAAAGCCTGCTTAATAGAAAGGGTATCAAAACAAAAGAAAGTACTATACGCCATAATTAGTACCGGAAACTTTAACGAATCGACATCAAAAATATATACCGATGCTTTACTTTTTACATCTAATCCGAAAATTACAAGAGAAATATGCAAATTATTCCATTTTTTTACCAAAAATTTTGACGTACCTTCGTTTAACCATTTAATTGTTTCGCCTTTTGATATTAGACGAAAGTTAAAAAAAATGATTTACTTTGAGATTGAACAAGCACAAAAAAAGAAACCTGCTTTTATATACATTAAAGTTAACAATTTAGTAGATAACGAAGTAATTCAATGGATTACCGAAGCTGCACTTTCGGGTGTAAAAGTGATACTTCTTATTAGAGGTATGAACGCTATAAAACCCGATGGTATAAAAGGATTGGAAGTACGATGTGTAATTGATAAATATTTAGAACATAGTAGATTCTTTATTTTTGCAAATGCTGGTCAAAAACGTGTTTTTATTGCCTCATCAGACTTAATGACTCGTAGTTTAGACCGAAGAGTAGAAATTATTTGCCCTATTTATGATACACAAATTCAGAAAAACATACTAGATATATTCAACATTCACGCCTCAGACAATGTTAAAGCCAGAATACACGACAATAATTTGCAAAACAAATATTATAAAACAAAAAACAGCAAACCAATAAGAAGCCAATTTGAAATAGCAAACTATTTATATGAATTAGATTTAAAATAGCCTAATATCTGTAATTTATTTACAGGTAAATTATAGCTTAAAATTAATATACTCATTTATATTTAAGTTTTATCAATAAAAAAAATCGAACAATAATTTTTTATTTAGAATTATTATACATAACTTCGCATTCAAGTATTTAAATACTTATATTAAAATAAATATATGGCAAAAGTTGTAGTATTAGGTGCAGGTATTTCGGGGCATACAGCCGTAGCGTTTTTAAAGAAAAAGCTAGGCAAAAAACACGAAGTTGTTATGATATCACCAAACAGTTATTACCAGTGGGTACCTTCAAATATTTGGGTAGGAATTGGCAGAATGACTGTAGATCAAGTTCGTTTTAGGTTAGACAAAATCTATAAAAAATGGGACATTGTTTATAAACAAGCAAAAGCTATCTCAATAAATCCAGAAGGAGATAAAGAAATACAAAAAGGCTTTGTAACAATTGAGTACGTAGCCCAAGAAAAATTAGGACAAACAGAAAAAGTTGATTTTGATTATTTAGTAAACGCAACCGGTCCAAAATTAAATTTTGAAGCCGTAGAAGGCTTAGGTCCAAATGGACACACGGTTTCAGTATGTTCTTACGACCACGCAGCACACGCATGGAAAGAACTTCAAAAATCGATTTCAGAAATGGAAAAAGGAAATCATCAAACCTTTTTAATAGGAACCGGACACCCAATGGCAACCTGCCAAGGAGCCGCTTTCGAATACGCTCTAAATGTAGCTTTTGAAGTAAAAAAACGAAAATTAGCACACTTAGCCGACATTATTTGGATTACAAACGAATATGAGTTAGGCGATTTTGGAATGGGAGGTGCTTTCATAAAACGTGGCGGATATGTTACTCCAACAAAAGTTTTTGCTGAATCAATATTAGCCGAATATGGAATAAGATGGATTAAACGTGCTGGAGTTAACAAAATAGAAAAAGGTTTAGCCCACTACGAAACACTAAATGGCGAATATAAAACCCAAGAATTCGATTTTGCTATGCTTATACCAAGTTTTGCAGGTGCTGGAATTAAAGCTTTCGATAAAAACAACAGCAACATTACAAACACTCTGTTTAAACCAAGTGGATTTATGACTGTTGATGCCGATTACTCACAAAAACCTTTTGAACAATGGAAAGCAAGCGATTGGCCAGAAACATATCAAAACCCTACATATAATAATATTTTTGCCGCAGGAATTGCTTTTGCACCACCGCACTCAATTTCAAAACCTATGACAACTCCTAACGGAACAGCAATGTTTCCGGCTCCACCAAGAACAGGAATGCCATCAGGAGTTATCGGTAAAGTTATTGCCCTCAATATTGTTGAAAATATAAAATACGGAACAACCGATTACACACACAAAGCAAGTATGGCAAGGATGGCAGCGGCTTGTATTGTTTCTGCCGGTTACGGAGTTAGACATGGAAAAGCAGCAACAATGACAGTTTCGCCTATTGTTCCTGATTGGGATAAATACCCAGAATGGGGAAGAGATATTAACGCTACAGTTGGAGAAGTAGGACTTGCAGGACATTGGATTAAATTATTTTTACACTATATGTTTATGCACAAAGCCAAAGGTTATCCTTTTTGGTGGTTGTTGCCAGAATAATTTTTATTAACAAAATAAATACTTAAAAATGAAAACAATAGATAAAGTACATAATTATAAAGACGAATACTATCCACCTATTCCTACACGGGGAACTAAATTTTGGAGAAGTTGTTTTATATACCAGTTTTACAAATTTTTTAAATTAAATTATAAAATAATGATTATGGTTGTTAAAGGGCACTCTTAATACAAAAGCCATTAAAAAGACTGTCTAAAAACCATAATTTAATTCCTTTTAGACAGTCTTTTTATTTATTACTATTAAATTGTTTTGCTTTTTCCCACATAATTTGTTCTCTTTCCATTCGTAAATTAAATTTGGTCGGAATTTCTATTTCAACACTCATTTCCTCGTCTGTAATAGGATGTTTAAAAATAACACCAACCGAGCTTAAAAACAAACCTTTGTGTTTAAAAATCATACCTTCATTACCATATAATTTATCGCCTAAAATTGGGTTACCAATACTGCTTAAATGTATTCTAAGTTGATGTGTTCTGCCTGTTTTTGGATAAAGTTCAACTAACGTTAAATGTTTATTTTTAATTGAATTTACAAAATTTAATACTCTATATTCTGTTAAAGATTTCTTGTTTTCAATATCTAAATTAATTGTTCCAAAATTTTCTGGTTTACCAATAACTATGGCAACATATTTTTTCCTAACACACTTATTTTCAAACTGTTTACTTAAATTAGTTAATGCTGTTTTTGTTTTTGCAACAATTAACAAACCGCTTGTCTGATAATCGAGCCTGTGAACCGGTTTTGCCCATTGCAAAACATCTTTTTCGGTAGATTTTTTTATATTAAATGGCAATGAATTTACAATAGTTCTATATTTATTTCCGCTAACCAAAACTCCTGCCGGTTTATTTATTACAGCAATAAACTCATCTTCAAAAACAACATCTAATTTTAAATCGTAAGTTTTTGGAGCATTATTTTCCAAATAAAACAATTGAATTTTATCTCCATTTTTTAAATATCTTCCAGATTCTACAATTTTATTATTTAACTGCAATTCTCCGCTTTTTATAGCTTTTTTAATTCCTTTTCTCGATATAATATGTTCAGTAAAATTCTTATTTGAATAATCTATAAACCTAATTAATTGGTCTATTCCATCAACAATATGCTCTACAACTAAAATCAAAATTAAACTTTTTAAACTAATTAACCAAAAAATTACACCGACATTTCGCCTGAAATAGATGTTTCGAACTGTTTTTTTACCTCTTCAATAGAGTAATTTTGTGCTAATAAATGCATTAATTTAGTGATTGCAGCTTCAGTTGTAATATCGTTACCACTAATAACTCCTGCATCTATTAATCCAACACTAGTCTGATATTTACCTTGTTGCACAGAGCCTGCACTACATTGGGTTACATTTGCAATTACCAATCCTTTTTTATTTGCATTTTTTAATATATCGAGAAACCATTTTTTTGTAATTGCATTTCCCGAACCAAAAGTTTCTAAAACTAAAGCCTTTATGTTCGATGTGTTTACAATTGCATTTACAAATTCTTTTGTGATGCCTGGAAAAAGTTTAAGAACTCCTACTCTATTTTCTATTTTTGTATTTACAGAAAAACAGTCGAGTTGCTTTGTTGGGTAATTTATATATTTATAATTGTATTTTATGTTTATCCCTACATTTGCTAAATTTGGATAATTTTCTGAAGCAAAAGCATTAAAATATTCGGCGTTACTTTTTCTAGTTCTGTTGCCCCTAAAAAGTCTATTTTCAAAATAAATACAAACTTCTGGAACTACCGACTGGTTGTTTTCTTTTGCAGCAGCTATTTCTATAGCCGAAATTAAATTTTCTTTGCCATCGGTACGTAGCATTCCTATTGGCAATTGCGAACCTGTAAAAATCACAGGTTTGTTTAAGTTTACAAACATAAAACTTAGCATTGATGCTGTAAATGCCATTGTATCGGTACCATGCAAAACAACAAAACCTGTGTATTTTTTATAATTATCAAAAATGATATTAGCTAATTTTTTCCAAAAATTAAAATCAATATCCGACGAGTCTATGGGGGTATCAAACTCAATTGAATCTATTTGAAAATTAAATTTTCTAATTTCGGGTATTTCGTTTGATATTTCAGAAAAATTTACCGGCGATAGTGCTCCTGATTCAATATTTTCTTTCATACCAATTGTTCCTCCGGTATATATAATTAGTATTTTTGCTTTTTCGTTCATTTTATTTTATACTAATTTGATTTATATTTTAGTCCATTTAAAAAAAGTATAATGCCGATGCAATAGATGTTTAGTCCAATTCCTATTGGACTATTACAGAGATGCTTTCGGTATTAATTCCATTTTAAATATTTCGCAAGCATTTTTTGTTGTTATTTTGGCAACATCATCAATGCTAATATTTTTAATTTCTGCTATTTTTTTTGCAATATAGTACAAATATGTACTTTCATTTCGTTTTCCTCTTTTTGGTTCTGGCGATAAATAAGGCGAATCGGTTTCTAAAACTATATTATTTAAATCTATTTCTTTAACAACTTTATCTAATCCCGATTTTTGAAAAGTAACAACTCCGCCAATACCAAGTTTAAAGCCTTTTTGTATTATTTTATTTGCTTGCTCAAGAGTTCCTGTAAAGCAGTGAAAAATGCCTGTTAAATTATTAAATTCTGGTTTATTTATTATATCTATGGCATCGTCGAATGCATTTCTTACGTGAATTATTGCGGGCAAATTGTATTTCAATGCCAATTTTAATTGAAATTCAAATGCAAAAATTTGTTCTTGTTTAAATGTTGTATCCCAATAATAATCGAGACCTATTTCTCCTATCGCATAAAATTTTTCTTTTTCAAGCCAATTTTCAACCTTTTCGAGTTCTTTTTCATAATCATCTTCTACGGAAGTTGGGTGTAAACCCATCATTGGAAAAATATTTCCTGCGTATTTTTTTGCTAATTTTAGCATATCTTCTACAGACGAGCTATCAATATTGGGTAAAAAAATATATTTAACATTTTGTTTGCTAGAATTATAAACAACTTCGTCTCTATCCTTTTCAAATTCAGGCAAATAAATATGAGAATGTGTATCAACTAAAACCATTTTCTATTTTTTGTCAAAAGTAAACATTCAAAAACATTAATTTTTATAGTTTTTTAAAAATCTTCTATAAAATCGTCTAAAATTCTTCGCTCTTTTTTTGTTGGTCGCCCCAAGCCTTTTTCTCTATATATTGATGTTTTTCCAGTTTTAAGAAGTTCCATTTTTTCAAGTTCTTCGCTTTTTGTAACATCTTTTAAAACAAACTCTATATTTTTTGCAGGCTGTCTGTTGTCTGTAATTAGTAACACTTGATAAGAAAAAGTTATTGGTGGTTTTACAATATCTACAACATCGCCTTTTTTAATAACCCTCGAAGGTTTAATTTTACTTCCATTTATTAAAACTCTGCCTTTATTTATTTCTTCGGTAGCAATAGCACGAGTTTTAAAAAGCCTTACTGCCCACAAAAATTTATCGGCTCTAACATTTTCAACTTCCTTTATTTGCATTTGGCAAAGGTACAAATATGAAATTAATTTATAACTTTGTTAAAATTTTTGATATGCGATTTTTAATTATTACCCTTCTGTTTAGTTATACTATTAGTTTTTCTCAAAATTTAAACAACAAAATATTCGACCAAAAATACAACGATAGCTTAATTGTTGGTATTTGCAACGAAAATACTTTTAAAACAGAACCTTATAGTAATTGGTTTTTTACCGAATACAACACATATATACCTGATTATGAAATAGTTTTAGCATTACCCAATGTTATTAATGAAATATCAATAACTATTGTTTTAGGTGTTTGGTGTAGCGACTCTCGCAGAGAATTCCCTCGATTTATGAAAGTGTTAGATTTAATAAATTTTAATAAAAACAACTTGCAAATTATTGCTGTAAACACACAAAAAGATGCCATTTTATCAGATATTTCAGAATACAACATAACCAAAATACCCACTTTTATTTTTTACAAAAACAATAAAGAAATTGGCAGAATAGTAGAAACTCCAACTACAAACTTAGAGTACGATTTCTTAAACATAGCAAATTTGGAATAATACCGAAAGCATATCTGTAATATTCCAAAATTGGAATAAACAGCTATTGATCGGCATTATACAATTCATTGATTGAACTATATATTATTTATATTTTGTATAATTTGGAATTTCTAATCAATATCATAATCTAACACAAAATAACATTTATCTATGTTATATATATATTAGTATAAATTACAATAGTTTAATAAAAATATTTAATATTTTTGGCAACTAAATGTTATTTAACATAGTCAACATATAAAAAAACAACAATGAAGCAAACATTTTTATTTATTATTCTATCAGTAAGTTTTTTAAGCTATTCTCAAAATAGTTTCAACAACAAATTACTTGTTAAATATAACATTGAATACTTACAATCTTTATCTGAAACCCAAATTAAACAATTAGAATACGAACTTACAAACTCATATTTTATTATTGATAATTTCGAAAAATCGGAATCATTTCCCGAACTACTAAAAATTAACACACAAACAAAAGAAATAATAAACGAACCACTAACAAGTGTTGATTTAACTAATTTTAATGTTTTGGAATATAATTACCAAAAACAGTATAACAACAGAACTTATTACAAAATAGGAAATACCGGGAAAACTATTGTTTTTTATTCGGTAAAAGAATTTAGTGAAAATTACAATTCAGTAAAATAACAACAACCATAATTTTATGAGAATAATTATCTTAATACTACTAATATCTTCAAGCGTTTTTTTAAATGCTCAAACATACAATATGTCTAACACAACAATAAATACTTGTGGTGGAACATTTTACGACTCGGGAGGCTCTACGGGTACATACTCAGCATCTCAAAATTTAACAATGACTTTTTGTTCAAACCAACCGGGTTCACAAATTAGCTTTAATTTTACGGCTTTCGACATAGAAAACAACTGGGATTACATACAAATATACGATGGTGTTGGAACAGGCGGTACTCAACTTGTTGTTGATGGAACTAACACAATGCTACAAGGACAAACAATTGAATCTCAAGGCAGTGGTTGTTTAACATTTGTCTTTACTTCCGATGGTTCTGTAGAGCATGCAGGCTGGGCAGCAAGTATTTCATGTACATTACCTTGTCAAGATTTCACTTCAGACATAGTTACTGCAAACCCAACATATTACAATGGCGACACAATAAGAGTTTGCCAAAACACACCTGTAACTTTTACCGCAGCAAGTAATTACGCCAACAACAACGTAAACTATACACAAAGCGACGCAACAAGTACTTTTTACTGGGATTTTGGCGATGGAACAACCCAATCTGGCGTTGGGCTTACAACCGTAAGCCACTCGTTTCCAGAAGGCGGTTTTTATGTATTTCTAGATGTTGTTGACCAATATAATTGCAATAACACAAACTTAGTTCGTAATGTAGTAATGGTTTCTACAACCCCAATTTTTACAGGAACTTCTATTACAGACACTATATGTCCGGGACAAACAATTAATTTTACAGGCGTAGCAAATACAAATACTTGGAGCCAACCATTACCTGCAATTAATGGAGGAGCTGTTTTTTTACCAGATGGTAGTGGAAACTCGTACGAAACCCAATTAACTTATAATATTTTTGCACCAGGGGCAACTTTAACCAACATAAACGACTTACAAAGTGTTTGCATAAATATGGAACATTCTTATGCAGGAGATTTAGACATAAACATAATTTGTCCCAACGGAAGTACTACTCATTTAGTTACTTTCGCAGGTACTAATAACTTAGATTGGGATCATGTTGGTGAACCTGTTGACCCAGGCTCAGTACCCGGAGTTGGTTACGACTATTGCTGGACAACAACACCTGCCGGACAAACTTGGAGCGATGCTGCCGATGGAAGTAATACATATAACTATACAGATGTTACAGGTCAAACATACTCAAATATGAGCTATATACCTGCAGGAAATTACGACCCTATGGGTAATGATTGGAATAATCTTTTAGGTTGCCCTCTAAACGGCGATTGGACAATTCAAGTAACAGATAACTTAGGAGCCGACGATGGCTACATTTTCTCGTGGACAATAAACTGGGATCCATCATTAACAACCTCACTTTGGGTTTTTGGGAACACTTACAATCAAGCACAATATACATGGAGCGGGCAAAACATTAACTCACAAACTAACGGAGTTGGAACAGCAATACCATCAACTATTGGAGGAACAGAATATTATACATTCACAGCTACCGACGATTTTGGCTGCTCTTACGACACTATTCTACCTGTTTACATACACCCAAGTAACCACCCAGGTTGTTGTGTTACACCAATACCAAATGCAGGAACCAACGATAGCATTTGCGGCTTAACTATACAGCTAAATGCAATTTACGGAATACCTACAAATAACGGTTTATGGTCTTATACCGGTACTGGTACTATAACTTTTAGCGATGCTACTTCAAACACTTCAACCGCAACAGCCGATACTTATGGCGAATATATACTAACGTGGACAGAATTAGACCCAGCCGGTTGTCAAGCAAGCGATATGGTAACTATCAATTTTAACCCTAATCCAAATATTAATATCTCAAGCACAAGTACTCTGTGTTTTGGAAGTTCTGATGGGTCTTTAACCGTAAATCACAACTCAACATTAGATGCTCCTTATACTTATTCTTGGAATAACGGTATCAATACAATAAGTAACAACAATATATCTGCAAATTTATATACTGTTACAGTAACAAACACCCACGGATGCACAACTTCACTTTCAGAAACAGTATTAGAACCAACATTATTAATTTCAAACACAACTACAACAGATGTTTTGTGCTTTGGTGGAAATAACGGAAGTGCAAACGTTGTAGCACAAAATGGCACTCCAACTTACACATATTTATGGAGTGATGCAACATCGCAAACAACATCTACAGCAAACAATTTAATAGCAGGAATATATACTGTTACTGTAACAGACAATAATAACTGTACTACAACTAACACTGTAAATATTTTAGAGCCACAAAACCCTTTAACATCAGTTATATCGGGCACAAATACTTCTTGTTTTGGAAGTAATGATGGAACTGCAACAATTACAGCAAGTGGTGGAACTACTCCATATACCTACAACTGGTCAAATGGAAACACAACATCAAACAACACAAATTTATTGGCAAATACTTACAATATAACTATAACAGATGCAAATAACTGCACATCAACAAATAGTATTACAATTTCACAACCAACACTTATAACTTCGTCATACACATCAACATCACTAGGTTGTGCTGGAGCTAATAATGGAAACATTAGCTTAAATGTTTTGGGTGGAACTCCAAATTATTCTTTTTTATGGAATACCGGAGCTACAACTCAAAATTTATTGAATATTGGTGGGAATATATACTCTGTAACCATTACAGATGCGAACAATTGCAGTATTACTCACAATAATATTGTTATTACAGAACCTTCTCCAGTAATTACAAGCGTTACATCTCCAATGTCTATTTGTTTAACAAATTCAACAGATTTATATTGTTCAACAATGGGTGGCACTCCACCTTACAATTATGTTTGGAACACTGGCGAAACAAATTACAGTATTACAGTTGCACCTACCGATACTACAAATTATTACGTTTATGCAATAGACGCAAATGGTTGTATAGGTAATAATGCAGAAACAACTGTAAATGTTCGCCCTCCAATTACAGCAACAGCAATTGGCGATAAATTAAAAATATGTCCGGGCGACCCTCTAAATATTACAATAAAAGCTACAGGTGGAAATGGAAACTATATATATACTTTAGAAAATGGTCAAAATGTTACCGATTACTTTACAGTATATCCAAGCGAAACCGAATCAATAAAAATAACAGTAACCGACAACTGCAACTCTCCTTTAGATATTGCAATAGTTGAAGTAACTGTATTAAACGCTCCCCCACTTAGTTTTTCTGCCGATATTACTCAAGGTTGCCAACCATTAGTTGTAAATTTTGTAGAACATTCTGACGATGAAAACCAAACATTTTTATGGACTTTTGGCGATGGAAATTCTTCAAATAATTTGTCGTCGAATAATACAACACACGTTTATGAAAATAGTGGCAATTTTACAGTAGGTTTAGAAGTAACTTCAGTTGATGGGTGCAAATCTTATCAAGAAATTGTAAATTTAATAAATGTTTATAAACTCCCTAAAGCAAAATTTATAACAGAGCCAAGTAACGCTAGCGTTTTAAAACCTGAAATTAAATTCATAAATATTTCGGAAAATACTGAAGTTAGTTATTGGGATTTTGGCGATGAAAACACATTTATAGGCAAAGAAACATTCCATACATACCCTCCTTTTTCTAATAATTATGTAGTTTCTTTAATTGCAGAAAGCGATAAAGGTTGCAGAGATACAACTTATTCAACAGTTTATATTTACGATATTGCTACACTATATGCACCAACAGCTTTTACTCCAGATGGCGATGGAATTAATGATACTTGGAGATTAATTGGATCGAGTATAGATTTAGATAACGTAAAACTTCTAATTTACAACCGATGGGGCGAAATTATTTTTGAAACAGACAATTTCTATTCGGAATGGGATGGCACAGTAAAAAACAACAAAACAGCAACAAACGGTATATATACTTGGTTAATAACATATAAAGATATTTACGGTATAGAATTTCAACAATCAGGAACTGTTACTTTAATAAAATAGCAAATATTGGCACTGTTATAAAGGTGTGTTTTGTTTAATACCGATAATAAAAAAAGCCTCTTAATTGAGGCTTTTTTTATTATAAATATTTTTTGTTGTTATAAAATAATTAGAATTTATAATTTTCTTCAACAAATTTTCTTCCAGCTTCTAACGCTTTAATATTTACATCAACAGTTTCGGTGCCTTTTTTTGCAAAAATTTGTGTTATACCTTTTTTAAAAGCATCAAAATCCATATCAATAAAATGACTTGCTGCACCAAGCATAACAATGTTAGATGAACGTCGAGAGCCAACTTCTGCCGCAATTTTATCGGCATTTATTATTACATTTCTTGGCAACGATTTAATTTTTTCTAAAAGTTCATCTAAATTAGGATAATTATCAATGTTTATAAATGGTTCTGAATTTGTAACTAACCATCCACTTTCCGATAGAAAAGGCAAATAACGTAAGGCTTCCATAGGCTCTACCGATAAAATTAAATCGGCTTGTCCGTAAGGTATTAAATCTGAAGCTATTTCGTTTGATGAAACTCGCATATTTGAAGAAACATCGCCACCTCTTTGGCTCATGCCGTGAACTTCCGATTGTTTTAAATTTAGCCCTTCTATTAAAGCGGCTGTACCAATTGTTGCTGCAATAGAAACTATTCCTTGTCCGCCAACGCCTGCTAATATTATATCTGATTTCATAGAATTCTGTATTTTTTTAATTTAACTTTAGTTCTTTAACTTTAGCCACTAAGTCTTTGTTTTTCATTGTTTGAACGCATTGTCGACGAGGAATAATAACCGAAACGCCTTTGTATTGCAGCTCTTCTTCGATTATAGAAACCATTTCGTCGAAATTTTTTGATGTAGGATGGAAAACTCTTATATGCTCTGGCTCTACTCCTATTCCTTCACAAATTTTTTCAAGTCGTCCTAATGCGTGCGAATTTTGTCCGCCAGTCATTCCTGTTGTAAAATTGTCTGAAATTATTACTGTTATTGGACTATTTTCTACCACAGCATCAAGTAATCCGGTCATTCCTGAGTGGGTAAATGTAGAGTCGCCAATAACTGCCACAGCAGGAACTAAACCTGCATCGGCTGCACCTTTTGCCATTGTTATAGATGCTCCCATATCAACACACGAATTTATTGCGTTATAAGGTTCTAAGGCTCCAAGTGTATAGCAACCAATATCGGCAAAAACACGACCTTCGCCATATTTAATAAGTGCTTTATTTAAAGCAAGATACGCATCAATATGTCCACAACCTTTGCATAAAGCAGGCGGTCTGTTTTGTACAATTTTTGGAATTTCTACTATAAATTTTTCTCCTGTTATTGCTCTTTTTACAATATTTGGATTTAACTCGCCATCACGTGGCAACGAGCCATCTAAACGACCTTTTACAGGTTCTTTATCCAAAATACCTTTTACCATTTCCTCAACAAAAGGGTAACCATCTTCAAGTACAAGTACTTCTTTGCACTCTGCCATTAGTTTTTTAATTTGTTCTTTTGGAACTGGGTATTGGCAAACTCTTAAAACAGGAAAAGGTATTTTAGTGTCGTTATAATTTTCTTTTAAATAATTGTATGAAATTCCGCAAGCTATAATTCCTAAAGATTTATCGCTACCATCTTCATAGATATTGTATATCGATTTTTCAGAATTTTCTTCAAATTTCGACTGATTATCAAGCAATTGTTTGTATTGCACTTTTGCTATAGATGGTAATAGTACAAACTGACGTGGATTTTTCGGAAGTGTAATTTTATTGTGCAATTTTACTTCTCTACGAGCAACTCCAGCTCTAGAGTGTGCTAAACGAGTGGTTATTCTAATTAAAATAGGTACGTTAAATTTTTCCGACATTTCAAAAGCATCATAAACCATATTATAAGCATCTTGCTGGTTTACAGGCTCAAATATTGGTATTAGTGCAAATTTCCCATAAAATCTGTTATCTTGTTCATTTTGCGATGAGTGCATTGATGGGTCGTCGGCTGTAACTACAACTAAACCGCCGTTAACGCCTGTAATTGCTGCATTTAAAAAGGCATCAGCGGCAACATTAAGTCCAACGTGTTTCATTGCAACCATTGTACGTTTTCCGGCATAAGACATTCCTATTGCCGATTCCATAGATGTTTTTTCGTTTGCCGACCAAATAGAATGTACGTTATTTTCTTTTGCCATTTTTGAGTGCTGAATAAACTCCATTATTTCCGTTGATGGGGTTCCTGGATATGCGTACATTCCAGACATTCCTGCATCTAAAGCGGCTTGTGCTATTGCCTCATCTCCAAGTAAAAGTAACTTTTCCATATATGTATTTTTATTATTATTATTAAAATTATATTTTTTAAAATAAACTATCATTTATTCAAAAAAACTTGTTCCAAAAGTAGTAAATATATTTTTAAAGTTTAATGATAATTATTTATGTTGAGTATGTTTTACAAATAATAATTTTATAAAAATACTATCTGTACCTATTAAAATCGGGACAAGCTATTGTAAATACAATTAGTATTAATTAGAAATTCGTTTATCAACACCCCACATTAATTTATCTCTAATGGTTTGATAAAAGTCTTGTCCTTCAAGTTTTATAACTTTAATATTAAAATTGGCTTTTTTAATTTTAAGCACTAAATTTTCCGAAAATGTTTCAGATTTATAGTCTAATGAGGCTAAAAATTGGCGGCTTCTGCCGGCAACTGTAATTGTAATTTCTTTACTATCAGATAAAACAATTGGTCGGGTTGTTAAATTGTGTGGTGTAATTGGGGTTATTATAAAATTGCTTGAGTTAGGAACAACAATTGGTCCGCCTGCACTTAAGTTATATGCGGTTGAGCCTGTAGGTGTCGAAAATATTAATCCATCAGACAAATATGTGTTAAGATATTCGCCATCAATTAGTACTTTTACTTCAATCATTGATGATGAGTATGATTTTTGGATTGTAAAATCGTTTAGTCCAAAATTAAAATCTTTAAAAAGTGTTTTGTTTGTATCTAATTCTATTACAGCACGTTCTTCAATTTTATATTCGTGGTTTAAAAGTTTTGTAATTGCATTTTCTATTTCGCTTTTTGCTATGTTTGCCAAAAAACCTAATCTACCGCTATTTACACCAACAATTGGTATGTTTTTATCTCTAACGTAACTAACTGTTTCTAAGAATGTTCCATCGCCACCTATGCTAATTACAAAATCTATATCTTTTGTAATTTCGGTATGGGTTGTATAGGTTTCAATTTTTGATAAGTTTATACTATAGAATTTGCTCAAAAAATCGAAAAAAGTTTTGTTTATTATTATTTCAACATTCTTTTTAAAAAGTATATTGAACATTTTATTTATAAATTCATCAGAAGTTTCATCGAATTGATGACCAAATATTGCTATTTTCATATTATTTTTTCTAAATAAAGTTCTAATAATTAATTAAATAAAGTTAATATTATATTTACTAAATTCCGCTACCAAAGTGAATAAAAAATCCACTTTCTCCAAATTTATTTATTGAGTATTCTATTCTAAAAATAGAGTCGTAATATGTTACTATATCTAACCCTATTCCATAGCTGTATTGCCACGAATTTGTCATATAATTATTGTTTTCTACAATTTCGTAATTGTTTTGAACATATCCGGCATCAAAAAATGTGTTTAAATAAATTTCAAAATACGATTTATTGAATTGTTCCCATGGAATAAAATTAACTTTAAAATTTTGCCGTTTTATTAAGTTATATCGTAAATTATTTTTCACTAAAAAGCTGTTATTGCCGTCTATTACGTAGTATTCATAAGCTCTTAAATAGTTTGCATAACCAAATCCTTCAATTAAAAAATATGGTTGTTCTGAGTTGTTAGATATTTTTCCAAAAAGCCGTTGTCCTACAAACCATTTTTTTGAAATTGGTTTGTACCAACGTACATCTAAAGTTATATTTGCCACATCTATTTGTTTGTTTAGCAAACCTTTATAATAAATTTGGGGGTTAAAATAGTAGCCTTTTGTTGGATAATAAATGTAGTTTCTTTTATCTTTAATAAATGAGTAATTTAAATTTATGTATTCTGTATTACTTTTATTTTCGCCAAAATAATTTTGATTTAGAATTATTACAGAATCGGTTACAAACAAGTTATTGTACTGTAAATTAAGTTTTTGATATGAGTATAATGTTTGGCGATAATTATATTCAAATGTTGCTCTATAGCTTGTTTTCACAAAAAAATCATCATTTCTATAATATAAGAGCCTATTTTCCTTTGTTTTATAGGCAACTTCATGCTGTCGAAAATATGAAGACTCTATGCTTATTCCGTGTTTTTGTTTTTTATCGATGTTTGGTTTTGAGTATAAAAATCCATATTGTTCTTTGTATCCCAATCTAATTTTTAATTGCAAGTTTTCTTTTCTGCCTCTAAAATTATCGATTGCTAAAAACATTCCATAGTTTATCCTATCCCATTGTTTATTATGAATAAAAGAGCTTAAATTTCGATCGGCGTGTTCAATAAATGGAATGGGCCATATATACCACTGTTCAACAAGCAAAATGTTTATTTCTGCATTTTCGCCATTGGCTATGTAATCAACTGTAACAAAATTAAATAGCGATGTATTTACTATATTTTCGTAACTTTTTAAGCACTCTTTTTTTATATTTTTGCAAAGAATAGTATCGCCTAAATTAAAAGTTAATTCTTTTAAAATTATTTTATTTTTAGTTATTTTATTGCCAGAAATATTAATTTTTGAAATTATAAATATGCTATCTGTTTGGGCAAAACTGTGTCCAAAATAGATTATAAGCAAAACGGTGTAAATTATTTGTTTCAAAAATTAACTTTTGTTTATTACAGTGGTATTTGCTTGTGCTGTTGGCATTATAATAATATCGTTAATATTTACATGAGCAGGGCGAGTTACTGCAAAAATTACAGCTTCGGCAACATCTTCGGCACTTAAAGGAGTAAAACCATTGTAAACTGCTTTTGCTTTTTCTTTATCGCCATCAAATCTAACTATTGAAAATTCTGTTTCAACCATTCCCGGATTTATTGATGTTACCTTAATATTATAATTTACCATGTCTATACGCATTCCTTTTGTAATAGCATCTACAGCGTGTTTTGAGGCACAATAAACATTTCCGCCAGAATAAACTTCTTTGCCTGCAATTGAGCCAATATTAATTATATGTCCTTGTTTTCTTGCAATCATTAAAGGAGAAATAATTCTACTTATGTTAAGTAAACCTTTTACGTTGGTATCAATCATTTTATCCCAATTTTCAAAAACTCCATCTTGAATAGCACCTAAACCGGCAGCTAAACCAGCATTATTTACCAAAACATCTATTTGTTTCCATTCGTTTGGAAGTTTATTAAAAGCTGCGTTGCACGAATTTCTGTTTGTAACATCTAACAAAAGGCTAATAACTTTTATGTTAGAGTTTTTTTGTTTTATATCTTTTTCAATAGAATCTAATAAATTTACACGACGACCTGTTATTATAATGTCAAAATTATTTTCGGCAAGTTTATATACAATAGCTTTTCCTATTCCAGATGTTGCTCCTGTTATAAATGCAATTTTATTCATAGTAATTAATTTTTATAATTTTAACAAAAATAAGATATTAAATTCTTAAATTTAAAGTAAAAGTAGTAAATTCGTTGAATTAATTTATTAACAAGTAATACAAATGAAAAAGCCCAAATTTGCAGTTATTCTTTCGGGAAACGGAGTTTTTGATGGTGCAGAAATACACGAAGCAACATTTACTCTTTACGCTATTTTAAAAAATGGCGGAAATTATCAAATTTTTGCACCAAATATTTTACAACATCATGTAATAAACCATATTACAGGTAAAGAAATGCACGAAACAAGAAATGTTTTAGTAGAGTCGGCACGAATTGCACGTGGAAACATTAAGGATTTAACAGATTTTAATTGCAATGATTTTGATGCACTAATTTTTCCCGGAGGCTTTGGCGTTGCTAAAAATTTTAGCAATTTTGCTTTCAAAGACGACGAAATGGAAATTATTCCTGAAATTAAAAATATAATTTTAGAAATGGTAAAAGCCAGCAAACCAATAGGTGCTTTGTGTATTTCGCCAATATTGTTGGCTAAAACACTTAAAAATGCAAACATTACAATCGGAAACGATGAAAAAACAGCAAAAACAATTGAAAAATTTGGTTCTAACCACATTGTTACAACACACGGAGAGGTTGTAATTGATGAAAAATATAAAATAGCAACAACTCCTTGCTATATGCTAAATGCAACAGTTTTAGACATTCACGATGGTGCTATAAATGTTGTTAAAGCATTGATAAACCTTATTGAATAAAAAGTGCAAAATAATATGCGAAAAATCTGTATTTTTGTAGCAATCTAATATTTTTTAATGAATAAAGAACAATTCTACAATATTATTTCAGACACTAAAATATTACTAAATACTAACGAAACTAGTATTGATGAAATAATAACAGAATTTCCATATTTTCAGACAGCTTATATTGCAAAATCAAAAATTTTATCGGATAAAGAAAGCTTTAAATACGACAACTTCATTAAAATTGCCTCTCTATATTCTGTTGATAGAAGTAAACTGTTCAATTACTTATCGAAAAAAGAAGAAATTACCAACGAAACTAAAGATAAGGTAGTTATTGAAGCAATAAACACAAATATTGTAAGCCATTTAGAAAAAGAATTAGAAATTGAAAGCACTTTAAAACAAGAAAACGAAATATCTGAGCAAATAAATTCTACCGAAAACAAAGAATTGGAATTACCAATTAAAATTGAAGAAACAGCTAATACAGAATCTGATATAGTTATTAATGAGACAATTGAAACAGAACTAAATTTAGAAATAAAACAAGAAACTAAAGAGCTAATTTTACACGATAAAATTGAAGAAAAAACTTTAAAACCAGAAGAAACAATTGCCGATAAAATTCTTAAAAGTTTAGAAAACGCACCATGGCAAAACAAAACCGAAAGTATTGCCGATATTATACTAAGAAAAGCGGCAGAAGCCAAAAAACAAAGAGAAACCACACAAAAACAAGACGTTGCAGAACCTGAAAACGTACAAATAAAACCAAAAATTGAAGTTGAAATTAAAAAATTTGAACCTGTTGTTATAAAAAAACAAGAACCAATTATTGACAATTTACAACCAAAAACAGAAAATATTTCTAAAAAAACAGACGAAATAACTGAAATTACAAAAAAAACTGACGATGTTTCAATAGAAATAAAAAATACTTTAAAAATTACAAACTCATCTTATTTTGAAAACGAAATTGCAAAAAAACAAACCAAAGAAATTACAGAATTTACAGAAATGTCGTTCAACGAATGGTTAAATTTTGTAGAATCGCCATTAAAAAACCAAGAAAAAAACACAACTGAAAATAATAATCAAATAAGTTTAATTGATAAATTTATTTCAAACGAAAAAAATATTAGAATTCGGGCAAACCAATACACACCAACCAATACAGACTATTTTGTTAAAAAAAGTGAAACAGAAAAAGACGATTTTATAACCGAAACTTTAGCTAATATTTATATAAAACAAAAATTATACGACAAAGCAATTAAAGCTTTTGTGAAATTAAGTTTGAAATATCCCGAAAAAAATACTTACTTTGCAAGTCAAATTAAAAAAATAGAAAAATTAATAAATAAACAGTAAAATTATGTTTTGGATATTCTCAGTATTGATAGTTATTGTAGCAATTTTGCTAATTTTAGTTGTGTTAGTTCAAAATTCTAAAGGCGGAGGTTTGGTTTCTAATTTCTCTTCATCAAATCAGGTTATGGGTGTTAGAAAAACAACCGATTTTTTAGAAAAAGCAACTTGGACTTTAGCAGTTGCTTTATTAGTTTTCTCAATAGGAGCAAGCCTTTCAATTGAAAGAACAAGTGCAGAAGACGGACAAAAAATGAAAATTGAAAACAAAATTCAAGAAGAGGTTGATCCTGCTGCTATTAACAATTTAACTCCTCCACCAGCCGGTAATAACGCTGCTACACAAGGTAAAGAACAAAAATAATTTTCAGTTTTACCATAAAAAAAGCCCAATTACTTTTTAACTTAGTAATTAGGCTTTTTTATTTTACCAAATTGTAAAAACTAATCAAAAATCTTTTAGCAGTTTTTCCATTGTAACTTTTTCTTTATCAACAGATTTAACTCCATTAACAAGCCATTTTGCTGCAGGTTTGTTTTTTAAATAGTAATCGAAAAACTGACTTGTTCTAATACTTAAATCAACCATATTTGGCTCTTTTGTTAAATTATGATTATCGCCATTATAGTTTAAAAGCCAAACAGGTTTATTTAATCGGCGAAGAGCCATAAAGTACTCAATTCCCTGATACCAAGGCACTGCCCCATCATTATCGTTATGCATAATCAACAAAGGCGTATTTACCTTATCAGAAAAGAATAATGGCGAATTTTCCATATATAAATCTAAGCCTTCCCAAAGTGTTTTACCAATTCTACTTTGTGCTTTTTCATATTGAAACATACGACTAATACCTGCCTCCCATCTTATTCCGCCATAAGCACTTGTCATATTGCTAACCGGAGCCCCTGCCATTGCTGCTGCAAACATATTTGTTCGAGTAACTAAATACGCAACTTGATAACCGCCCCAGCTCTGTCCTTGAAGTCCCAATTTAGTTGAGTCAATCCATTTATTTTCGAGCAGTTTAGTCGTTCCACTAACTACCGAATTGTAACAATCGTTACCCGGATGTCCAACTCCATATTTAATATCGGGAACAAAAACCAAATATCCGTTACTAACGTAATAAGTGAAATTTATTACCGAACGACTTGGTTTTGGCGAATAGTAATTATGTATTTCGTCGGAGTATTTTTCGTAGAAATAAACAATCATTGGATATTTTAAAGAGGTATCGAAATTTTCGGGTTTATACAAAAGTCCTTGCAACGAGTCGCCCGCAAGACTAACCCAATTAACTTTTTCTACAGTTCCCCAAATAAATTTGTTTTGTTGTTTTGTTAAATTAGTTGCTACAAAATTGTTATTTAATGATGGGTTTCCATATTCTATTTCTGGTGCCCTTGTAAACGACATTTTTCGCCAAATATATTTTTCGCTATTTTTTGCCTTTTCTATAACAGTAAAATCGAAATCATCTATAATTATTTTAGAAAGTTTATTTTCGGTTGTATTGTACGAAAAATAACCGCTTTGCTTCGTTTTTTTATTAAAAACATTTAAAAACATTGTATTTTCTATAAATTTATTGTCCTCATCAAATTTATAATATCGAAATCTATTTTGCTCTTTACGCCCATTAGTAACATTTTCGGGTTTAATTATGTTATTAGGGTCTATTTTCCAAATGTCGAATTCATCGTAAACAAATATAAATTTATCGTTATTAAACCAACCCGCAAAGCCGTAGTTATCTGGCAAATTTGGCACATCGTTCTCTTGTTCGTAAAATTTTGAATTTATATTTTTTGTAATATTATTAGGAATTTCAGCGTTTATTGGCATTGCGTACCAATTACTATCTAAAACATTGTACCAATACAAAAAAGTTTCGTTTGGCGAAATATACAGTCCAGATTTAGCTTGAGTGAGTATTATTTTTTTCTCGCCCGTTTTTGTATTAATAAGGTAATAATCTTTCGGTTGCGGAATATCCCACGACGAACTTTTTGCGTATTTTTCACTCACAACACCTATTGCGTATTTATTATTACCTTTATTTAATATCTTAACATTTTCAATAATTGAATCGCCAAGTTGAACAATTTTTCTAGTTTTTAAGTTGTAAAGCGTTATGTATGAAAGTTTTTTTTGTTCGTCTAAATTTTTTAATTGTTCAGGAATAATGTTGTTATCTGTCCACGACCAAACGTCAACCTTACAACGGTCTTCATCTAACAACGAGTCTTTAACCTCTTTTTCGGGAGTTTTTCGTATTCCAAAGTACATATTTTCCGAATTTTCAGAGAAATAAGGCTTTCTATCAGGACTTAAATCGTAATTTTTTGGAAATTTATTGTAGAATGTATCAACAATTAAACTAAGTTTTTTATCAACAATACTGTATAAATACAATTCATATTTGCTTAATTTTAGGGTATCTGATGTAAAAATAAACGATAAATTTTTACCCAATTTGTCAATTATTATATTTTTTGCTGTTCCTTGTTTGTTAAATATTTGAGTTTGTTTTTTTGTTTTTGCATCAACTAAAAAAACTTTCGCCGAATCTAAACTATCTTTTTCTATTGAAATAAACGATACATATTTTGAAAACTGGTCTAAGCTATATTCACTTACATTTTTATAATGTATTGTATCATTGCTGTTTGGATAGTAAATAAAAAAGTCGGTGCCTTCATTTTTCGATTTTTTTATTTTTTTTTCTATCGGTTTTTCAACTTTTGTTGTGTCTTTCAGCTTCAGCGAATCGGCTTTTAAAGTGTCTGCTATAATTTTTTTGGCTTTCTGTTTTTGCTCTTTATTATTTAAAAAAGCAACAATTTCAGAATTTTCTTTAGGAACGCTAAACATTTTTATGTTTGCAAATTTTGCAGTTAAATTATTGTTGAAATTTACAATAAACAAACTGTCTTTTGCTTGATTATCTTTCTTAACTTTTTTAAATTTTTGCAAATGCAAAGTATCTTCTTGAGGTTTTACTTTAAATGCAATAAAATTAGAATTACTCGAAAAAACAGCCGAATAACCTCTATCAAAACTAAGTTCTATTTTTTTTTCAGGATTTTTCAATTCCAATTTACCATCGCCCTTAAAATGAGTTAACTCATAACTTATCCAAAATCCATTGTTCGATATTTGTTGCGACTTTGTAGTTTCCCACAAATTATAGTCTAAATGGCTTAATGGAATTTTATTTTGAGTAAAAGAAATTATTGGAATTAACAAAAAAACAGCAAGTTTTAAAAACCTCATAATTTTATACTTAAAGTTAGACTCAAAAATATACTTTAAACACGAATTAAGCAATAGAAAATTTATAAAATTGAGCTATTGCTTTTATGAGAGTAACCCTCCCGATTAATCAGCCTGCCCCGAACATCGGGGGGACAGGCTGACTTAGATTTTGTTTGAAGAATTTTCTAAAATTCTGAATTACAAAATCTTAATCGAATCAGCATTTCCTAATGCTTATTTTGGTTTAAATTAAAAAAACAAAACAGTTTTAGCATTTAAAATAATGTTTTAGCATTCAACAAATTTTATTTATCTTAGACAATTATTTATTAAAAACGTAACAGCTTATAAATCAAATATGTTAGAATATCTAAAAGGCGAAATTATAGAACTTAACCCAACTTTTCTAATTTTAGAAAATAATGGAACAGGTTATTTCATTAAAATATCGTTAAATAGTTTCTCTGCAATAACAAACGAAAAAAACATTAAAATTTTTATTCACGAAGTTATTAGAGAAGATGTTTACGAACTTTACGGATTTATAACTGCCCAAGAAAGAGAAGTTTACAGAAAATTAATTTCAGTTTCGGGAGTAGGTCCAAATACCGCACTTATTATGATTTCATCGTTAACAACAAGCGATATAATAACTGCAATTTCAACAGGCGACACTAATACAATAAAAAGCGTTAAAGGTATAGGACTTAAAACAGCACAACGAATTATTGTAGATTTAAAAGATAAAATTGGAACAAATTCGGAAAATTTTGAACTTTTTGCAAATAAAGACAATACAATTAAAGAAGAAGCGTTATCTGCATTAATAATGTTAGGATTCAACAAAAAATTAGCCGAAAAAGCTGTTGAAACTGTAACTAAAGAAAACAAAGGTATTGAAATAGAGGGAGTTATTAAAGCGGCATTAAAACTATTATAAATAATTATTTTTGAGTAAACTACTAAAATATACAATTTCAATTTTATTATTATTTGGCTTTTGGTCTATAACTCGCCCAACAGTTGCTTCAATTTACTTTAATGAAAACTCACAAAAAATAAATATTTTACCTCCAGACTCAATAAATTCTGACGACACAACCAACCTATCGTTTCCATTTACCGACCCTTTAGCAAAACCCCCAACAGAACAAAACTCAGAATCACCATTAATGATGAATACTCCGGATAACGTACATACCGAAGTAAACTACAACGAAGAAACAAACGAATACAGCATAGTTAAAAAAGTAGGAAACACACCTATTGGCACCCCTACAAATATGAGTTTTGAAGAATATAGAAACTACGATTTTAATAACGGAATAAGAAAATACTGGAATCAACGTGCAAGAAGCGAAAGTTTTGAACACAACTCATCATTTATCCCACAATTACACGTTGGTGGCGATGTTTTCGATAAAATTTTTGGAAGCGACGTTATAAGTATAAAAACACAAGGCTCGGCAGAATTAATTTTTGGAATGAAATTTAACAAAACCGTAAATAATGCACTTAGCGAAAAAAACCAAAAAAATTTCAACTTCGATTTTCAAGAAAAAATTCAAATGAATGTAACTGGTAAAATTGGCGACAAACTATCACTTAGTGCAAATTACGATACCGAAGCCTCATTCGATTTTGAAAAAAAACTGAAAATAGGATACGAAGGAAAAGAAGACGAAATAATTCAAATTATTGAAGCTGGAGATGTTACACTTCCTCTTACAGGCTCACTAATTACAGGTAGTCAAAGCTTATTTGGGTTTAAAGCCGGACTAAAATTCGGAAAACTAAATATTACCAGCGTATTTTCACAAGAAAAAGGACAAAAACAAGTAATAAACGTTGAAAACGGTGCACAAACAAGCGAATTTGAAGTATTTATAGGAGATTACGAATCTAACCGACACTTCTTTTTAAGCCATTATTTTAGAGATAGATACGACTTCTCATTAGAAGAAATACCACTTATACAATCCGGAATACAAATAAAAAAAATTGAAGTATGGATAACAAACAAAGTTGGTAATTTCGAAAATTCGAGAAATATTGTAGCTTTTATGGATCTTGGAGAAGCCAACCCAAATTACATTCAAAACCAATGGGTTGCACAAAATACTATTACAAATTATGATGCACAAACAGACAGTGCAAACAATATTTTAGGACAAATTGATACGAAATATCCAAGAATTAGAGATATTAATAACACTTCCGATTTAGAAGACAGATTTAATATAGGAACCGATTACGAAAAAATTGAAAACGCAAAACTACTTAACCCTTCCGAATACACTGTAAACTATGAATTAGGTTACATTTCACTTAATTCGGCACTAAACTCCGACGAAATTCTTGGTATTGCATACGAATACACATACAACGGAAAAATATTTAGAGTTGGTAACTTTGCAAATTCGGCACCTGCACCAAACGCCCTTTTTGTTAAATTAATTAAAGGAACAACACTAACTCCTGTACTAAAAAACTGGGATTTAATGATGAAAAACATTTATGCAATTGGTGCTTATCAAGTAGATAAAAAGAACTTTGAATTAGACGTTCTTTACAATAACGACAAAACAGGCTCTGCTGTAAACTACCTTTCTGAAGGAAATATAGAAGGAGAAATATTACTAAAAGTTATGGGCTTAGACAAAGTAAACTCTAACTTAGACCAAACCCCCGACGGTATTTTCGATTTCATTCCAAATGTTACAATTAAACCACAAAACGGACGAATTATATTTCCATCTGTAGAACCATTTGGCGAATACCTAAGAGAAAAAATAACCGGTGGAAGCCCTTTATTAAACAATATTGCCGATAAATATGTTTTTCAAGAACTATACGACTCAACACAAACAAATGCACTTCAAATTGCATCAAAAAACAAATTTTTACTTAAAGGAACTTACCAATCATCTAGCGGTTCCGAAATAGCACTTAATGCATTAAATGTTCCAGAAGGCTCTGTTACAGTAACAGCTGCAGGAAGAAAACTTACAGAAGGAAGCGATTATAGCGTTGATTACACACTTGGAAGAGTTAAAATACTAAACTCTGGAATACTTGAATCTGGAACTCCTATTCAAATTTCACTTGAAAGTCATTCTCTTTTTAGCATTCAAAATAAAACCCTTATGGGGACTCACTTAGATTATAAAGTTAACGACAAACTTAATTTAGGTGCAACCATAATGAATTTAACCGAAAAACCAATGACACAAAAAGTTAATATGGGCGACGAGCCTATATCTAACACAATTTGGGGAACCGATGCTCTTTACAAAAACAACGTTCCCTTAATAACTAAATTTATTGATAAACTCCCATTTTTAGAAACAAAAGAACCATCAAACATAACATTTAGTGGCGAATTTGCACAATTAATACCCGGACACCCAAAAGTAATAGGAAAAACAGGTATATCTTACATAGACGACTTTGAAAGTAGCGAAACATCAATAGATGTTAAATCGCCAATATCGTGGAACTTAGCAAGTATTCCAAAAGATAAAACAATGTTCCCCGAAAGCGACACCACAAACTCGCTAATATCTGGTTACAACCGTGCAAAATTGGCTTGGTACACAATAGACCCCATTTTACTTAGAGATGAAAATGGATCACCACAAAATATTGTAAATTCCGACGAAAAATACAACCACTTAGTACGCGAAGTTTACGAACAAGAAATATACAAAAATAAAGAAAGCGCAACCACACTACCAACTAATATATCAATATTAAACTTAGCATACTATCCCACAGAACGAGGTTACTATAACTACGACGCAATAGGATTAAACGGCTTTTCAAGCGGATTAGATGTAAATGGTAAACTAATTAACCCCGAATCTCGCTGGGCTGGAATTACAAAAAAAATAGAAAACAGCGACTTTGAAACATCAAACATCGAACACATCGAAATTTGGTTAATGGACCCCTACGTTTACGACAACACACACCCTGGTGGAGACCTATACTTTAACTTAGGAAACATTTCAGAAGATATACTTAAAGACTCAAGAAAATCATTTGAAGAAGGCTTACCTTCAACAGATCCCGTTATTAACGTTGATACAACAGCATGGGGACGAGTTCCTATTAAACAATCATTAGTAAATGCTTTTGATATGGGAGATGGTAGAACCAAACAAGACGTTGGTTACGATGGACTTGGAAATGCCGACGAAACATCTTTTTTCGCAAATTACATACAAGACTTACAAAACGCAGGTGTATCGCAAACAGCTATCAATAATATTTCTGCCGATATTTCTGCCGATGATTACCACTACTATCAAGGCACCGATTACGATACCGACAATCTGCTAATTTTAGATAGATACAAAAAATACAACGGCTCAGAAGGAAATTCACCAGCAGGACAAGACAATAGAGGAGGCTCACAAATTCCAAACACAGAAGACATAAACAACGATAACACATTAAGCGAAACAGAAAGCTATTTTCAATACCACATATCGCTACACAGACAAGATATGGAAATAGGCAAAAATAACATTACCGATATTGTTGTAGGAAAAAACGAAAAAGGCGAAAAAGTAAACTGGTATCAATTTAAAATACCTATTAAAAACCCCGAAAAAATTGTAGGTAATATTTCCGACTTTAAATCAATTCGATTTATGAGAATGTTCTTCAAAAACTTTAATAAAGAAGTTGTTCTACGATTTGCCCGCTTAGACTTAGTTAGAGAAGAATGGAGAAAATACAATGGCTCTCTTCGTCAGGCATCTATATCTGAAGCAACAGAAATAGACAATACAAACTATACAATTTCTGCCGTAAATATTGAAGAAAATGGCGACAGAGAACCCGTAAACTATATTCTTCCTCCAAATATTACCCGCGATATAGACCCTTCAAACCCACAAATTCGCCAACTAAACGAACAAGCATTAATGCAAACAATTATTGGTTTAGAAGATGGCGATGCACGTGCTGTGTACAAAACAATGAAATTAGATGTCAGAAAATACAAACGTTTAGTTATGGACATTCATGCAGAAGACTTAGTTGATGGAAATTTAAAAAACAACGACTTATCTGCGTTTATTAGAGTTGGTAGCGATTTTACCAATAACTACTACGAATACGAAATACCTCTAAAATTAACACCAGCAGGTGCATACAGTAAAGAAGAAAATGCCTTAGCCGACAAACTAATTGTTTGGCCAGAATCAAATCAATTTAATTTCTATTTTGAAGAACTTACTCAAGCCAAACTTAACAGAAACAAAGAAATTAGAGAAGGTGTTGATATGGATATTTCTGATACATACACCGTTAGAACCGGACAAAATTTAATATCCATAAAAGGAAACCCTAACATATCAAATATTAAAACAATAATGCTCGGTATTAGAAACCGAAGCAAAAGCAAAAACTATTTAGCCGACGATGGATTCTCTAAATCGGGAATAGTTTGGTTTAACGAACTTAGACTCGAAGATTTCGACGAAAAAGGTGGCTGGGCTGCTCAAGCAAGAATGCAAATACAACTCGCCGACTTTGGCTCTGTATCTATTGCAGGATTAACAAGCACCTCAGGATTTGGTAGCATTGAAAAACGAGTTGACGAAAGAAGCAAAGAAGACCTTTATCAATACGATTTATCTACAAATCTTCAACTAGGAAACTTTTTTGGCAAAAAAGCACAAATATCTGTACCAATGTATATTGGGTACTCCGAACAATTTATAAACCCACAGTACGACCCAATAGACCCAGACATTACATTCGAAACAATGAAAGAATCTGACGCACTAACAGCCGAAGAAAAAACTGAAAGAATTAAAATAGCACAAGACTATACAAAACGCAAAAGTTTAAACTTTACAAACGTAAAAATAAACAAACGAAGCACAAAACCAATGCCTTACGACTTAGCCAACTTTGGCGTTACATACTCATACAGCATTCTTGAACACAGAAACATAACCGAAGAATACAATAACGAAAAAAAATATAGAGGTGCTTTTACTTATAATTATAGTGCAGCCCCAAAAAACTACACACCTTTTAAAAATATAAAAATACTTAAAAACAAAAACCTAAGCCTTGTACGCGACTTCAATTTCTACTTACTTCCTAAACAATTTTCATTTCTTACCGATGTAAACAGACTTTACAACGAACGTAAACTAAGAAACATAAATAAAGGCACCGATTTTAAAATTGATGCTACTTACAACAAAGACTTTATGTGGAACAGAAATTACGACTTAAAATGGGATTTTACTAAAAATTTAAAATTAGACTTTACCGCAACAAATAATGCCAGAATTGACGAACCCGAAGGTATTGTTAACAAAAACGACCCATCTTATGAACTTTGGAAAGACTCAGTTATGCAAAACATTAACAACTATGGTAGAAACACACACTACAACCACAACTTAAACATAAACTACACTATTCCTATAAATAAAATTCCAATCTTCGACTGGCTTTCATCTAGTGCACAATACAACGCAACTTTCGATTGGCTGGCAGGTCCGCTTCTTAGAGATAAACTAACCAATAAAATAAATACCGAATCAACTATTGGAAACAACATAAAAAACTCAAGAAGCTTAAATGGTAGCACAAATGCAAACCTTACAAACCTTTACAACAAAGTTCCTTATTTTAAATACATCAATAAAAAATACAGAAAAAAAGGACGCGAAAACAAACGAAACATTGAAAAAGAAAAAGTTTTCTTTCCAGATAAAAAAGAACCAGAAATACTAATGAGCTTTAAAAAAGGCGAAGCTAAATCAATAAAACACAATTTAAAAACAGTAAACGTAGTACTTAAAGTTACCGACCAAAACGGAAAAGAAGTAAAAGGAAAAACAATAATTATTTCGGACACAAAAATAACATTTGAAGCCGATACAACAATTGAAAAAACGAAAATAAACGTTGAAGGAGATAGAGAAATTAACGACGGTATTATTAAATTAATAGCAGAAAACACAGTTAATATAATACTTGGAGTACAAAATGTATCGGTAAACTACCAACTAAACGAAGGAACTATTTTACCCGGATACACCCCTAAAACAAGCATTTTAGGTGCAAGTCCCGATTTAAGTGCTCCCGGATTTGACTTCCTTTTTGGAGAACAAAACGAAAATTTTGGCACAAATGCCGGTTACAACGGGTGGTTTACCGATAACAATACATTGCTAAACAAACCATATATAATGACATCGAGCAAAACTCTAAGCATTAGAAGCACAATTGAACCAATAAACGGATTAAAAATTGACCTTACTGCAAAACACACATACAACCAAAACGCCGACAGCTACATAAACAAAGTAGGAAACAACTACGAATACAACAATAAAATAATTACAGGCGATTTTTCAATGACATTCAATACTTGGAACACCGCTTTCCAATCAGGCGGAACAGACGAAAACAACCACTACTCAAAAGCATTCGAAGATTTTAAATCAAACAGAATTGAAATAGCTAACCAACTTGCCGAACAACGAAGAGGCATAAACGGATATAACCCCGATATAAACAGAGACTCGCTCGGATTCCCCGATGGATACGGAAATCTCTCGCAAGATGTAATTATGCCAGCATTTATAGCAGCATACTCTGGAACAAAAACATCAACATCTATGTTAAGCAAAATACCAACTATTTGGCAAATGCGACCAAATTGGAGAATATCTTATGATGGATTAAATAACCTAAACTTTATTAAAAACTACTTCAAAAAAGTTATGGTAAACCATTCGTACACATCATCTTACAACATAAATTCGTTTACTTCAGATACTCGTTTCGTTGTAATCCCCGGAAATGACGGATACTCAGAAATTAGAGATGAACTTAACAACTATAACTTTGTACCAGAATACGAAATAGGTGCAATTAGCATTTCCGAAGCTTTTAGTCCTCTTATTGATATTGATATGACTTGGAAAAACAGTTTTTCTACAAGAATAGAATTAAAAAAGAACAGAAACTTAACTTATAGCTTTTCTAACAACCAACTAACCGAAGTTAAAGGAAACGAGTATATTGTAGGTTTAGGATACCGAATTCCAAAAGTTAAATTTAAAATAGGACAAAACGACTTAGAAAGCGACTTAGACTTACGCGGAGATTTTTCTATACGCGATAATTTCACTATCATCAGAAAACTTGAGGAAGACTACAACCAAATTACATCTGGAACGGGAATACTAACAATAAAACTTTCTGCCGATTACAAATTAGGACAACGACTAAACATTAGATTCTTCTTTGACAGAATGGTAACCACACCAAAAGTTTCTAACTCATTACTAACAAAAAACACCAACTTCGGTTTAAGTTTAAAATTTACACTATCTTAAAAAATTATTTTTTAACTCTACTCGGGTTTTTCTTAATAAAATCTTCCCAATTTTTAGCTCCAGAACTAAAAACAACACCATTTATAGTTTGATAATAATGACATAGTGCCACCGCCAAGCCATCGGTTGCATCTAAATTTACAGGCAATTCTTTCAATTTTAAAATATTTTGAAGCAAACCCGCTACCTGCTCCTTACTTGCAGTTCCTGTACCTGTTATCGACATTTTAATCTTTCGTGGAGCATACTCAAAAATTGGAATACTCCTTTGTAATGCAGCGGCTATAGCAGCTCCTTGTGCTCTGCCCAATTTTATTGCAACCTGTGCATTTTTTCCCATAAATGGCGATTCTATTGCCAATTCATCTGGATGATACTCATCTATTAACTTTGTAACCCTATCAAAAATATGCTTTAATTTTACATAATGGTCTGATAATTTTGCCATTTTAACATCGCCTATAACTACTGCGTAAGGCTTTTTCTCAACAATTTCTATTACACCATACCCCATTATTACAGTACCCGGATCTATTCCTAATATTACTTTCGATACCGTTTTCATTATATTTTTACAATCATTTTTTTTTGCTAAATTAATCAAATATGTTAACAAAACTTAATTTTTAAAAATAACACAAAATCCCTTTTGTTTATTTAGTCTAAATAACATATATTTGCAATGTAATTATAAACAATTTTATTAACACTAAAATATAATTAAAATGAGCGTATTAGTAGGAAGAAAAGCCCCAAAATTTAAGGCTACAGCCGTAATAAACGGTGGAGAAATTGCAGAAAATTTCTCATTAGAGCAGTACATAGGAAAAAAACATGTAGTTTTTTATTTCTATCCTGCCGATTTTACATTTGTTTGTCCAACAGAAATAATTGCATTTCAAGAAAAAATTGAAGAGTTTGAAAAACGAAATGTTGCAGTAGTTGGTTGTTCAACCGACAGCCAATTTTCGCACTGGAAATGGTTACAAACCGAGCAAAACGACGGAGGAATTAAAGGAGTTAAATATCCATTAGTTGCAGACCCATCAATGGTTATAGCCGATAATTTTGGTGTTTTAGCCGGAGAAAACGACTTTAACGAAGAAGGCGAAGCCGAATTTAATGGAACACCTCAAGCCTATAGAGGCTTATTTTTAATAGATAAAAATGGAATTGTACGCCATCAAGTTGTAAACGATATGCCTCTCGGCAGAAGCATTAACGAAACAATTAGAATGGTTGATGCATTACAATTTTTCGAAAAAAACGGCGAAGTATGTCCTGCCGATTGGAAAACAGGAGAAAAAGCTTTAGAAGCAAGTTTCGAAGGCATTGCAAAATATTTAAGTAATAAATAAATTTATAAAAACATGTCAAAAATAACATTAAAAGGAAATCCAATAAATACATCTGGAAACCTACCAAAACTTGGTTGCAAAGCAACAGATTTTAACTTAGTAGCCAACAACTTATCGGTAAAAACATTAGCCGATTACAAAGGACAAAAAGTTGTTTTAAACATTTTCCCAAGTTTAGATACAGCAACTTGTGCAGCATCGGTACGTCGTTTTAATGCCGAAGCATCGAAAATGGAAAACACAAAAGTTTTATGTATTTCTAAAGATTTACCATTTGCACAAGCTCGTTTTTGCGGTGCAGAAGGTTTAGAAAATGTAGAAACTTTATCAGATTTTAGAACAACTTTTAGCAAAGATTACGGATTAGAAATAGTTGACGGACCTTTAGCCGGTCTATGCTCAAGAGTAGTTATAATTTTAGATGAAAACGGAAAAGTTAAATACAAACAACAAGTTCCCGAAATAGTTGATGAACCAAATTACCAAGAAGTTCTCGATTCATTAAAATAATTAGTTTAGTGTTAGTTAGTAGTTAGCCACCAAATTTTTGGTGGCTTTTTTGCTTAATACGGTTATAAATTCTAATTTTGCTTAATGATAACTTCAAAAAAATACGACATCACAAACATTAAAAATATTAAAGACAAAATTCTAATATGGTCGGAAAAATTTAACTCTTTAGCAATTTTAGATAATAACAATTACACAAATACAAAATATAAAAACCACGAATACATAGCAGCTTTTGGAATTAAATCTGAAATTAAATTACACTCAGCAACAAACTCTTTTGAAAAATTAAAACAATTTCTACATAACAAAAACAACTATATTTTTGGATATTTTACGTACGATTTAAAAAATGAAAACAAACACCTAAAATCGAAAAATAACGATAACTTACAATTTCCGTGTTTACATTTCTTTGAACCTCAAATATTACTAAAAATAACAAATAATTTACTAACAATACAATCAGAAAACACAGGTAATGTAGATGAAATTTATAACGAAATAATAAATAAAAAAAGCAATTTTAAACCCGTAAGTAACATACAATTTAAACCTGTTTTTTCGAAAAACGAATATTTAGAAACCGTAAATAAATTTAAAGAACATATTCAAAAAGGTAATATTTACGAAGCAAATTTATGTCAAGAATATTTTTCGGAAAATACTGATATAGAGCCAAATAACATTTTCATAGAACTTTCTAAAATATCACCTACACCATTTTCAGCATACTATAAAATTGAAAATAATTATTTAATGTGTGCCAGTCCAGAACGCTTCGCAACAAAAATTGACAATAAAATTATTTCACAACCAATAAAAGGTACCATTAAACGCGACAAAAATAAATTAACCGATTTAGAACTGTTAAACTCGTTAAAAACCAACAAAAAAGAGCTTTCAGAAAATGTAATGATTGTAGATTTAGTAAGAAACGACCTATCTAAAATTGCAAAAAAAGGAAGCGTAAAAGTGGAAGAACTTTTCGGAATATATAGTTTTCCACAAGTCCATCAAATTATTTCAACAATTTCGGCAGAAGTAGAACCTGAAACAAATTCAGTTGACATTATCCAAAATTTATTCCCAATGGGAAGTATGACAGGCACACCAAAAATTAGTGCAATGGAAATTATTGACGAATTAGAAAAAACTAAACGTGGATTATATTCAGGCTCTGTTGGCTATTTTTCGCCAAACAACAATTTCGACTTTAATGTAGTGATTAGGAGCCTTTTATACAATTCGCAAAAAAAATATTTATCGTTTCAAGTAGGTAGTGCAATTACAATAAAATCAGACAATGAAAAAGAATACAACGAATGCCTAACAAAATCGGAAGCAATGCTTTTAGCAACAAACGGAAAAATATCAATAAAACAGAACTAATTTAAAACAATTTTTTTTATAAATAAATACTAACATTTTTTAAATCTTTAGCAAAAAAATAATTACATTTGCTCGTTAACAAATACAATAAACCAAAAAAATGAGAAAAATTTTTATAATTAGTTTAGTTCTGTTTTCGTATGTATTATTCGGTCAAGTTACATTAGATGACCTCACAACTACAGGCGTAGGCAAATCGTACAAAAATGGAGAAGGAACACCATACAGTGGCGAATGTAAAGGATACAATACTAACCAAAAAATAAAATACGAAGGCTATTTTAAAGATGGTTTACGCGAAAAAAAATGGATAGATTACGACGACGACGGACTAAAAATATTTGAAGGAACATACAAAGTTGGAAAACTAATAGGAACAGGCACATATTATTATCCTTATGGACAAATAAAAGAAACTGGAGCATATAAAAACGGAAGAAAAATAGGAAAATGGACAGAATACGAAATTCTTGGAAAAACATCAAAAGAAAGAATTTATGAAACTAAAACCGAGTTCTTTACAGGAACAAAAATCATATCGGTAGAAGGAACACTAAAAGACAATCTAAAACACGATTTTTGGGAATACTTTAACGAAAACGGAAACAGAATAAAACAAGAAAATTATTTCGAAGGATTAAAACAAAATGCCGAAATAGAATGGTACGAAAACGGTAACAAATCAATACAAAAAACATACAAAAACGACACATTAAACGGATTATGGACAGAATGGTTCGATAACGGCAAAAAAAGATTAGAAGGAACATACTTAAAAGGCAAAAAAGAAGGCATTTGGAAAGAATTTAACTTATCGGGCACAGTAGTAAAAGAAACAGAATATAAAACAGTAGAAACCTTTTTTACAAACGGCTTAATACAACAACAAAGCACTTTTGTTGATGGAAAAAAAGATGGAATTTGGAAATGGTGGTACGACAATGGTCAAGAAAAATTTAGGGAAAGTTACACAATGAACACACCCAATGGACGATGGATTTGGTGGTACGAAAATGGCGAAAAAGAAAAAGAAGGAGACATAATTAATAACGAAAGAAATGGCTCTTGGACTTGGTGGTATATAAATGGAAGTATTTCAACAAAAGGCGAATACAAAAATGGCAAAAAAACTGGATTATGGACAAAATACTACGAAAACGGCCAAAAACTTAACGAAACAACCTACGAAAATAATTTAAAAGTAGGAACAGTAGTAGAATGGCATCCAAACGGAAAAGAACTTTTTAGAGGAACCTGCACAAACGGAAAACTTGAAGAAAAAGCAACATACTACTACGAAAACGGCAAAATACAAATGGAAGGTATATACAAAAACGACAGAAAAGAAGGCGTTTGGAATTTATACGATAACTTAGGAACAAAAACAAGCGATATTTCATATAAAACTTATACCGAAAAATACGATAAAGGAGCAATAAAAGTAGAAGGCTCTTACAAAGGAACCAAACAAGACGGATTGTGGATTTGGTGGTACGAAACAGGCGAACTTAAAGCCGAAGAACCTTGGGAAGACGGAATACTAAACGGAGAATACATTTCTTATTACCCAGACGGAAACCTTAAATACAAAGGACTATACATAAAAGGCGAAAAAGAAGGATTATTAGTATCGTGGTACCAAAACCGACAAAAACAATCGGTTGAAAATTACGAAAAAGGACAAAAAAGTGGCGAATTTGCCGAATGGTACGAAAACGGACAAAAAAAATTAGAAGGAACTTTTGTTGAAAATAAAAAAGACGGAAAATACTATACTTGGTATGATTCAGGACAAAAAGAAATTGTTAGCAACTACAACAAAGGCGAAGAAGAAGGAGCATACACTGTTTTTTACAAAGATGGACTGAAAAAAATAGAAGGAAACTTTATTAAAGGCAAAAAAGAAGGCTTGTGGAATTCTTGGTGGGAAAACGGAAATAAAAGAACCGAGGGCTCATATACAAACGGTTACAAAAACGGAAAATGGAGTGCATGGCACGAAAACGGAATTATAATGTACGATAAAAACTATAAAGACGATAAAGAATCGGGCAAGTGCATTACATACTACGACAATGGCAAGAAAAAACTCGAAGAATCGTACTCAGAAACCAGCGAATTAAGCGGAATGAGCATTAAATACTACGAAAATGGAAATAGAGAGTCGTTGGTTACATACACAAATGGAAAAGAAAGCGGCGAATTTAGTATGTGGGACGAATCTGGAAAACCAAAAATGTCTGGGAACTACGCAAATGGAAAAGAAAGCGGAATTTGGAAATCGTACTACCCTAGCGGAAATATTGAAAGCTCAGGCAGTTACATAAACGGTGCTAGAAATGCAAAATGGACTGAGTTTTACGAAAATGGAACAAAATCAGGGGAAGGTGTTTACAAAGCAAACGCCAAATCGGGAATTTGGAGCTATTTTTACGAAAATGGACAAGTAAGTAGCAAAGGAAGCTACGCCGACGACGAAAAAAATGGCAAATGGATAGAATATAACGAAACAGGTAAAGTAATAAACGAAATAAATTACGTAAAAGGAAAAGAACAATAGTTATTTAATTTGCCATAGTATTTGGCTATCATTTTTAATAACATAGTACCGCAATCAATAGCGTCGGGTTGGAGTTCTGATTGAAATCGTTTCATTAAAACCTATTTTTTTCTTCATTTGTAGAATTATGTAAGTAGTATCTAAAATATAATGTCGTATTTTTTGCCAAAGTTATTGAGCAC
>DYMG01000082.1 GCA_020721655.1 Paludibacter propionicigenes | reverse complement strand
TTCCGCAGGTACGTTAGTTTGGTTTTCTGATTCTATATCAGAATTGAAATATACTGTCATTGTATCTTTAGAAACACACTGAACAGTTGGAAAATGTTCGCCCATCATATATTCTTGCCATACAAATTGTATTGTATCAATACACGAAGCTTCGGTTAATCCTATATCGTAAACATAAGCATCTGGTCTAAGCTGTGAACTTGCGTCTTGCACTTCTGAATACATTGCATCAACCCAATGTATTGAGGCTGGGTGCCACATTCCGTAGTTTGTATAAGGATCGTCATTAGCATGTAATTGTGTAAACTTTCCGCATACATGTTGGTCGTCGCCGGCATCAACATCAGGTTTTAGAATAAATTCAATTCTAATAGTATCGTAAGAAGCACAGGATTGATTTGATGAATTAAATTCTTCCCAAACAAATGTATAAAGTCCATAAGTTGTTGCTGTAATATTTACTAAATTAGTATCTTGAGCCTCTTGCGTTCCATTTCCAAAAGTAATAGAACCGCCATTTGGATAAGAGATTAAACTCCAATTTCCTTGCGAATTAGGTATAGAGTAAGTAGCTCTTAAAGTATGGTCTAAACCGCAAACACCGGCACTATCTCCAGCATTTGCTGTAGGAGTTAGATAATAAGTAATTGTTACAGGTTTAGATAAACTACAACCACTATTTACAACAGTCCATGTCATTGGAACTACAATAGTACTAGTTGGTCCCCAATTTGCAATATTTTGGTCTATACACAAATTTGTAGCTGGGTCGTTTTCATCTGTTGAATAACTAACTAAAGTTGTCATATTAGATGGTTTAGTCCAAAATCCGGGACCAATTGCATTCATTTGTTCACAATAGTTATTTTCATCAACGCAAGTAAAGCTATTATCACCAGGGAAGTTTATTAAACCAACAGCATATTGGAAAGTTATAACAACATTGTCTGATGCACTACAAATTCCATTTGTAACGTTCCATGTATATGTAACAGTTTGGTCGGTTGTAGCACCACTGGGCCACAAGAAAGTAATGTAAGGGTTTGGTTGAATATTAGTTGAGTCGAAAAATGTACCATTTCCTACTCCGTTTGTAGTCCAATAACCTTCATAGTTAGTGTTCCAAATGCTAATATTTGCGTCTAATTGAATAGATGTGCCACATAGTGATTGATCTGGACCTGCATTAGCAATAGGTATTTCTAAGAAATTTACTTTAACCCTTGAGGTATCAAAACATTCAGTTCCATTACCTTCTACAACATAAAATTGGTAAACACCGTAATTTCCAACATGAACATTTGTGGTTTGTGCTTGATTAGTAAAATTAACTCCGGCAGAAGGTACGGCATACCAATAGAAAGAATTTCCAGTAGCTGTAATTGATGCAGAAAGCGATGCGTCTAAACCACAAATTTCTTGTTCTTCGCCAGCGTAAGCAACAGGGGTTTCTTTAAAATTAACAATTTTTGTATCTGTGCTGGTACAAGAACTAGAATTGTTGTTTATTTCTGTCCAAGTAAATGTATATGAACCATAATTAGCTATTTGCACTAAAGTAAAAGGGCTATTTGGATCGCTAAAAACAACTCCGGTAGAAGGTATTGCAGTCCATTGACCGGCATTACCGGGTGTTGTCCAACCATTTCCGTCTCCAGTACCATTATCTATAGCAAGGTCGTAATGGTCGCCACAAATAGTAACATCAGCTCCAGCATTAGGAGTAGGGTCAACACAACATTCAGTATTACCATCCTCTAACCAAGTTACGTTAATAGTTGTATCGTAAGTACACCCAAAATTATCTATAATAGTATAAGTAAATGGGCGAGTTTCGGGGTTTACAGTTCCTAAACCATCGTAAGTTCCGGTTGCTGTGGTTGAGCCCGAGCCACCAGAAAGCATTTGACCACCTGGCAGAGGAGCTGTCCAAGAAACAGGGGTGTGAGTCATAGTATAGTCCCAAATTGTTGCATATAGTGATGGGTTAAAATCTAACCACCAACAGCATAAATGACCTGCATCAGAAGCCCATGTGTCTTGAATGTTAAAGGTCCAAGTACCATTTAAAGGGCAGCCTAATAATCCTGACAAAGAGTTTTCCGATTCGTAAGTTCCGACAGGAAGTGTTCCTACAGATCCTTGGTCGTTCCAACTACCATTTGTTGCAGAAGGAGACCAAGTATAATCGCCACAAGTTCCTGATAAACCATCGCTATCGCAATTACCAATCATGGCTCCGCTAACTGAGCCGTGATCTGTATGTAATGTAACTGTTTGTCCATTTGGGCATTCTATAGATATTAATAAATCGGCAGCATAACTGTGATATAACTGAGCTGTTAAACCAAGCAAATCGTTAATATTAGTTAGAGTAGAACCAGTTTGGAAAATATTATAAGTAACTGTAGTTGTATATGTTACACCTGTTCCGTCTGGCAAGTTTATATTGTTACAAGTAGTTGGAGGAATTCCACTAACAAAAATAGGAGATGTTGTGTGTCCGGATAGTGCTGTTGGGTTTCCTTGACAGAGAGTCCAAGGGTTGGCTCCTGTTCCACTAAAGTTTGGAGTCATAGACATACGCACTCTAGGGTTTATAATGTTCGAAGCAGGGCAGCCGTTTACGTCTAATACTGTAACAGAAGGCATATATCCAGCTGCAGGTAGAGCGTAAGTATGGTTAGGGTTTTGTATGTTGTATGTTGTTCCGTCGTCCATATCCCAGTTATAAGTACAATTTGCGGCTGTTTGGTTGTATCCCCAACCATTAGCTTGTAAGTATGCTAAATCTGGAAAAGTTACATTTAAGTTATATTGAATAGCATCACCTTGGCAAATGTCTATATATTGCTCATTTCCTTCTTGGTGCATTGGTGGAGTTGTTGTTAGGCTTATTTCTACATCTTGACAGCAGAAACCGTAATCAAAAACGCCATCAAAAGAAACTGCACTTTGTACATTTAAAGCAATAGTTAGGCATCCTGACACATTAGAACAAGATGCTAAAAATGCCATATTTGATGAAATGTTATTGTTGTCGTAACAGGCTATTAATGGAGCGTTTATATTTGTTCCGTCGAAAATACATATTGTACTAGGTGCCGGAATATTTAAGTTAGAGCCGTCAAACCTGATTATAGTACTATGATTAACCGAACCAGATGGTGCACAAAAAGTTACCACATAAGTATTACCGTTTGTAACAGCACCGGGAACAACATGGTCTCCTATTGCAGGAGCTACTGTTGTACCGTTATTTGTTGCGAAATTCCATTGTGCATAAGAGCCTAATGAAAAAAGAGCTACTATAATTATTAATATTATTTTTTTCATCTTAGAGCCTCCTTATTTTTTTATTTTTTTTGAATTACGGAATTTTTCTTGAATTTCTTTGTTAGAAAACATTATAAGAAGTTTACCAGTGTTTCCTATTGAGTAATATTTTCGATTATTTTGGTCGGTTTTACAAGAAAACAAATATGGGTTAAAATCTACTAAATCAACCATTTGTATTTGTTCGTTGGTTATTTCTTTTGTAATTGGATTAATTTTATGTAGCTCCTCTTTTTCTAAATCTTTACCTTGTGGTAAATCTGTTATTTTAAAAGAATTGTTTACATAAAAATTGAAATACTCAATAGCATCAGGGTTGTTATGTTTTAAATTGTTTAAATGCTCTGGAGTATAAACTGCACTAAGCTTGCTATCAGGCATTTGTGCTTTACTAAATGAAGCAAAAAATATTGCTATTGTTAGTAATAAAATTTTAGTAAGTCTCATATTATATTAATTTTTATTATTATTTTACTTTTTGTAGACAAATTAAAGAATAAATAAGTTGCCTAACAATTTACAAAAATACATTTTTATAGCAACACTGATTTGTAATTTTGAAAAACAATTAATTATCTCTGTTTTTCTCTTTAATAATATGGGGTTTTATAAAGTATAAAAGTTAAACAAAATTTTGCATTCATAATTATTACCTCAAAAGAAAAAAAGTATGGAAAAAGATGATTCATAATTTATAATTTAACTAACCCTCTCCCAAAATTTCGGAAATTACAACTGCTGTAGCTATTGAAACATTTAGCGATTCTGCTATTGCTTTATCATTTTTTGGTATTAATAATTTTTCGGTTACTAATTTTTCTAATTTTTCGGAAATACCTTTTCCTTCATTTCCCATAATTAATATGCCTTTATTATTTAAGTTTTTTTTATATATATTTTCTCCTTCTAAAAATGTTCCGTAAATATTGTTATTATATTTTTCTTTATATTGTTTTATATATTGCTCTAAATCAATATAATACACATTTACTCCTGTAAATGCACCCATAGTTGCCTGTAATACTTTTTGATTATACAGTTCTACTGTATCTAATGAACACAAAATATTTTTAATTCCAAACCAATTAGCAGTTCTTATAATTGTTCCAAAGTTGCCTGGGTCTTGTATAGATTCTAAACACAATACAAGTTCTTTTTCTGTAATTTTTGGTTCTTTTTTTGGTGGTATTTCAACAACTGCTAATATATTAGTAGAATTTTTAAGTGCACTTATTTTTTTCATTTCTTGCTCCGAAATTTGCTCAATGTTAGTTTTTATATTAAAATTGTCCAATATTTCATCTGTAACATACACATTTTTAACAACATAATTAGAATTTAATGTGTCTTCTATTATTTTTTTACCTTCAATAATAAATGTATTAAATTCTTGCCTATTTTTTTTATCGTGAAGCGATTTTATATATTTTATTTTATTTATTGATAACACTTTAGCCTTTATTTTAAATTTATATACTCATTTACCCAAGCTTCATTTTGCATATCTTGCAAAAGTTTTATTAATTTATCTCCATAAATAGGATCCGATATAAATTTATTTATACCATATTGTTTTAAAAATTCCATTTGCCTTTTAGAAGGAGATTGTTGTTTACCTGCCCATCCAACAATATCGTCGGGGTATTTTTGACTCCAAGGATATTCTGAAAATTTTATTTTCCACAAACTCTTAATAGTTTTGTAGTTAATATTGTATTCTTTCATAAAATCTATGTTATTGGGATTTGCTAACGACGGACGATTTGCTGTAAATTCATACATCCAGTTTTCCCTACTTAAAAAATGTTGAGTTTGTTTCCCTTTCTTATTTATTCCTACAATAGAATATATAACCAAATTATCACTTTCACCATACGTCAATTTTATGCAAAAATAATATTTTGATGTTCCTGCTTCATTAATTTTTTGTGCAAATAAGCCATTATAAACAACTAATAATAAAACTATTATACTCAATACTTTACTCATCTTTAATATTATCTAAAATTTCTTTAATGCTTTTTGGTTTTGCTATTATTATGTCGTTACTATCAAGCAAAAACATTGTAGGTGTTGCATATACCGCATATTTATCGGGTATTGAATTATCTAAATTACAAAAGCACAAATTTAACCAATCTTTATTGAATTTTGCTATTGTTTTTTCCCAATTTTCTTTCTCAAAATCTAATGAATAAGTTATAATTTTTACGTTCGGATTTATATCTAATTCCAATAAATCGTTCATTAAATTTGAGCAATGAGTACACCAACTAGCCCAAAAAATAACTAATTTATATTTACTTTTTATTTCATAAAGATTTCTTTTTTCTATTAAAAAATTTGGCGTTTTTTTCCCTATTTCAACATTAATTATATTATTAATTGTTTCGCAATACTTGTTTTGTTTAAGCTCTTTATCTATATATTTGTTTGCCTTACTAGCTGTATATTCTGTTGCTAATTCTAAATCGTAATATCTAAATTTATCAATCAAAAAATTTGCTATCTGAATAGTTAACAATTTATTTTTAGAAAACGACTGTAAAATAGTATCTATTGCCGGAAAAAAGGCTTGTTCTTGTTGCAATATATTTAATTTATTATTTTCATAATTATTTAAATATGATACAATTAAATCGCCCAAAAACCTTGTTTTTATTAGAATTGTATCAAAATATAATTCATTATTTACAAAACCTTTATTAGTATATCTATATAAATTTACTATTTTTGAAGCTAATGAATTATCATTTTTTTCTATTATAAACTTTATATATTGTTCATTTTCAAAATTCAATTCTTTAATTTTATTAATTATTTCTCCATAAAATTTTTCTTTTTTTGGATAGTAATTTTTTAATTGATTTAACAGTGAATACGCAGTATTGTTAACATCATTAAATTTAAAAAAACTATTTAATAATTCATTTTCTTTCGTATGTTTAAAATACACTGAATCTGCATTATAACAATTATAATTTAACTCTATACTTTCATTATTATACAAAAAATCTATATTTATATCTTTATTTTTTAAATTATACTGACCTATATTTTTTCCACTTAAATTATATGAAAAATCCCCATTATTCGATACTTTTATTGTATCAACAGCAGTTAATTCATTAAAATAATATTCCGATAATATTAAATTATTTGCACTACACAAACCTTTTCCACTCAATAGGTTTTGAGAATAACTTGCATTAATAATAATTAAAAACCCTAAAATAAAATATGTTTTCATCAAAAATATGTTTTTTATTTATCGAAGATAATTAATAATATTAAATAATAACTAATTTTGTTTTAAAATTATATTTTTTTATGTTTCAAAAATACGATGTTATAGTTGTAGGAGCTGGACACGCTGGCTGTGAAGCTGCATATTTATCAGCTAAAATGGGAAAACAAACACTTCTCATTACTATGGATATGACCAAAATGGCACAAATGAGTTGCAATCCTGCAATTGGAGGAATTGCTAAAGGACAAATTGTTCGTGAAATTGATGCTTTAGGTGGATATATGGCAATAGCAACCGATAAGGCAACTATTCAATTTAGAATGTTAAACAAATCAAAAGGTCCGGCAATGTGGAGTCCACGTGCCCAATGCGACCGAATGTTATATTCTGAAACATGGCGAACAAAACTCGAAAATACCAACAACTTAGATTTATTGCAAGATACCGTAAATGAACTTATAATTGACCAAAATACTGTTATTGGAATAAAAACAATTATGGGCATTGATATTTTATCTAAAACAGTAATACTTACCAATGGTACTTTTTTAAACGGATTAATGCACGTTGGTTCTACACAAATTGAAGGTGGTAGAGCTGCCGATTCTTCTTCTTTTGGAATTTCAGACCAACTTAAAAAAATAGGTTTTACCGTTGATAAACTTAAAACTGGTACTCCTGCTCGTATTGATGGTAGAACAATAAATTTTTCAGAACTTACAGAACAAAAAGGCGACGATATTCCTGAAAAATTTTCTTTTTCTGAAGAAACTACAGCCGTAAAAAAACAACGCAGTTGCTACATAACTTTTACCGATAAAGAAGTTCATAACATTTTAAAAGGTGGTTTTAAATTTAGCCCTCTTTTTAATGGCGTTATAAAAGGAATTGGACCTCGCTATTGCCCTAGTATAGAAGACAAATTAAAAACATTTGCAGATAAAGATAATCATCAATTATTTTTAGAGCCCGAAGGTATAAATACGAACGAATATTATATAAATGGCTTTTCTAGTTCTTTGCCTTGGCAAGTACAATACGAAGCATTGCGTAAAATAAAAGGCTTAGAAAATGTAAAAATATTTCGACCAGGTTATGCTATAGAATACGATTATTTCGACCCAACTCAACTTAAACATACTTTAGAAACAAAACTTATAAAGAATCTATTTTTTGCTGGTCAAATAAATGGCACTACCGGATACGAAGAAGCTGCGGCTCAAGGTTTAATTGCTGGAATTAACGCAGCTTTAGTTATTGATAAAAAATCGCCTCTTATTTTAGAACGTTTCGATTCTTATATTGGTGTTTTAATAGACGATTTAGTAACAAAAGGAGTTGACGAGCCTTATAGAATGTTTACTTCACGTGCAGAATATAGAATATTATTGCGTCAAGATAATGCCGATAAACGCCTTTATCCTATTGCTAAAAAATACAACTTAATATCTGATGAATTATATACAATTTTTGAAAACAAATATAAAACTATTGACGATTTTATAAATTTTCTAAAAACAACCTCAATAACACCTCTAATTATTAACGATTATTTAATTGAAAAAGAAAGTAAACCATTATCTCAAAAAATGAAAATTTATGATGTTTTAGTTCGCCCAAACATTAACTTAATTGATTTAATTGCAAAAGATAAAATACTTAGTAAATATGTTGAAACTAATAATATTTCTAATGAAATTATTGAATCAACTGAAATTTTTGCTAAATATGAAGGTTATATAATACGAGAAAAACAAATGGCTGAAAAAGTAAAACGATTAGAAGAAATTAAAATACCAGATAATATAGATTACTTTTCTTTTAATAATATTACAATTGAAGCTAGATATAAACTTAACAAAATAAAACCAGTTAATATTGGTCAGGCATCGAGAATACCGGGTGTAAGCCCTTCAGATATAAATGTACTTTTAATTAGTTTTGGAAGATAATTATTAACTTGTTTCACGTGGAACATTTACTAAAAAATTAAAAAAAACTGTTCCACGTGGAACATAAAAAATTTAAAATATGGAATTTATAGGAAACATTGTAGATATTAAAAATAGAGAAATCTACAAAGGTAAAGTAATAACTAATAATAATATTATAACAGATGTAATACGCGAAAATAATAATTGTGAAAATTATATACTTCCCGGATTAGTAAACTCTCACGTACATATTGAAAGTTCGATGGTTTCGCCATTAGAATTTTCTAAAGAAGCAATAAAATGGGGGACAGTTGGTGTTGTTTCCGACCCACACGAAATAGCTAATGTACTTGGTATTGAAGGCATTAACTATATGGTTGAAAACAGTAAACTAACTCCTTTAAAAATATTTTTTGGCGTTCCTTCTTGTGTTCCAGCAACAAGTTTTGAAACATCTGGTGCTACAATAAATTCAGAAATTACCGAAACTCTTATTAAAAAAAATGAATTTAAATTTTTGTCGGAAATGATGAATTTTCCCGGTGTAATTTACGACGACATTGAAGTTCATAAAAAATTACAATCTGCAATAAAATACAATAAAAAAATTGATGGTCATGCACCCGGATTAACTGGTAAACATTTAGCAAAATACATAAAATCTGGAATAACCACCGACCACGAATGTTCAACATTAAATGAAGCTATAGAAAAAATTAATTTAGGAATGCACATTCAAATACGTGAAGGTAGTGCTGCTAAAAATTTCGACAATTTATACCAACTTATTGATAGTCATACAAATAACACAATGATTTGTACAGACGACACACACCCCGATGATTTAATAAACGGACATATTAACGAAATAGTTAAAAAAGCAATTTCTAAAAATTTAGATATTTTTAATATTTTACAAGTTGCTTGTATTAATCCGGTTAATCATTATAATTTAGAAATAGGCTTACTTAAAAAAGGCGATTTAGCCGATTTTATTATTGTAGATAATTTAAAAGATTTCAACGTATTAAAAACAATTATTAACGGAAATATTGAGTTTGAAAACAATAAAATTTCCTTTACAAATAATTCTTTTAATGAAATTAACAATTTTAATACAACAACAATATTAGAACAAGATTTAGCTTTAAATTTAGAAAAAAACACTGTAAATGTTATAAATTGCTTTAACCGTGATTTATTTACTAAACTAACAATAGAAAATATTAATTCATCAGATATTTTAAAAATTGTAGTGTATAACCGTTATAAAAAAACAAAACCATCTGTAGCTTATATTAAAAATTTTGGTTTAACTAAAGGTTCAATTGCACAAAGTATAGCTCATGATAGTCATAATATTATAGCCGTAGGTACTTCCGATAAAAATATAAGCATAGCCATAAATAAAATTATTGAAAATAAAGGTGGTATTTGTGTTTACGACGAATCACAAATTTACGACATAAAACTTGAAATTGCTGGTTTAATGACCAATTTACCTGTTATTGAAATTGCTGAAAAATACAAACTATTAACCAAAAAAGCTATTGAAATAGGCTCAAAACTTAATTCACCTTTTATGACTCTTTCGTTTATGGCATTATTAGTTATACCAGAATTAAAAATTAGTGATAAAGGTCTTTTTGATGGTAATAAATTTGAATTTATTGACTTATAATTACTTATATAAATAACTTAAAATAAGATAGTTATATTGTTTTTAATGTTAATATCTTGTTAACTTATATTTAATTTAATATTTATTATTTTTTGAAAATAAATTTGATTTTTAAATAACAATATTTAGTTATAATTTATTTTCAAATAATAAAATTTAATTCTCATTAATAAGCATAAATTAATTAACATGTTTGTTAAATAATTAATAACAATTTTAACTATATTTTTAATCACACAAGCTTAAATTAACAATAGTTAATAAGTTTTTTACTCCTTTGATTTTAATATATTTGAATAATTATATCTTGTTAATTAAACTTTATAAAAGTATATAAACACAAAAAACAAAATAATTTAAAGTTTTTTTTCTACAATACTAACAGCTTATTATTAACATTATATTTTTTTTAAATTAAAACATATTATAAATAATGATGTATTGAAACATTATTTAGTGGCACATATTCAAACGCCAATTACACCA
>DYMG01000081.1 GCA_020721655.1 Paludibacter propionicigenes | reverse complement strand
CTTTATTGTGAAAGGTTTTTTTTTGCCTTAATTTTAAAAGCAAAGTTTCGAAGAAGTGTGTCTATAGTGTTGAAAATAAATATTTGCAAGTTTTATGTAATAAAGATTAGCAATAAATTTTATTGAATCGTTATTACTTTATTTTTGTGTTCTAATCAATTCTATGTCTTTGTCTATCTGATTATAAACCTTTTTAAGGACTTCGTTTGTAAATTCTGCATACATTTTTATTTTAATCAAATTAGTTTTTTCGCGTCCCCATTTTACTATGTTTGTCATTTTCATTTCAATATCTGCCATACCTAAATATGCTACCGAAGGTTTAAATTTATGGGCAATTATGCTTACTTGTTCCCATTCTTCTTCGTAAACAGCATTCAACATTTCTTTTATTTCAATTGCCGATTTTTCTTTAAATACTGTTAGCATTTTTATTAGTAATTCGTCATCGCCTTTCGATATTTTTGTTACTACATTTAAGTTGTAAATTTTATCTGCATCTAATTCTATTTCGGTTGTTGGTTCTTCTTTTTTATAAGAAGTTGTATTAAGCAAATCAACTATTTTATTGAATAGTATTTGCGATTTAAATGGTTTTGAAATAATGTCGTTTATTCCGGCTTCGTGGAATTTTTGATGGTCGTCGGTATATGCGTTTGCTGTAACTGCAATTATTGGAATTTTATTTATTGGTTCTTTAAATTGGGTTCTTATTATTTTGGTTGTTTCAATTCCGTCGAGCTCTGGCATTTGAATATCCATAAGAATAATATCAAAACATTTTTTTGATAGTAGTTCTATTGCTTTATTTCCATTTTCGGCTATTTCAATTTCAAAACCCCAATATTCTACCATCGATTTAACTACTATTTGGTTAAAAGCTTCGTCTTCGGCGAGTAGAATTTTAATGTTTTTTTCGAGTTTTATATTTGTTTCTATTTCTATTTCTTTGTTTGCAACAAACTCAGTATAAGAGCCTTTTTTAAATTCTACTTCAAAACTAAATACCGAGCCTACATTTTTTTCTGAGCGAATTAATAACTTACTTCCCATCATTTCTATTAAATGTTTTGAAATGGTAAGTCCTAAACCAGTTCCACCGTATTTTCTATTTGTCGAAACATCGCCTTGAGTGAAGCTTGTTTGTATTGATTCTATTTTAGCTTTTTCAATACCTATTCCTGTATCTTCAACACTTATGTTTAGTTTTATGTATTTATCGTTTTCCTCTATTTTTTTTATTTTTATTTCAACCTTACCTTTTTCTGTAAATTTTACGGCATTATCAACTAAATTTAATAGTATTTGGTTTAGTCTAACAGGGTCAGTTTTTATAATATAGCCATCTCCTCCAAACGATAAATAGTTACAGTTCAGCTCTATACCTTTTTGTTGAGCTCTGTAAAATGTAGAATTAATTACGTTTGCTATTGTATCTTTAAGCCTAAAACTTATATTTTCGAATACTAATTCTCCGCTTTCTATTTTTGAAAAGTCTAAAATATCGTTAATAATAACTAGTAAATTTTCGGCTGATTTAGTGATAATATTAAGAAAATTAAATTGTTTTTCGGTAAGGTCTGTTTTTAACAGTAATTCCGACATTCCGAGTATTGAATTCATTGGAGTGCGAAATTCGTGGCTCATATTTGCCAAAAATGTTGATTTTGATTTGTTTGAATTTTCGGCAATTTGTTTAAGTTTTACTAATCGTTCTTCGTTTTCTTTTAGTTTTTTTATTGAGTCTTCTTTTTCTGTGTTATCAATAATTATTGAATATATAAATCCGTTTTCCTCATCTATAGACATTGAAGCTACGACTTTATTTATACCATTATTTCCGACAAGTTCAATTTCTATATTTTTTAGAATTTTTTCAGTTTTTAATTTTTCAATTATTTGATTGCGTTTATTTAAATTGCTATATAGTTTTAGTATTGAGTATTTTGCACTAATTAGGTCTTTTAATGTTTTAAATCCTAAAATACTAACAAAATATTTGTTTCCATCTACAACCACACCGTCGCTTATTCTTGTCGTAAAAACGGCTACTGAATTGGTTTCTGCAAATAATTTAGAGTAATTATTCTGAAAAATATTATTTTCTGCCATTACGTTTAATTTACGAGTTTTGTAATTTTTTTATTTCTTCTTGCAAGGTAATTATTATTGGGTTTAATTCTATTTTAATTTTATCAACTAAAATACTTATTTCGTTTGTATTTATATTATTTTTTGCATTTTCTAAAATATCTAATAAATATTTTTCGGCTTTTCCTACTTTCATATAATTAAATGATGGCTTAAGTCCGTGGGCTATTAAATAAACTTTTTCCCATTTTTCTTTTTCGCAATATACTTCTATTTCTACAATATCTGATGTGTATTTTTCAATAAAAATAGTTATCATTTTTATTTTCAGTTCGGCATTTCCTTTTGTTAACTCATTTAAAACATTAATGTTGAACCCGTTAGAAACATTAGTTTTAACTAAATTACCATCATTTTCGTTGTTTTTTAATTGTTTTTTGCTAAGCGAACTTATTATTGCATCTAACAGCATTTTAGACGTAAACGGCTTACTTAATATTTGGTTAAATAAGTTTTTGTCGTAATTTTCATAATCATCAAAAGTGTTTCCTGTAATTGCGACAATAGGAATTTTTGAGTTTACATTATTGAGCTCATTTCGTATAAATTTTGATGTTTCAAAGCCGTCCATTTCTGGCATTATTAAATCCATTATAATAATATTATATTTTGTTTCCTTAAGTTTTTCAATTGCTCTAACTCCATTATTTGCAATATCTACTGTACAATCCCAACTATTTGTCATGGTTTTAATAACCATTTGATTAAATTGTTGGTCTTCAACTAAAAGCATTTTAATGTTTTTTAAATCATCAATAAAGATGGTTTCTAATTCTATGTTATTTTCTGATGTTTTTATAATTATGTTGAAATTAAATATGTTTTTCCCATTTCTACCTTTGTAGAAATCTATGCTTCCGCTTAAACTTTTAATTAACCTAATTGTGTTCGAGAATTTGTAATTTGTACTCTCTATATTTAAAAAGTCGGTGAAATTTTTTATTGAGTTATTTAGCTTATCAACATCTAAATCGGTTAGTATTTTACCATTGTTTTTAATTAAAAAATTAACGTTTAAATAGCCCGAATCTTGTTTTGTTATAAATAATTCTAATTCTATTTCGCCTTCGGAGGTTTGCAATAATGAAGCGTCTAATATGTTCAATAATATACTTTCAATTTCAGTTTTATTGTGATATAATATAAAATCTTTAGTTATATTTTTGGTAATTCTAAAAGTTATATTCTTCCCACTAATAGTTTTTTTGAAGTTTAATTCTATATTGCTCAGTAATTTAGTTAAATAGAATTTCTCTTCTTTATTATTTTCGTTGCTTATTAAATGCAGATTATTTACTTCGCTTATTAAATTTTTAAGGGTTTCCGACGATTCGGAAATGCTATTTAAAAAATTATATTGTTCTTCGTTTAATTTAGTTTTTTCTATTAGTTTTATTATGTTTTTAATTGATTTAACCGGCTTTATTAAGTCTTTTGCTATTTCGCTAATTACGGCTTTATTGTACAAATTTTTCGATTCTATAATGTTGTTTGTTAACTTAAGCTCGGTTAAATCGTAATTAACTGATTTTGTAGTAGATAATAGCGTTCTAATTCCTTTTATTTGTTTTTCCTGATTTGTAATTATTATTGGGAAAAGTTGGACTTGAACATTGTTTTTTAAATTAAAAACAATGTTTTTTACATTTTCTCCATTTAAACAAGATTTTAATTCTTTTTCTATTTTTGCTTTATCTTTTTCTATTGCTAAATCAATTATTGAGATTTTCTTATTTTCAAAATTTTCTATATTTAAGTTTTCTAATCCACTTTTATTTATAAATGTAATTTCTAATTTATCGTCGCACTCTATAACAATTTCCGACATTTTATCGGTCATATAGTAAAATACTTCTTCTTTTTCAGACAATGCTATTTCTAATCTTTTTTTGCGTGTAACGTCTGTGGTTATTATATATTTGGCAACAATATTTTCATTTATTTTAGATTCGGAATATCTATTTTCTACATAAATAGTTTTTCCTGTTTTTGTTTTTATCCAAAATTCTAAATTAGCTAATCTATTTTCTTGAAGTATTTTTAAAACTCGTTCTTTTTCGCCGTCTATTGCTATATCAATTAGCGAGCTAAATGTGAGTAGTTCTGTTTTCGAATAACCTGTTATTTCTGATAATTCATCGTTTACATATATAATTTTATCGTTTTCAAATATTGATATTCCATTTTGTATATTATCTACTGTTTTTCTAAATCTCAATTCGCTTTCTTGAAGTGCTATTTTGTTTTTTATAAGTTCGGTTATATCGTGTACATCTCCTAAAATATAACTTGTTTTATCGGTATTACTTTTTATTATTTTATAATTATCGCTAAACCAACGATATTCGCCCGATTTATGTAAAAATCTGTATATTATTGTTGATTCATTATTAATATTTTCAACATTTTTTATAAGTTTTGCTATTATGTTTTCAGAGTTTTTAATGTCGCCGGGGTGAAGTAATTGTTGGATTTGTTTTGAGTTAAAGTTCAAAAATTCTTGTGCCGTATAACCTGTTATTTGTTCTGCCGACTTGCTCATATAAATATATTCTCTAGTATCTATGTTTAGTTTATAAAGGAGCGATCTGGAGTTTTCTATAATTTCGGAAATTTCTTTATTTTGTTTTATTGAGTTATTATTTGTTTTACTCAAAATTATTATAATTTCTTTGTCTTCGTATTTAATCATTTTTGTGTTAAAAATATCGTCGTTTATTTCTAAATCGAACTCGCTATTAGTTGCAAATTGATTATTAACAAAACCCCTTATCTTATCATTAAAAAAATCATTATCAATAACTTGAGATAAGTATTTTATGTTTTTCCCAAGTTTAAAATATTCTGATAATTGTTTATTAAAATATTTTATTTCTTTATCAAAATTTACTAGTAAAATACCATCGCTAATATTATTTATTAATGACAGTAGTTTTTTATTTTCAGAGCTAATATTTGTATTTATTGTAAATCCGTCTGTTCTATCTTTAAGTTCAGCAATAATAAATTGTTCTTTGTTGTAAAAAAAAGATGTTAATGAAATATTCGCTATAAATTCTTTTTCTCCTTTTTTAAGATGTACCCATTCAAACTCAATATATCCATTTTTAATAGCTTGTTGTATATAAAAATTTGCTTTTTCTTTTGATAATTGTCCATCGGGCTGAACTTCTGGCGAAAATGTTGCAGAAAATGGCGATGACATTGTTATTTCCTCAATAGTGCAATCGAATATTTCTAATGCTTTTATATTAGATTCTACAAAAATATTATTTTTCATTATTATAATTGCACTATTTGTTTGGGCGAAAAATGTTTTATAAATGCTATTTTCTTGAGTAAATTCTTGATTAACGTGGCTATGCAAGTTGTGTGCAACGGCATCTATTGCAATAATTTCGCCATTTTCGTTTAGAATAGGAGTTTCATATATTTCAAAAATTATTTTATCGCCGTTTTTTGCATAAAGTTCAACCTCAAAAGGTGGAACAATAATATTTTCTTTTGCATAAGGCTCTACTTTTTCAAATACATTTTCGGTTAAATTTTTTATTTTATATCTTTTTAAACTATATATAAACTCATCTTTATTGTATCCAAAAATTGTGTGAATTGATTCGCTTATTTCAGTAAAATAATTATCTTTTTCGTGTTTATAAAAAAAATAGTCGTATTTTATTTTTTGCAGTATTTTTTTATGTGCGTTTTGGATTTCATCTTGTTTTTTTTGTGCTTTTTTTCTTTGTGCTATATTTTTAGAGTTTAATATATTATTTATATAAAATATTAAAATTAGCGTTATTATATATTTTCCAGTGGTAAATAATATGTTAATTGTAAAATTAGTTGAATAAATGTTTAAAATATATTCGTAAAAGAACACAAAAAATAGAAAACTAAATAATAATATTATAAGATAATTTAGTTTTAAAAAAGCACGAATTTTATTAAAAATTTCTTTCATATTTATTGGTTTTTTGTTATTTTGTTTTTTATACAAAATACAAAATGTATTTAAAAACAACAAAAATTGTTTTAAAAAAAAACTGCCATTAAATAAATGACAGTTTATGCAATTTTTCTCATAAGTTAACTTTCTTTATGACGAATATTTTATTTTTTGGTTGCCTTAAAATTTTATTGTAAGAAAAAAAATCTAAAAATTAGTCGAAAATACTTGATCTAACTCTTTCAAAAAAGCCTTTTTCTTGCTTTGTTGGATTTGGAGCAAATTCTATGGAATTTTTAAATTTTTCCATTATTTTTCTATCTTCTTTATTTAGATATTTTGGTATCCAAACATTTATTTTAACTAATAAATCGCCTTTTCCATATCCGTTAATATCTGGCAAACCTTTCCCTTTTAGTCGTAAAATTTTTCCTGTTTGTGCACCATCATCTATTTTAACTTTAACCTTACCGGTTAATGTTGGTATTTCTGATGTTGTTCCTAAAATTGCATCGGGAACGCTAATAAATAAATTGTATAGTAAATTTGAATCGTCGCGAACAAGTTCTTCGTGTTCTATTTCGTGAATTACAATAAGTAAATCTCCATTTATTCCGCCCCTTCTTGCAGCATTTCCTTTTCCCGATACAGAAAGTTGCATTCCTTCACCCACTCCTGCTGGTATATCAATGCTTATTACTTCATCGTTTTTAACAATTCCTTCGCCGTAACAAGCAGAGCATTTATCGGTTATTATTGTTCCTTCGCCTCCACAAGTTGGGCAGGCAGAACTAGTTTGCATTTGTCCTAAAATTGTGCGTTGAATTCGAGTAACTTGCCCTGAGCCATTACAAGTATGGCAAGTTGTTCTGCCAGAATTGCCACCATTGGCTCCACTTCCGTTACATTTTTGGCAAGAAACATATTTATTTACTTTTATTTTTTTATTTACACCGTTTAATATTTCTTCTAAGGTTAGTTTTACGTTAACTCTAAGGTCAGAGCCTCTATTAACACGCCTTCCACCTCTTCTTGAATTCCCTCCAAATCCACCGAAATGACCGCCAAAAATATCTCCAAAAGATGAAAAAATGTCTTCCATATTTGTGAAACCACCAAATCCGCCGGCACCACCTCCTGCAGCACCACCAACTCCGGCATGACCAAATTGGTCATATCTTTGTCGTTTTTCTTGGTTGCTTAATACTTCATAAGCTTCTGCAGCTTCCTTAAATTTCTCTTCTGAAACTTTATCTCCTGGATTTTTATCTGGGTGATATTTTATAGCCATTTTTCTATAGGCTTTTTTTATTTCTTCTGACGAAGCTGTTTTTTGTACTTCTAAAATTTCGTAGTAATCTCTTTTTGACATTTTACTTTTTTCTTAATTAACAATTATTCGCCAACTACAACTTTTGCAAATCTAATTACTTTGTCATTTAGCTTGTATCCTTTTTCTATTACATCTATAATAGTTCCTTTTTGGGTTTCCTCTTGTACAGGAACTTTTGTTATTGCTTCGTGCAAATCGGTATCTAAATTTTGTCCTATTGCTTCTATTTCTTTAACTCCTTTTTGGTTTATAAATTCTTTGAAATTATTATAAATAAGACTTATCCCTTCATTTATTGCTTTGGTATCTGTAAGATTTTGATTTGCTTTTATTGCTCTTTCAAAATTATCTATAACTGGTAAAATATTAACTAAAATATCTTCGCCTGCTGTTTTAATTAAATCTATTTTTTCTTTTAGTGTTCGTTTTCGATAATTATCAAACTCGGCATTAAGTCTAAGATATTTGTCATTTATTTCTTCTAATTTCTGAGCTATTTCCTCGTATTTTTCTAGTTCAATTGTTTTTTTACTAGTTTTTTTCTTAATTATATTTTCTTTTGAGTCCTTTTTTTCCATATTATATTTTTTTACTGATTGTAAGCAATTTTTTTGCCATTATTTACAGTGGTCAATTTGGCAGTTTAAAACATTAAAAAATGACAAAGGCGGTTTAAACCGCCTTTGTATTATTTGCACAATATTTTATTAAAATCCTTTTTTAAGTTTTTCTATTTTTTTTATTTGTTTTGAGATATTATTAAAATCTTCAGATTTTGGTTCTACAATTTTAAGTTTTTCATTATAATCGTTTAATATTAAATCTAATGTTTTTTTATAGTTTTCTATTGTTAAATCGAACTCGTTATCAATATCTTTAACTGTTTTTTCTTTCAAAATTATTTTTTCTAATGCTTCTCTTAAGTTTGCACCTCTCAAATTTTTCTCAATTATTATTCCATTTCCATCAATTAAAAAATTACTTGGTATTCCTCTAACCTGATAAAGTTTAGCTCCTTCGCTATTCCAATATTTTAAATCGCTAACTTGTGTCCAAGTTAAATTATCGGCTTTTATTGCGGCTTCCCAACTTTCTTTACTTCTATCTAACGAAACGCCATAAACTGTAAATCCTTTTCCGTTTTTAAAGTTTTTATCTTTATATTCATTAAATGTTTTAACTACGTTTGGATTTTCGGCTCTACACGGACTACACCACGATGACCAAAAATCTATTAAAACTACTTTTCCTTTTAATGACGATAATGACACATTTGCACCTTCTGGCGTTGCAAAACTTAATTCAGGGGCTTTATTTCCAATGTTTAAACCAATTGTGGGCTCTGTTTGTGCATTTATTGGTATTGATTTTAGCAATGCTATTGTTAAAATTGATAATATTATTCTCTTCATTATTTATAAGATTCTATTTTTTTTCTAAGTTCTTCGCCTCTAAGGTTTATTGCTAATATATTTCCTTCGCCATCAATAAGATAACTAGTAGGTATGTATTGAACTTTGTACTTCATTGCTGCTTCGTTATTAACGTCCATTACGTGTGTATCCCAAATTAACCCGTCTTTTTGAATAGCTTTTTGCCAATCGTTAACATTGCCTCTGTCTAAAGATACGCTAAAAACGGTAAACCCTTTTGCATTTTTAAATTTGGTATCTTTAAATTGATTATAAATACTAACTACATTTTTATTTTCGCCTCTACAAGGTCCGCACCACGATGCCCAAAAATCTATTAAAACCATCTTTCCTTTTAGTGATGATAGCTTTAAATCGTTATTGTTTTTATCTTTTAAAACAATTTCTGGGGCTTTACTTCCAACCACAAGATTAGTCTGGCTATTAGCTGATTGCTGGTTTTTTACGTTTACAAACCCGTAAGTTACAACAGAGATAGCAATTACAATTAATATGAATTTAATACTTTTCATACGTATAGATATATTTAAATATATTAGTTTGTGGCAAAGATAATCTAATTATTAATATGCTAAATAACACTTATTAAAAATAATGTTAAAAAATGCAAAAAAAAAATGAGCTGTAATTATTTGCCAGCTCATTTTGCAATTACTTACTTTATATTTTTGCTAAAGCTTGTTCTAAATCTTCAATAATATCTTCAACTGTTTCAATTCCAACAGCATATCTAACAAGTTCGTCGGTAATTCCGGCTTCAAGTCTTGCTTCTTTTGAAACCCCTGCGTGTGTCATTGATGCTGGGTGTTGAATTAGGGATTCCACTCCACCAAGAGAAACTGCTAAAAGTGCAAGTTTTACATTATTCATTAAAACTATTCCGGCTTTATAACCGCCTTTAACTCCAAAGCTAATCATCGAGCCAAACCCTGTCATTTGTTGTTTTGCTAATTCGTGTTGCGGAAAAGATTTTAAACCAGGGTACTTAATCCATTCAATTTTTGGGTGGTTTTCTAAAAATTCGGCAACTTTCATTGCATTTTCTTGAGCTCTATCAATTCTTATTGAAAGTGTTTTTACACCTCTAATTACTAAATAAGCTTGGTGCGGGTCCATATTTCCACCCATATAAGTCATTGTTTTGCGTACTTTTTTATAAAGTTGCTCATCTTTAACAATTAAAGCACCACCAACAATATCGGCATGCCCATTAATAAATTTTGTAAGAGAGTGTAAAACAATATCGGCACCCAAATTAAGCGGTTTTTGTAAATATGGCGAGCTAAAAGTATTGTCAACAACAACTATTATATTATGTTTATGTGCAATTTCACAAGCTGCTTTTATATCTGTTAGTTCTATTGTTGGGTTTGCAGGAGTTTCCAAATAAAGCATTTTTGTATTTGGTCTAATTGCTTTTTCTATATTTTCTAATACTGCTGTATTTGTATATGTAGATTGAACACCAAAATCGGCAAAAATAGATTCCATTACGGCTCTGCTTGGTCCGTAAACAGCTCCTGTGCTTATCATGTGGTCGCCTGTTTTTAAAATTGCAGCGTAAACTGTTGAAACAGCTGCCATTCCCGATGCTAAAGCAATTCCTCCAAAACCGTTTTCTAATTCTGCTAATTTATTTTCTAAAGCATTAATTGTAGGATTTCCAATTCTTGTATAAATAAATCCTTGTTCTTTTCCTGCAAATAAATTTGCTCCGTGCTCTGCACTTTTAAAAGAGAATGTAGATGTTTGATAGATTGGAGTTACAGCACTTCCAAATTCGTCGTGAAAATCGCCAGCGTGTATAAGTTTTGTATCAAAACCTTTATTTTTTGTGTTCATTATTTAAGTTAATTTTAATATTTCTTACAAAGATAACATTATTATAAAGTTTATTAAAATTTTATGCGTTTTTTAAAAATAAACAAATAAGTAAAATTTCTACTTAAATTATTTGTTATATTAAAAAATTGTTAT
>DYMG01000014.1 GCA_020721655.1 Paludibacter propionicigenes | reverse complement strand
TGATTTGGTGTTATTTTAATTTAAAAACGAAAGGTAGAATAAAAATCACAATAATTGTCCACAAAGAATATACGGTTAAGTATTTAGCTACAGTTTTTTCTACAGAATTGAGTTGCTTATTTTTAAAATACGATTCGAATAAATTTTTCGCAATAAGTATTAGGTTTGTAAAAATCAAAATGTTTGAAATTAATACCACAGTTCTATTTGGTGTTAAGCCATTTGTAACTCTTGAAATTATTGCAATTAAAGCTATTGAGTTTATAACTATAGCTAAAAATGCTAATAAAAACAAAATTAGCACGTTAAAGTCTTTCTTTTTAGATTTACTTAGTTCCGATACAGAAAATACAATTATTCCTAACACGACTAAAAGCATAGTGTTAAATAAAATTAATAATTCTCTATCTTCTAAAATTTTACTTTTCGATAAAAGTAATGAAACCAAGTAAATAGCTAATGTAATTAAAACTAAAGGTGTAAAAACTCTAGCAATAACAGGTGTTATTTTATTGGTAATATTTGGGTATAAACGTATTAAATAGAACGAAACTATAGGTGCTGCTACACTGCCAAATACAACAACATAATCAAAATAAAATGTTTCAATATGTATTTGTATTACAGAAAAAAGTCCTAAAGTAATTCCTGTAAGAAATCCGCCTGCAATTAGAATTAAGCCAGTCATTATTAGTAATTCGCCATTAAAACGTATAAAATCAATTCGTTTGTCGGTGTTTTTGTAATCGAACGAAATAAACGATAATCCAAATAAGCTCCATAAAAATAAAGGAATATGAATCATAGAAAGTGTTATGGAATCGCTATTTGTATTTGGTAAAAGGTTTATAAATAGTGTTAGTATAAGTACTGAAAATCCATAAATTAGAAGTTGTTTTTTATAAAAAATGCGGTTTTGCCAAAAAGTATAAAGAATAATTCCATTGAAAACTATTATTGCCAAATTTCTAGTATAGAAAAAATCGTTTGGTATTTTAGTAAATAATTCAGGAAGTTTTACTAACAATACGGTAAAAAGAGATATTGCAATTACGAAAAATAAATCAAATTTTAGTAAGTTTTTATTTTCAATATCTTTTTCTGGAACTAATCGTAATTTCCAAAAATCTACTAAATCTGAATTGTAATTATCGCAAATTTCTGTAAATATTTTGCCGAAATCTTGTTTGTTATTTCTATATAACTTTTCTAAAGTTTCAGGGTTGTTTATGTTATCAATTATTTGTTGTTTCATTATGGTGGTAGTATTTAATAACAACTAATTTATGAATTAATAGCGATAACACGAGCAAAAATATTTAAAATTCCTGCAAGTAGTAAGATGTTCTTACTCCCTTACTGTCAAATCGAATATTTTGAGAAGTTCGAAAGTGTTATTGTTGTTATGATTAATTCAGCTTTTATACATTATTTATGCATTTTTTACTTGAATTTAGGTATGTATTTTCATTGATTTATATTTTTTTCTAATTTGTTACAATAAAGTAAATACACAAAATACGTACATACATAAAATTGTTGTTTATGTCAAAGATACTAAATTAAATTTAATTGCAAAAATAATCAATTAATAAATTTAAAACAGCCATTAATAAATATTTTATAATCAGGGTTTTAAAAATTATTTTGCAAATAAATTTAAAAAATATTGAAAAATACTTGACTTTTCAAAAATATAGCTATACATTTGCAGTGTACTAATTCATTAATACACTAAAACATTATATTATGATAGAAATAAAGCAACTTACATTTTCGTATAGCAAAAAAAATAAGCTATTCGATAATTTGTCTCTTGAAACTAAATCGGGGCATATTTATGGTTTACTTGGTAAAAATGGAGCCGGTAAAACCACATTGTTAAAGCAAATATGTGGGCTAATTTTCCCAGAAACAGGAATTTGTAGTATCGATAATTTATTATCGAAAATGCGAGATCCAGAGTTTTTAAAGAAATTTTATTTTATTCCCGAAGAGTTTAATACTCCGGCAATTAGTATGAATAAATTCATAAAAATTTATTCGCCATTTTATCCAAATTTTAGTATTGAGAATTTAAAAATATATTTAGAACAACTCGAAATATCAGAAAACTCGATGCTAAACAAGCTATCGTACGGACAAAAAAAGAAATTTTTGCTGGCATTTGGTTTGGCGTGCAATACTCAAGTGGTTTTAATGGACGAGCCTACAAACGGATTAGATATACCGTCTAAAAGCGTTTTTAGAAAATTGATTGCTTCGGCTATAAGCGAAGAAAAAGTTTTTATTATTTCAACACATCAAATAAAAGATATAGAAAGCATTATTGATGGTGTAATTATTTTAGATAATGGTGTAATAAAATTCAATAATTTTATAGATGAAATTTCCGATAAACTTAAATTTTTGAATGCTAAAGATGTTGATAATGAAGCAGATGTTTTGTTCTCAGAGCCAAATTTGGGTGGGTTAAAATTTGTAAGTAAAAATACAGATAACCAACACACAAAACCCGATTTAGAAATACTATTTAATTCAATAGTAGAAAAAAATAGCAAAGTTGTAAATTACTTAAATAACTAAATATGAAAAACTTAAATTTAAACAGATTATTTCTTTTAATTAAAAAAGAATATATCGAAAATATAAAACTTGTACTAATTGGCTACATTGCGGTAATTGGATTTATTTTTGCAATTTTATTATTAAACAGTATATACGATGGCGAATTGTGGTTGTATTTTAATGGCATTTATAACTCCACCATAGTGCTTGTAGGAATTGTTTTTGCGGGAATTTCGTTTGCCGATTTTAGAACAAAAGAACGTGCAATATCTTATTTAACATTGCCAGCAACTCACTTAGAAAAAATACTCTCTCAAATTTTATTATCAACCTTTGGGTTTGTAATTAGTTATACTTTAGTGTTTTACTTATCGTATTTAATGTTCTATGTAATTGGAAAAATGTTTTTTACATTCCCAATTGGAGGTTTTAATCCATTTACTTTAGATACTTATAACGCAATTTCAGCATTAATTATAATCCAATCATTGTATTTAGCCGGAGCATCGTTTTTTAAGAAAATTCCAGTATTTTTCACATCGTTATACATATTTGTTTTTTCGCTTATTTTATTGCTGGTGGTTGGGGTATTAGTTCATTTGTTAACTAATCAAATACCTCAATATGTTGGTTTACAGTCTGAAGATATGGAATTTGTTTTTAATACGCAAGGTCCTAAAAATATTAGTATTGATGATTTTTGGTCGGGCAAGATAATTAGCATATTTTTTCACTATTTATTGGCTCCAATTTTTTGGCTTATTACATATTTTAATTTAAAAGAAAAGGAGGTCTAATTTTATGGAATTTAAAGAAAATAAATCAATTTATCTGCAAATAGCCGACGATTTTTGCGAGAAAATTCTTAAAAAAGAGTTTCTCGAAAACGACAGAATACCTTCGGTTCGCGATTATGCAATAAATTACGAAGTAAATCCGAATACAGTATTACGAACGTATAATTTTTTGCAAGAAAAAAATATAATTTTCAACAAAAGAGGTATTGGGTATTTTATTGCAGAAGGTGCTTATAATAAAACACTTGAAACAAAAAAACAAGAGTTTGTAAAAACGGAAATCCCTAAACTTTTTAAAACAATTCAATTGCTAAATATTAGCATTAATGAAATTATAAATCACATTAATAATTTAAAATCAGAGAATAATGAAAACTAGTAGAATAATATTAATATTAACAGTTGTTGCAATTTTTATTATGATGTTTATTGCATTTTTTAATGTTCGTTCAGAAATAATAAATGCCGTTTCAATATATGGAAAAGGTGATTTAATTACCGAAAAAGGCAATATAGAAAGCAAGATGTTTAATGTAGAAACTTTTAATGGAATTGCCAATAATATTGATGCTAATGTGCACATAACAAAATCGGATAAGCAATCGGTTAAAATTGTTTCAAAGCCAAATATTACAAAAAATATTTTATTGGAGGTTGTTGATGGAATTTTAATAATTAAATTTGATGAGGAAATAAGACATAAAACACCTATTGATATTGATATTTCTATACCAAAACTAACAAGTATTGCTATTATTGGGTCGGGAGATATTAATACAACAAACGTTTTCGATTCTTGCGATGTTTTTTCGGTAAATGTAATAGGTTCGGGAGATGTTGAGGCTAAATTAAGTTCAAAATCAACAACTTATGTAAATATTATAGGTTCTGGAGATGTAGTGTTAATAGGCAATTGTCCAAATCAAGAGATAGTTATTGATGGTTCGGGAGATGTTAATAATTTCGATTTTAACACAGATTACTCATCAGCAACAATAAATGGAAGTGGTACAATTAAATTAACAGCAAATAAAACAGTTAAAGCTGTTATTAATGGTAGTGGCGATTTGTATTATAAAGGAAGTCCTATTGTTGAAAAAATTATAAACGGCTCAGGCGAGATTGAAAAGAATAATTAAATATAGGATTTGCAATAGCTCAATAAATCAATATTTTATAACAATTGCGACAATGTTTTTAGTGTCGCAATTGTTTTTTTTAATTAGCTGTAACCAAATTCTCTAAGTTTATTGTCGTCGTTTCTCCAATTTTTACTAACTTTAACGAACAAATCTAAATATACTTTTTTGTCGAAAAAAGCTTCAATATCTTCTCTTGCTTCGGTGCCAATTTTTTTAATACCTTTTCCGGCATTTCCAATAATAATTGGTTTTTGACTTTCGCGTTCAACAAAAATATTTACTCTAATTTTTATAATATCGTTAGATTCCTTAAATTCTTCAACAATAGCCTGTGTTGCGTAAGGTATTTCTTTGCTATAATATTTTAGTATTTTTTCTCTAATTATTTCTTCAACAAAAAAACGTTCTGTTTTATCGGTTAAAGAATCTTTTGGAAAATATGGTGGAGATTCTGGTAAATTTTCTAAAATTGTATCAAGAAGTTTTTCAACATTAAAATTATGTAATGCCGAAGTTACTATTATTGTTGCTTTTGGGGCTAATTTTTGCCATCGTTCAATAAACATTTCAACTTTGTCTTGAACCGACATATCTATTTTGTTTATTACAATTATTACTTTTGCTTCGTGATGAATTACTTTGTCAAGAAATTCCGGATTTTTATCGTCTTTTTCGTAAACATCGGTTACATATAGCAGAATATCAGCGTCTTGAAGTGCCGATTCTGAATAGTTTAGCATTGATTCTTGTAGCTTGTAATTTGGCTTTATAACGCCAGGTGTGTCGGAATAAATAATTTGAAAATCGTTGCCATTTACAATTCCCAAAATGCGGTGTCTTGTAGTTTGCGATTTTGATGTAATAATAGATATTTTCTCACCAACTAAAGCGTTCATGAGGGTCGATTTTCCTACGTTTGGGTTGCCTATAATATTTACAAAGCCTGATTTGTGATTCATATAATTTTTTTTGCAAAAGTACAAATTATAATTAAACTAAATTTATTGTTTAGCAAGTTCTTTGTTTAGCGTTTCTATGTACCCGAGAAGTTCGTCTTTCCCAAAATTTGTTAATGATGAGGTTAAAAATGTTCGGGGTAAATCTTCCCATTCAAGTAACATTTTCTTTTTGTAAGCTGTAATGTTTTTGTTTATTGCCGAACTTGATAGTTTGTCGGCTTTTGTAAAAATAATTAAAAAAGGAATGTTGTGAAGTCCTAATTTTCCGAAAAAATCTAAATCTATTTTCTGAGGTTCTAGTCGCGAGTCTATAAGAACAAATACTGCGGTAAGTTGTTCTCTTTTAATTATATAGTCCCAAATAATTTTCTCCAATTTTTTACTTTCAGCTTTTGGAATTTTCGCAAAACCATATCCGGGAAGGTCAACCAAATGCCACGAATTGTTAATTAAGAAATGGTTTATTAGTTGTGTTTTTCCGGGTGTTCCTGAAACTTTTGCTAATGCTTTTTTATTGCAAAGCATATTTATTAACGACGATTTTCCAACGTTAGACCTGCCAATAAAGGCATATTCAAGTATTTTTGTATCTGGACATTTGTTCACATCTGTGTTCGATGTAACAAATTCGGCTGATTTTATTTGCATTTTATTTTTTTATTTTTCCGAAAGTTTATTGTTTTCTTGCTCGGTTGTTTTGTTATGATATGTTTCTATTGCAACTATAGCTGCAATGTAACCCCAGAATAGTGCCGATATTTTATCGGTATCTAAAAAATTGTTTAAAAAACCGTGAATAAAATATGTTATTAATCCAAGTGTTAATGAAAGTACTAAAATTTTCAAGTCTCTATTTTGTAATTTTTTATATAATGTAAGTGCTGTATATAAGGTTGTTAATAGTATTATAATGTAAGTTAAGCTGCCCAAAATACCCGATTCGGCTAATGCTCCAATATATTCGCTATGTGCATTTCCCATATCGCCGGCATTTGTACTTATTATTGTTTTTTCGTACGACATTTGGTAAGGTGCATAATTGAACATATATGTGCCAGGACCAAACCCAAATATTGGCTTTTCGTTAAACATTCTTAAAGCCGATTCCCAACGGTTTATTCGTTCTAAGTTCGATGCGTCGGAAGCAATATTTGTCATAGATTCTATTTGTTCACTAAAGTTTGATGATGAGTCTTGTTTATTGCTTTCTAAGTATATAAATAACTGTGTTTTAAAGCTGAAAAACAATATCAATAGTGTGGTAAACAGAATAATAACTGTTCTAAATTTAATTTTAAAAAGTACTAAAACTAATACACCTGCCGAAAAAATTAGGCTTAACCAAGCGGCTCTGGTGTACGATAATACTAAGCCTCCTATTATAATTATTAGTGCTAATGCAATTAAAAATTTGGTGGTAGGTTTGTAAAATTTTAAAAATAAGAAGCCTATAATTAAGGGTATTATAAATGCTAATGCGGCACCGTAAGAGGTGTGGTCGCTATAAAATGGGGTGCAAACAAAATTTGCGGCTTTTTGGTCTAACAAACCATAATCTAAGTGATTATATTCGGTATAAAATATAACTATAATTAATCCTAAAGTGTAGTACCAAATGTATTTGTGTATATTTTCTATGTTTTTAAATAGCTGAATAGCAATAAAATAGAATGTGCTAATGAACCATATTCTTACTAATAAAAATTTAAAAGAAACTAAAGGTATTGTGCTGGTAAATGATGTAATAAAAATCCACAATAAATTTATGTAAATTGCTATAGATATTGGGTGTGTTAGAATTTTTTTATCGTAATTTTTTTGAAGAATTAGTTTTAAAATGAAAATTAACATTACTCCAACAATAATTGGTTCGGTTGGAATAAACATATCAAAAGGTAAGTTGGGTGCAAATTCTTTTATTGGTAATGATAATGGAACTAAAAAAAGTACTAATAAAATAACCTTATCAAGTGCAAAAAAAGCAAATAGAACTACTAATAGTAAAAAAGGTATTAGAGAAATATAATAATTTTCTTTTACAATAAAATATATGTTAATTCCTAAAAAAAGTAAGGAAATAGCATAAAACCACAATATTTTTTTATTTGTTGGCAAAACTACTTAGGGGTATTTTTACTTTCAATAAAAGCAATGGTTAGCAAGCCTAAAATAATAGAGCCAAAAACCGAAAATAGAACAATTATCCAACGAATTGGCGTTGATTTTTTATCGGCAACAAAAGGTTTTTCTACTATTTGGCAATAAGTTATATTTTTGTGAAATTCGGTTGTTTTTTCTTCTAAGTCGGTTTTAAAAACTTTTAAAGCATTTCTTTCGTCTAATATTCTTTGAGAAAGAGCTTTAAATTCGCCACCATAAGTTTTTAAATTGTCAATTATTTTTGCAATATCGTTAGCTTTAGCTGCATTTGTTCCAAGTAATTTGTAATAACTTTTTGTTAATTCTTCAACTTGCAAGTCATAATCTAAAATGCCGTATTCTTTTCTAAAAAAATTGGCTTTATTTTCTAAAGAATCTATTTCTTTTAGTTTTGCATTTATTTCGTTAGTTCTAATATCAACAACTTCTTTAAATTTAATGCGGTGCATATTTCGCACTTTGTTATTGTATGAAGAAATTATAGAATCGACCATTAATTTTGCAAATTTCGGATTTTCATCTAAAACAGAAATTTTTATTGATTGGAATTCTGTTTGGCTAAACGACAAGTATTCGCTAAATTTAAACATAAGTGTGCTTAAATATAAAGGGTCTTTTTCATTTAATTTGTAATGCTCGTTTAAATTTAGTGCGTTTACCAAACTAAATTTTATGTCGTTCGATTGTATTATTTGCATCATTTGCTCGGTTTCGTTTTCGTCGGAAAGTGGTGCTAAGTTTATTGGGTATAAAACGGCAAAAGATTTATAAAGCGGTTTAATTAAAAAAGAAGCTGCATAAGAAATAATAGCAACCGATATTACTAATATCAATAATTGTTTTTTCCACTTATTTATTAAGGTGAAAATTGATTTATTGTTGAAATATCCTTCCATAATATTGTAATTGAATGAGAAATTGTTTAAAAAATTAACATTTAAAGTGAATTTTATTTTTTTTTTAAAGAGTCGAACAAAATTAAAATAATTAGCCCTAAAAATGAGGCAGAGAAAGTTGAAAAAGTTATTATTACCCATCGTATAGGGTAAGAGTATTTCTCGGCAGGATAAGCTTTGCTAACTATGAATTTATATGGTAAGTCTTGTTCAATATTTACTTTTGCTTCAGAGTATTTTCCTTTTAAATCGCTAAATCGTAAAAGTTCATATTCTAATAAATTGCTTATTGTAACGTGAGCACCCCCAAATTCGGCAAGTATATCAAGCTTGTTTTGAATTTTAGTTATTGCAGTTGTGTTGTTCGATAAAATAGCATCGGATAGAGCCTTATTTAGTACTTCAGATTGCGTTTCAAAGTCGAAAACGCCAAGTTTTTCTAAAGTTTTTAACGAATCTTGTAGTGTTTTAATTTCGTTGTTAAGTTTAATGAATTCCTTATTAACAATATTAAAAGCTTTTATAGCACGTTCTTTATGCATCGAAATCATTACAGAATCGAAAAAAGCAGCAATGTCGTTTGCAATATTAGATGCAAATTCTTTGTCTGTGTCGTAAACTTCTATTGTAACAGATAAATATTTAGTTCTAATGAAAGAAATATTGTCGTAGTATTTTTTAGATAAGGCTGTTCGCGGGTATTTTGCAGATTGTAAATTATAGTGATTTATTAAATCGTATTTTTCAATTATTTTCCCTTTTAATTTTTCAGAATTTAGAACTTGAATCATTTGTTCTACATTTTCCTCCTCTCCAAAGGTTAAAACATCTTTTGATGCAACGTTTTTTGTTAGCAAAACTTCGGAAACAGAGCTGCTTGATGCAGGAAATAAAATTACCGACGATTTGTACTTATAATCAATAAAAAACGAGGCAATAGTTGAAACAACTAAAGAAAGTAAAAACACAATTATGAGTAAATTGCGTCTTTTATAAATAAAATCTAAAATGTTTTTAGAGTCGAAATTAAAAGAATTTAGATTGTAATCATTCATTATACAAAAGTATGTTTTTCAATAGTAATAACAAATTAAATTTTAAGCGGAGTATGATAATAGAAAGTTGCTAATCAAATTTCTTTTAAGTTCGTTATCTATAGTGTTTAGTTGTGCTTTCAATTTGTCAACTCCATCTACAAAAGAATTGTTATTAGCGGTATTTCCGTAGCAATTTTCAATTACAGACAGTGCTTCAATGGCAATTTCAATATCATCGTTAATTAATATATCGAAAAAAAGTGAAATTTCTGAACAAAAACTAATGCTAGATTGCCAACAAATGCTTACAATATCTTTTTTTATTGATGAATATTTATCGTTTGAGATAAAATTAAATATAATTGATTTAAAATTATTATCTTTAATATCTATAATTATGTTGAAACTTAAATTAAAAACATCTTTGTTCGAACTTAATAAAGAGGCAAATAAAAAGTCGATATTTTTAACGTTTCCAGCATCTTTAATAGAGTTTAATTTGTTTAATACCTCAATATCATTCATATAATGTGTGAAATTCTGTTTTTGATATGCAAAGGTAATAAGTTTAAAGATTAAAGAATAATTATTTTTTTTAAAAAAATAAGAAATATTTGCGTTTAATTTTTTTTGTATTGTAAAAATTACTACTTTTATAAAAAAATTTAGCATAAAAACTTTTTAACTATGGTTTATTTAAAAAATATTTTTGTTGTAGCATTCTTAGGAATAGCTCTTTTTTTCTCAGCTTGTAATAATGGGGGAAATAATGTTGAAGAACAAATTGATGATTCAATTAATGAAGAAGAAATGGTTTCTGACGATTTGGATAAAGCCAAACAAGTGTTTTATTCATTACCAAGTCCTATAGAAACTGCAATGCTTATGAAACGAGCAGGTGCAAAATATAATGAGGAGTTTTTAAATAATATAGCAAATCTTCCTAATTATACAACCACTAAAAGTATGGCTTTGAATTTAGGCGTTTTTAGTGCCGATTTAAGTTTTGCAAGTATGTTCGACCAATCTCAAGCATCTGTAAAATACTTAACTGCAACAAAAAAATTAGCCGAAAACTTAGGAATACTAAATGCTGTTGAACAAAGTACAGTTAAAAGAATGGAAGGAAATGTTAACAATAGGGACTCTTTAATGGAAATTATTTCAGAAACTCTAATGAATTCAAACTCTTTCCTTAAAGAAAACGATAGAGCAGAAGTTGCAGCACTAATATTAGCCGGTGGTTGGATAGAAGGCTTATATATTGCAACTAAAATTGCTAAATCAACAGCAGAAAATAAAGAATTAGTTAACAGAATAGTTGACCAAAGACTATCGTTAAAAACTTTAAACAGCCTATTAGAAGAGTACAAAACAGACGAAAACATTAAAGCTGTTTACGAAGATTTGAAAAAAATATCTGATTTATACGACCAAGTTGAAGTTTCAACATCAAAAATAGAAATGGTTGAAGCTAAAGGAGAAAGCACTACATTGAAATCAAAAACAGATATACAAATTACTGATAAAGTATTTAATGAAATTTGTACAACTGTTGATAAACTAAGAAACAACATCACAAAATAAATATAACTTATGAAGAATATATTTAGAACAATAGCATTATTTTCTGTTTTGGCTATTTTGCCTTTGGCAGGAAATGCACAATGTAAAACATTTGCAAAAAAAACTTGCAAAATGGAGTTATTACCATACGTTCACGATGGTATTTATAACGCAACTATTTTGTCGGAAGGCGAAACCGTAGAATTGTTTAAAACATTCTATTCTGGTCAAGAATACAGATTAACAGTTTGTGGTGATGAAAAATTACCACCAATAGAATTTCAAGTTTTAGACTCAGATAAAAATGTTTTATATGATAACAAAACTAAAAAGTTTGCAAAATCGTGGGATTTTAAACTAGAATCAAGCCAAATGTTGGTTATATCAATACAAGTTCAAACTTCTGATGAACTTTCTGATGTTATAGCCGAAGGTTGTGTATCTGTTTTGGTTGGTTTTTTAAATGTTGAGGACTCGTTCGACCAAAATTAATTGCAAGTACTAAACAAAATAAAAATATAAAAGCTACTTATTTAGGTAGCTTTTTTTAATCTATTTGGGTTAATTCCCCGCAGCTCTGCTGCGTATTATTATTGTTTCAACAATACCTCGACAGCTCTGCTTCGAGGTAGTTTATTTAAAATATATGAAAAACTTTATAATTATTATAATAGCGTTATTGTTAACATCTTGCTATAATTCGGAAAACTCTAAATCAAATATTGCAGATAAAATAAATAATAAATCAGAATTAACAACTTTAGATAGCTCTAAAAAAGAGACTAAAGCACATGACAAATTAAATAAAACAATTTCGGTTAATCAAATATTAAATAAAATAATAGAAACTAAATACTATAAAATTGAAACAAATTCGGTTGAGTTTTTTAAAAATGATAAATCCATTATTTTAAATGATACAATTAAAAATTATGTAGAAAAAACAATAAAAGCATTTGAAAAGCAAGCTAATGAATATGTTAGAGGAATGCCTAAAGAGATGTTAGGGGGATTTGTTAATGGTGTAAAGTACAATTTAAATATAAAAACTGAACATTATATCACTACTTATGGTACTATAAGTGTTCTAATTCAGGATTATCAAAACTTTATGGGTGCACATGGTTCTACTTCATATAAAATATTTAACTTCGATTTACTATCAAATAAAACAATAACATTATCGGAATTTGCCAACTTAAAAAGTGGTTCTAATTTGGATAAATTTAACAAATTATTAGTGAAACACTTTAACAGACAGGATTGCTTTGACCGAGACCCTAAAATTGATGAAAATTACTCAAACTTTATTATTAAAGAAGATAGTATTACTGTGTTTTTTGGAGAGTATGAACTTGGACCTTACGCTTGCGGTATTCCTTCAGTAGATATACCAATAGAGGAATTACCCTAAATATTATTGCATATATTTTTTCCACCAATACTGAAAAACAATTAATGCCCAAATTTGAGTATGAACATCGCCTGGGTTTATCGAAAAAAGTTTGTTTTTTAACAATTTTATAGCCTGAGGATTAAATATTTGTTGTTGCAATATAAACTCATCGTTAAGCAAGTCGTTATTAATTAGTGAAAACAAATCTGTTTTAAACCATTTTAAAAGAGGAACTTCAAATCCATGTTTTGGTCTGTTGTACAATTCATTTGGTAAAAAATTACGAAAAGCATCTTGAACAATTCGTTTTTTTATATTGCCATTTATTTTATAATCTTGTGGCAACGAAAACGCAAAATCTACAATTGAATGGTCTAAAAAAGGCACTCGAACTTCTAAACTATTTGCCATCGACATTAAATCTACTTTAGCAAGCATATCGTTCTGAAGAACTAAGTTTACATCGGTAAATAAAATATCGTTAATACTATTCGATTTTATTTCTTCAGTTATTTCAGATTTTAGAGCGTTGTAACTTTTTAAATCAATTTTATGGTTTAATAAATTTATTGCATCGTTTTCGCTAAAAAAACTTGCCCAAAGCCAATATCTATCTGCATTATTTAGTTTTGCACCTTTTGTAAATTTATTAGCTTGCCTAACAATATTTGTTATTTTAGAGTTCCTCGATTTTGGTAATAAATTAGTTAAAGGATAAGTAAATTTTAAAAATTGTGTTGAAAATAAATTTGCAGATGCTTTATAATGAGCTAAATGCTTGTTGTAGCCCGAAAAAATTTCATCGGCACCATCTCCTGAAAGGGCAACTGTAACTTTTTGTTTTGTGTAATTGCTTAATATATAAATAGGTATAGCAGAACTATCGGCAAAAGGTTCGTCAATGTAATTTAAAACATTAAATAAATTTTCGTATAACTCGGTGTTGGTAAGTTTAAAAACAGAATGTTCGGTATTAAATTTTTTGGCAACTAATAATGCATATTTTGTTTCATCGTAAAAAGGTTCATTGGTATAACCAATTGAAAATGAGTTCAATTTATTGGTTTTTTGCGATGCTAATCCAGTAATTATTGAGCTATCAATGCCACCACTTAAAAAAGTTCCTAAAGCCACATCGGCAACCATTCTTTGTTCAACAGAGTTGTTTAATAGGGTAACTAATTGTTTTTTAGCTATTTCGTAATTTAAGTTGTTGTAATTTCTGGTGTATGGAATTTTATAATAAGTTTCTTTTTTTACACCATTTTTAGAAATTAACAAAAAAGTACCCGGTGTTAGTTTAAAAGTATTTTTGAAAATTGAATTTGGTGCTGGAATATAATTTAGCTGAAAATACATTAAAAGAGAATTGTAATCAATTTCTTTTTTAATATCATAAGTCATAATGGCTTTCATTTCAGACGCAAAAATTAGTTTCTCTTGGTCGGAATAAACTATTAATGGTTTTATACCAAACCTATCTCTTGCAAGCAAAAGTTCGGTGGTTTGTTTATTGTAAATAGCAAGCGAAAAACAGCCGTTTATTTTCGATAAAAAACTTTTTCCGTACTCAATGTACATATATAAAAGCACTTCTGTATCGCTGTTGGTGCTGAAATTGTACTTGTGTTTAAGTTTTTCTCGTTCTTGTTTGTAGTTGAAAAATTCGCCATTAAATACTATCACATAATTATTATCCGACGAAAAAAATGGTTGGTTTGCTTGTTCCGAAGTGTCAATAACAGAAAGTCGTGTATGTGCTAAAGAAACACTTTCGTGATGGAAAACACCTTCTGAATTTGGACCCCTAAGTTTTAAAGTTTTAAGGGCAAATTCAATTTTCTGATGAAACAGATTTCCATCATTAGTAAAAGAATATATTCCAGTAATTCCGCACACTTTTGTAAGATATTAATTAATAGGTTGTTGAAAATTATTTTATGCTAAAATTTTAAGCTATCGATAAAAAGGTAAATTAATTTGGGGTTTAAAATTAAAGGAAAAACAAAACCGAAAATTGCACCAAAAAAATGGGCTTCGTGTCCAATATTATCGTTCGATTTTTTTGCCATATAGTACGAGTAAATTAAATACGAAATGGCAAATATAATTCCGGGTATTGGTACTATTCCAAAAAAATAAACTTTGCTCATTGGGCTAAAAAAAACCGATGCAAATAGTACCGCAGAAACAGCCCCCGATGCTCCAACAGCATTGTACCAATGGTTGTTTCGTTGTTTTATTAAGTTATAAAGCGACGAAAAAACAATTCCGCCAACATATAAACTTAGGAACAAGAAATTTCCATTTTCTGGGAAATAATGGTTAAAATATTGTTCAACATTATTTCCAAACGAAATAAAAACCATAATATTTATTATCAGATGAGCCCAATCGGCGTGCACTAAAGCATGACTTAGCAACCTATACCACTGTTTTTTGTGATGTATTAAATAAGCATTGAATTTTAATTTAGACATAATATCGTCGTTTTTAAATGCAATGAACGATGTTATGCCTGTTAAAATGCTTATTATTAAGGTTGTACTCATAAATAAATATTTAAAAAAAGAGAGCTTATAAAAAGCTCTCTAATATTTTTATTTTATCATTTCAAAATCATCGAGAAACTTTATTGTGAAATTTCCTTTTACATAATCTTCGTTTCGCATCATTTGTTTATGAAAAGGTATTGTTGTTTTAACACCTTCAATAACAAATTCTTTTAGAGCACGTTTCATTTTTGCAATTGCTTCTTCTCTGGTTTGTGCAACAGTAATAAGCTTTGCAATCATTGAGTCGTAATTTGGCGGAATTTTGTACCCACCATAAATATGAGTATCAACTCTAACACCGTGGCCACCGGGTTTGTGTAGCGATGTAATTGTACCTGGCGATGGCATAAAATTTTTATAAGGGTCTTCGGCATTTATTCTGCACTCTATTGCGTGTAATTTAGGAGTGTAATTTTTACCCGAAATTTTAATTCCAGCGGCAACTTTAATTTGTTCACGAATTAGGTCGAAATTTATAACTTCTTCGGTAATAGGGTGTTCAACTTGAATTCGGGTATTCATTTCCATAAAATAGAAACTTTTGTCGCTATCAACAAGAAATTCTATAGTTCCAACGCCTTCGTAATTTATAGATTTGGCGGCTTTTATGGCGGCTTCACCCATTTTTTTACGCAATTCAGTTGTCATAAATGGAGAGGGCGTTTCTTCAATTAATTTTTGATGACGGCGTTGAATAGAGCAATCTCTTTCTGAAAGGTGTGCAACTGTACCGTATTGGTCGCCAATAATTTGAATTTCAATATGGCGGGGGTTTTCTAAGAATTTTTCGAGATACATTCCGTCGTTTCCGAAAGCGGCTTTTGATTCTTGACGTGCCGAGTCCCAAGCATCTTGAAATTCTTCTGATGAACGAATAATTCTCATTCCTTTTCCACCACCTCCGGCTGTAGCTTTAATAATAACTGGGTAACCCATTTTCTCGGAAAGCTTAATACCTTCGTTCACATCTTTAAGCAAGCCTTTTGAACCTGGAATTGTAGGAACTCCGGCTTTAATCATTGTTGCTTTTGCTGTTGCTTTATCGCCCATTCCGTCAATCATTTCGGGGGTTGGGCCAATAAATTTAATGTCGTGTTCTTGACAAATTTTAGAAAATTTAGAATTTTCAGATAAAAAGCCATAACCAGGGTGAATAGCGTCGGCATTTGTAATTTCTGCTGCCGAAATAATTGCCGGAATATTTAAATATGATAAATTGCTTGGTGGAGGTCCAATGCAAACAGCCTCGTCGGCAAAGCGAACGTGCAAGCTATCTTTGTCGGCGGTGGAATAAACTGCTACAGTTTTAATTCCCATTTCTTGGCAAGTTCGTATTACACGTAATGCTATTTCGCCTCTGTTAGCTATTAATATTTTTTTAAACATATAATTTTTTTAGTGAAAAAAAGCCTGCAAATTACAGGCAGATACTTTATGTTAAAAAATTAGTTAAGAAGGGTCAACTAAAAATAATGGTTGGTCGAATTCTACAGGGGTTGAGTCGTCAACAAGAACTTGTACAATTGTGCCACTAATTCCTGGCTCTACTTCAATTTCATTGAAAAGTTTCATAGCTTCTATAATGCAAATTGTTTTGCCTGCTTCTATTCTATCACCAATGTTAACAAAAGTTGGTTTTCCGGGTGCTGGTTTACGATAGAAAGTTCCAACCATAGGAGCTTTTATTTCTATGTATTTTGCGGAAACTTCTTCGGCTTTTTTGGCTGCAGTTTCTTCCGTATTGGTTACACTTTGTACAGTTGGCTGTTGTGTAAATTGCTGTTGAGCAGGTTGTTGTGTTTGCATTTGTGTTGCAACAGGAACTTGTTGTACTATTGTTTCAATAGTTTTTCCTTTTGGCTCTGTTTTTACTGTAAGTTTTAAATCGTCTGTTTCAATTCTTACTTCAGTTGCTCCTGATTTGGCAACTGCTTTTATGAAATCTTGCAACTCGTTGTAATTCATAGTTTATATATATTTATACAATGTTTTATCCAAAATTGGCGGTGCAAGATACTACTTTTTTTAAAAAAATGGTATTTTTTTATTTAACAAGTTGGTATATTTTTTTCAAGTTCTCTATAAATATTTAATAAATTGTAGGTTTTTGCAGGTAAATTTGTTTTGTTTATTAGTGTTAAAAGTTTTTTTGCCGAATTGTTTATTTCTTCTTTTTTGTAAAACTCTATGTGCGATTGGTTTAGAAATTTAATAATTTTGAATGCGTCGAATTTTGTGTAGAAAGCTTTTGTAAATGTTTTTAAGTTTGTGGTGTTTGTATTTATTTTCGTTAAATCGGTAAAGAAGTTAATATTTGTTAAAAATGAATTTATAGATGTTGGCATTTTTGAGATAAGTTCAAAATATTTGGGCTCGGAGATTTTGAAAAACATATTTTTTTGTGAAAAAAATAATTTAAGGTCTAAAAAACTTTGCAAATTATAGGTGAAATAATCTTGATTTTCAGTTTCAGATATTTCTTTTACAGCTGGTCCTGTTCCAAAAATTACTCTGCTTGATGGTCGTGCCGATGGATATACTATAGTTGTGTTTAATTCTACAAAACCAGTCATTGGTATTATTTTTTGTAAAAAATAGAAATCTTCGCCGGCTTGGTTTGCTTTCATTCCTCCGTGTTTTGTATATGCCGATGCTCTAACTGCAAATGCAGAGCCTAATGTGTGGTATGAGTAAGGAAATTCGGTGTATTTAAGTGCTTGGTAGTAATATCGCAAGTATAATTCGTAGTTTGTTATACTTTTTTTAATTATTGATGAGTTTTCTACAATGTTAATTAGGTGTTCAAAGTATATTGTAGCTCCATTTATGTTGTTATTTAAGAATAAATTTTCAATTTCAGTAAAATAGTTTTTACTAACGTAAGTATCGGCATCTAAACTGGTTATAACTCCATCTGTTTTCGTGTGAAAAAAACGTTCTATTGCTTCGTCCATTCCAATTTTTCTGGCTAAGCCAGCTCCTGCGAGTTTTTTTGGTAGATTTTCAAAATAAAAAACGTAGAATGTGAGTTTTTCTGAATTGTTTTTTTTTGCAAATCGTAACAATTGCGTGTATGAATTCCTATTTTGCTCAATATCTGAAATGTTTTGAGTTTCGGAACTGTTTAAAATTAAAAATATTTCTACATTGTATTTTGGTGGTGTGGCATCTAAAAGTGATTGTAAATATTTTTCAATTTCGGGTTCGTTTAAAATAGGTATTACTATTATATTAAACAAGCCCTTTTTAGGGCTTGTTGGGATTAATTTTTCTGTAAATTTATGGGTTGATAAATATTTTTCCAATATTTTATTTTTTATTTTTACGTTTATCGTAATTTTGATTTAATAAATCTAAAATTTGTTTTGTTATATCGGCATTTGGACGTGCATATATTGTTGATGTTTTTGTTAAAATAAAGTCGTAACCTGCTGTTTTGTTCCAATTGTTTATGAACGAAAAAATTGTATCTTCAATTTGTTTGTTTAATTCTGCACGGTGTTGTTCAATGCCTTGTGTTAGTTTCATATTTAGCTCTTGAAGGGCTTGTTCTTTTTTCATTAGTTCTTGTCCTTGCATTTGGTAGCTTTCTTGCGATAAAAATCCATTATTTGCCTCTTTTTGCTTAAAAGCCATTACTTCTTTTTCTAAGCTTGCTCTTTTTTTGTTAAATTCGGCTTCGGCTTTTGTGTATTGGCTTGTTAGCTTGTCTTCTAATTCTTTATAATATTTGTAGTTTAGAAGCATACTATCAACATTAATAAAAGCTATGGCAGATTTTGATGTGTCTGATACATGTGTTGTGGTATTAATTTCTATTAAATCGTTTTTTTGTTGGCTATTAGTTTCGCTAATATTAGCGGTTTTATTTTGTTTGCAAGAAAAAACAACAATTGTTGAGAGTATTAAAAGACTAATTTTTAGAATTTTCATTTTTATTATATTTAATTTAGTTTGACAGCAAATTTAAAACAATGATATTGATAATCCAATAGAATAAGGAATAATTTCTGGTGCTTTTTGTTTGTTAAATAATTCAACTAAGGCATAATAGGCTGTTAAGTTAAATTTTCCGTAACCAATTCTTGTAAATACTCCATATCTGTAATGTAAAATATTATTTACCTTGTATGTTTTGTATTTAATGTCCGAGTCGTTTGTATAGTTTATAAAATTGTTGCCTTGGTATTTTAAGTATCGTTGAAAATTATAACCAACTTTAAATCCTACAACAAATTTAAAGTTTCTTTTTTTCACAATCGGACGAGTTCTAAATCTAAGTTCAAAAGGAACATCAACATAAACAGTGCTTAATTTATTTGTTTGGTAAGAAATTGTGTCGTTTATAGCTTTAAAAAGTGTAAATCCTAACGAATCAGTTATTTGACAGTTATTTTTAATATTTTGAACACTAATTCCGCCTCCAATTGCAAAGCTAATATTTCTATTTTCCCAAAATGTAGGTTGCATAAAATATGCATCGAAGCCAACAGAATATGGCTTTAAATCCATTTGTTGTGGAGTTTTAACCCAGCGTTCCAAATTAATATTTAAAATTATTTGTTCTTCGGGTATGTTTTTATATTCCCTAAGTTCTTGTACTTGAGAGTATGAGCTGATTGTTATAAGAAAAAATAAAGATGTAATTAATAATTTTAACATAATAAAAATGTTCAATGCAAAGTTATAAATTTGATTTGAAGTAGCCAATAAATAGCATTAAATCTTTAATTTTTAATATATATTCCTTAACTTGCAAGCCAAAAAATAAGTAAAACAATGGATATTATAACAAACGAAGGAAATGGTTGTGGATACTCAAAAATAGACCGTTACGACGATAAAATAACAGAAGAATTATCAAAAAAATATGAAAGTATTTTGCAATTATTGGGAGAAAATCCAAATCGTGAAGGATTGCAAAAAACGCCTTTGAGGGTTGCAAAATCAATGCAATTTTTGCTTCAAGGATATAATCAAGACCCCGAACAAATATTACGTTCAGCCTTATTTAAAGAAGATTATAAGCAAATGGTAATTGTAAAAGATATTGAAATATATTCAATGTGCGAACATCACATGTTGCCATTTTTTGGAAAAGCCCACGTAGCTTATATTCCAAACGGCTATATTACCGGATTAAGCAAAATAGCAAGAGTTGTTGAAGCTTATGCCAGACGATTACAAGTTCAAGAACGATTAACAACCCAAATAAAAGACGTGATACAAAAAACACTAAATCCGTTGGGTGTAGCGGTTGTTATAGAAGCACAGCACATGTGTATGCAAATGAGAGGAATACAAAAACAAAACTCGGTTACCACAACTTCCGATTTTACCGGAGCTTTCCTTAAAGAGCCTACAAGAGAGGAATTTATTCATATTATTGGGTCGAAACTTCATTAAAAATCTAAATATAATTTGTACTTATAAACTTTATATATGCAAAGGCAATTGATAGAATGTGTTCCAAATTTCTCGGAAGGTAGAGATATGGGAATTATAAAACAGATAACAAACGAAATTGAAGCTGTTGATGGTGTTAAACTTTTAGATGTTGACCCAGGAAATGCAACAAATAGAACAGTAGTAACTTTTGTTGGAGAGCCAGAACCTGTTATTGAAGCTGCTTTTAGAGCTGTTAAAAAAGCAAAAGAACTTATTGATATGACCAAACACAGTGGTGAACACCCACGTTTTGGTGCAACCGATGTTTGCCCTTTAGTTCCTGTTTCAAACATTACGATGGAAGAAACAGTAAAATTTGCTCATAAATTAGCAGAACGTATTGGCAATGAATTAGATTACCCTGTTTATTGTTACGAAAACGCCGCAAGTACAGCCGAACGTAAAAATTTAGCTTATGTTAGAAGTGGCGAATACGAAGGTTTAAAAGCCAAACTCGAAAAATCTGAATGGAAACCAGATTTTGGACCTGCAAAATTTGTTGAAAAAACCGGAGCAACTGCAGTAAGTGCAAGAAATTTTTTGGTAGCATACAATTTTAATCTAAATACAACATCAACAAGAAGAGCAAACGCAATAGCTTTTGATGTTCGTGAAGCCGGCAGAAATAAAATAGACATAAATACAGGAAAAGAAGTATTAGATGAAAACGGAAACAAAATTCGCATTCCCGGTACTTTAAAGAAAACCAAAGCAATAGGTTGGTTTATAAAAGAATACGGAGTGGCACAAATATCAATGAATTTGACCGATATTTCGGTAACTCCTGTTCATAAAGCGTGGGACGCAGTTGTAGAAAGTGCTACAAGCAGAGGAATACGGGTAACAGGTTCTGAATTAGTAGGGCTTATACCTTTGCAAGCAATGTTAGATGCTGGTAAACATTTTCTAAAAAAACAAAACCGTTCTTTAGGAATTGACCAAGCAGAACTAATTAAAATAGCTGTAAAATCTTTGGGTTTAGATGAATTAAAACCTTTTAATCCGAAAGAAAAAATTATAGAGTTTATGCTCGAAGACGATTCGGCTAAACCATTGATTAATATGACCTTAAAATCGTTTGCCGATGAAACAGCATCGGAATCACCAGCACCTGGTGGTGGCTCAATTTCGGCATATATGGGAGCTATGGGAATTTCATTAGGAACAATGGTAGCAAACCTTTCATCGCACAAAAAAGGTTGGGATTCCCGTTGGGAAGAATTTTCTAATTGGGCAGAAAAAGGTCAGTTTTATAAAGATACTCTCGTAAATTTGGTTGATGAAGATACAAATGCTTTCAACAAAATTATGGACGCATTTTCGTTGCCAAAAAATACCGAAAACGATAAAACTATTAGAAAGCAAGCAATTCAAGATGCTACAAAATATGCAACAGAAGTGCCGTTTAAAGTAATGAGTTTGTGCTACCAAAGTATGGAAGTAATAAAAGCAATGGCAGAAATAGGAAATCCAAATTCGGTTACCGATGCTGGTGTTGGAGCTTTGGCTGCTCGTTCGGCTGTAATGGGGGCGTTTTTAAACGTAAAAATTAACGCATCGGGTTTAGACGATAAAGAATTTGCAAACAAAATTTTAAAAGAAGGTAACGAAATTCAGGAAAAGGCAATATCTCTTGAAAAAACTATTTTAGATATTGTAAATAGCAAAATTTAGCTTTTTAACAATTACCTTACTTTAATTTTTGTATATTTAGCAAAATTTTCAGTAAGGTTTTTTATTTCTTAAAATATGAAAAATTATATTTTATTTTTGGGCATATTTATTTCAACTATTTCTTTTTCGCAAGATAAAGAATATGCAAAATTGTGCTTAACTAAATTAACATCTAACGAATTTAAAGGAAGAGGATTTGTTGGTAATGGCGATAAAATAGCGGCAAAATTTATAGCCTCAGAGCTAAAAAAACATAAAATTTCACCAATTCAGAAATCGTATTTTCAAGATTTTAATATTGCAATAAACACATATCCTTATAAAAGCTCGGTGTTAATTAATAACAAAAAATTGGTAGTAGGGAAAGATTATTTAATAGTTCCGCTATCGGGGAGTTTGCTGGGTAATTTTAATTTAGTTTATTTTGATTCTACAGTTTCAAATTACGAAAATAAAATAGTAATTATTGATAAAAAACGCTTGCAGAATTATGATAATCAGAAAATTAGAAAATTTAAGTTGTTAAATCCTGCAAAAGCAAAAGGTTTTGTAGAAATTGTTGATGGTAATTTATTGCAAGTACAAAGTCAAAAAGAAGCAAATTTTGTTTGGCTACAAATTAAACGAGAAAGTTTCGATTCGTTGGCAACATCAATAAACATTGATGTGAAAAATAAATATTACGATAACTATAAAACGCAAAATGTTTGTGCCATTGTTAAAGGCGAAGTGGATAGTTTTGTGGTTTTTTCGGCACATTACGACCATTTGGGTGCAGTTGCAAAAGAAGCTGTTTTTGCTGGGGCAAACGACAATGGAAGTGGGGTAGTAATGCTTTTAGATTTGGCTAAATATTACTCGCAAAAGAAAGAAAAACCGCATTATTCAATTGTATTTTTATTTTTTAGTGCAGAAGAAGTAGGTTTGTTGGGTTCGGCATATTTTACTGAAAACACATTAATAGATTTGAAAAAAGTAAAATTTTTGTTCAATTTGGATATGGTTGGAAGTGGTGAAACTGGAATTGCAATAGTAAATGGGAAAAGCTATCCAAAAGAAATGAATGTTTTAAAAGAAATAAACACAAAAAACAACTACTTTAAAAATTTAAAAATACGCGAAAACTCAACAAATAGCGATCATTATTATTTTACAGAAAAAGGAGTTTCGTCGGTTTTTGTTTACACTGAGGGTAATTACAAAGAATATCATAGTATTTATGATAATAATGTAGAAGCATTGCTAACTCGTTACAACGAATTATTTAATTTACTTACTCAGTTTGTTGAAAAAATAAAGTAATTAGCGTTTTTTAAAAATCTAAACTTAGCGATAAATAAAAAATTGAAGGTTGAACAACATTATCTTCAATACCCCAAGCCCAATCGGCACGAATAAAATAGCCTAAAAGACGACTTCTTAAACCGAAACCATAACCATAAACCAAAGGGTTTTTATCTTTATTTACAACTAAAATTATGGAGCCTTGAGGCTGGTCGTTAGGCGAAGCTCCCACAGGTAGTTCGGGTCTAATTTCTTGGTTATATTTGTTTTCATCGGAATATGGCGATTTTCCCGTCCAAGCAGTTCCGGCATCGAAAAATCCTATTATTTGAAAGTTATTTATAAAGTCCGAATTTATTGGGCGGTTTGCAAAGTATCTAAACACGGGCCAACGCAATTCGTTGTTTAAAACTAAAAATGTGTTTCCATTTCTAATGTTTTGGTTAAAACCTCTCATATTTGTTGCTACTGCCTGAAATACCCAATTTTGAGAATAATCAATTTGCACATTTTGGTTAAATGTTGGGTTTTTTGTCGATAAATTCATCCAGTTGTCAACCGACCCCATATAATAAATTAATTTTGAGTTTCCCCCAGAAGTGCTACCAGCAAAACGGCTTGCAAATATTAAGTTTCTATGAATTTTTTCGTAGTGGCGAAAATCGAAGCCGAGAACATATAAGTCGGTTTTTTCCAAATCGACTTGTTTGTAAAATTCGCCAAAAATTTTTGCTTTGTTTCCCGAATATAGGTTTACTCCTAAATCTTTAGAGTTGTCGTAAATAAATTCTAATTTTATGTTAGCCCAATTTTTATAAACATTTGGCATATTTAGTGAGCGTGAATCTATTGATAATACTGTTGTTCTATCGGTTCTGCCTCCAATTGTTAGTTTTGTAGCCATAACTTGGCTAAAAGGGTATTTTAAGATGTATTTTAAAATATGTGAATTTGTTTTTTGAAAGAACAATCCATCGTCGGACAGGCTGTTAAATACTTGACGATGAAATACTGCCTGTTTATCTACTTGTTTTTTTAGGTTTTCGATACTTACCAACCATTCGTTGCTGTCGAAATTTCCGGCTAAACGAAAAGCACCAGTAATTTTGTAGTCTTCAAACAAATCCATTGTCCCGAGTTTAAAAAACACGTTAAATCCGGGGTTATAGTAAAAGCCTGCACCGGTAAATGCTTGGTACGAATTGTTTATAAAGCTAAAATCGACTTGTGTAACCATGTCGTTTATGTAGAAATTTGTAAAATATGTTCGTTGTAGGTTGTTAAAATTATTTTTCTTTAAATTGGCGGTCGTATCTGTTGTTTTTTGGTCGGTAAACGGTAAACGTCCTTGTAATTTAGCTTGATTTTCATCAATATCAAAAATATAATCGTTTATATTTATATAGTTTGTGTCCGATTTTGAGGTTAAACCATTTAAATTTTGAGTTTTTAATATTTTTTCTAAAGAATCTTTTAGTTGTTGTTTGTTTGTGTTTAGCGAGTCGTTGTAGTGTTTTAATTTTATTTCTCTTTTTTTGAAATATGTGTCTGAAATAGAACTTATTTCTTTAAGTTTTGAGCTTTCTGAATACAGATTATACTTGTTATTTTCAAAAATAATTTCTGCTAATGAGTTTGTTTTTTTGTTAAAATCTAACGATAAAATATTTCTTTTATAGTTGGTTAAGGCTAAGCTTTGAGTAAAATATTTATAATGAGTTGATGTATCTATGTAACTTATGGTTGAGTCGTATTGTGCTATATATAAGTTGTTTATCCCACTTGCATCGTTAAGAAATAGGTATTTATCTGTTTTTTCTTGGAATGGTAAAGTTTCGTTTTCGTTTAAGGTAGAAGTAATTCGTTTTAGAAAAATGTTATTATCTAAATTTAATAAAAAAACATCAAAATTTTGTTGAATAGAATCGCCTTGTTCTAAAATTATATTATTTCTGTTTGAGCTAAAAATTATGTCTTTATCGTTGTTTGCAAAACGAGGCGAAAAGTCGCTTGCAATATCGTTTGTAAGTCTTTTTGAGCCTTGAGCAATAATGTTGTATAGAAACAAATCGGTTTGGCCTTTTTGAACAGCCGATAGAATAATGTTGGTTCCTTTGTTTGAATACGATAAGTCAATAATTTTATCGAAACCGAACATTTCACGCGTTTGAGTTTGGGCTGTTTCTAAATCGTAAAAATTTAGCCAAATTCTGCCTTTTTTTTCTATAATATAAGCCAATAATTTTCCGGAAGGATGCCACGCTAAAAGAGGATAACTATAATCGGTTATTTGGTCGAGTTTGTGTTCTTTTTTTAGTATTTTTTTAGTTTTTCCGGTTTCTTTGTTGTAAATCATTATTCGGTACTGTCCTTCTTGGTTTGTGGTGTATGCATATAAAATGCTATCGGGATTTATTTTTAATTGTTGAAATACTCTTGCTTGTCGTGTTTTTCGTGGTATTTTTGATGTTTCTGACGGTAAATTGCGGTTAGCATCGTTTTTATTATAAATATCTTCGTAATAGTTTAGCCAATCGAATGCAATATATTTTGATGATGTTCCTAAAACAAACATAAATCCGCTATCAACATTTTTGCTGGTTTTTGTTAAGTATAATATGTTTGAAATAACGTGTGAGCCGTATTTATTAACAATGAAATTCCATATAGAATGTCCGGCATATATGGCATCTTCGCCATTTAAACGATTAAATTTTTCAAATTTTCCCGATAAAATACCGTCTTTCACAATATTATCAATGTTAGCGTCCCAAGGTTTTGATAAAAAAGATATAAGCCCTTGCAAATACCACTCTGGCAACGAAATTAGAGTAGAACTTGCCATTCTTGCAGTAATGGTATTTCCAAAAATCATTTCGTTTAAATATATTTCTATTATTGCTTTGGTTATTTGTTGCGAAAATTTTTCGCGGTCGCCATCAAAATATATAAAAACTTTGTTTTTAACCATTTGAGTAACACCGCCAATATTATATTGGTTAACTCCAGAAACCAAACCAATATTGCTTTGTCGGAAATCGGAAAGGTTGTTGTAGATTAAAAATTGAATTCTGTTTTGTAATTTAAATTCAAAATAATTTTCGAAATAGTTAATTTTTTCTTCAGCAATTTGCGATGCAAATGTCGATAGCTCTTTACCATTTTCATAAAAATATGTGTCGTATTTTTCAAAACGTAAATATTGCCAACGAAACTTTTCGTATTGTACTCTGTTTTTTCCAAAATCGGTTTGTAAACCATTGTAAAATTGAGCTTTACTATTATTGTTAAATAGTAAAATTAGTGTAAAATATATTATGTAGCTTTTATAATTCATTATTTTTTAAAACAATCTTCTAAAGTAGTGTTTTGTGTTTTTAAAAAAAAATATTTTTCACCAATATTTATAAAAAAAACTATACTCTAAATTGCAAAAAAAATTGTTATTTTAGCAGATATTATAAAATTAACTAATGGATATACTTAAAAAACTTTCTTTAATATTATTTATAAGCATTATAACAATATCGTGCAACAATACAGACAATTTAGTAATTAAGAAAATAAAATATGAGGAAAAACTAAAGTTTGGAATTAATACAAATATATATAAAGTACAAAAAAAGCAAGTAGTTAAAAATGACAATATTAGTTCAATAATGAACCCTTTAGGTATTAATGCTACAATAATTGATAAAATATCTAAAACAGATAGTATTTTTGATTCAAGAAAAATAAAAGCGGGCAATAATTATTACATTTTTACTAAAAAAGACAGCACTGAAAAAATAGATTATATAGTTTACAGTATCGACAGAATAAAATATGTTATCTATAATTTTAAAGACAGTTTAAACATAAGTATATTTAAAAAGCCAGTAATAAAAACACGGCGAAGAATTTCAGGTACAATAACATCATCATTATGGAATTCGTTTGTTGAAAAAGACGAAGACCCATTAATAGCCAACGAATTATCTGAAATTTATGCTTGGACTATCGATTTTTTTGGAATTCAAAAAGGCGATAAATACACAATTGTGTTCGACGAAATAACAGTAGATTCAAATAAAATAGGAATAGGCACAATATATTCAGTTTTATTTAATAGCGGTAATAAAGATTTTTATGCTTTACGCTTTTATCAAGATTCTGCATATTCGTATTTTGACGAAAAAGGAAATTCATTGAAAAAAGCTTTTTTAAAAGCACCTTTAAAATATTCGAGAATTAGTTCCGGTTTTACAAACAGTAGATTTCATCCGGTTTTAAAAATCAGACGACCACATCATGGGGTCGATTATGCTGCGGCTACAGGAACTCCGGTTTATACAATTGGCGATGGTAAAGTAATTAGCAAGGGCTGGACTGGAGGAGGTGGGAACACCGTAAAAATTAAGCATAATTCTGTTTACATTACATCGTATATGCACTTGTCTAAATATGCAGCAAATTTAAAAGAAGGCGACCGCGTTAAGCAAGGCGAAGTAATTGGCTATGTTGGTAGCACAGGTTTAGCAACAGGTCCACATCTCGATTTTAGAGTGTACAAAAATAGCTATGCAATAGATCCTTTAAAAATGGACGCACCACCATCAGAGCCAATAAAGAAAGAAAATATTGAGGGGTATAATAAAATGAAAAAACTACTTATTGAGGAATTAAATAATAATAAACCCAATAAATAGTTAAATAAATTTTACTCTAAAGCAATTAAAAAATAATATGAAAATAAATTGAAAAAAGCTCTATTTCAACACTCAACATATTGTAAAATAAAAGTTTGCTATTAAGCTACTTTTACGTTTACTGCATTTAATCCTTTTTTGCCTTCTGCTAAATCAAATTCTACACTGTCGCCTTCTCTAATCTCATCAATTAAACCAGATACATGTACAAAATACTCTTTTTTTGTTTTGTCATTAACAATGAATCCAAAACCTTTAGATTCGTTAAAAAACTTTACTGTTCCTTTTTCCATAAAAAAATTAATTAATTATGCAAATATATGTATTTTTTTTAAATAACAATGTAATTGTTTGGTATTAAGAAAAATATTTGCACTATTTTATATAACACAAATTGTTAATAACATTTTATAAAATATAATTAAAATGAGCAAATGTAATAACTGTCGTTATTAACTTTGTAAGTTTAAAAATAAAATATTGTAAAAATGAATTTTGTTGTATCAAGTACAGATTTATTAAAACACCTACGAGTAGTAAGCAAGGTGGTTAGCAGTAAAAATACATTACCTATATTAGATAATTTTTTGTTCGATTTAAAAGGTAAAACTTTAACTATAACAGGTTCCGACTTAGAAACCACATTAATAACAAAAATAGAGTTAGAAAATGTTGATGGAGAAGGAAATGTTGCAATTGAAGTAAATAAATTGTTAAATTTATTAGGATTATTACCCGAATTGCCACTAAATTTTAATATAGATAGCGATAAAAATATTGTAAACATAACATCAGAATCTGGTAAATATTCATTTCCATTTATGGATGGCGATGAATTTCCAAAAATTCCGGATTTTGAAGCAGAAAGCACAATTGTGAAATTTACAGGAAACGTTTTAGCTTCTGGTATAGATAAAACATTATTTGCTACCGCTAACGACGAGCTTAGACCTGTAATGAATGGTATTTTTGTTGAAATTGAAGAAGGAAAAGCAACATTTGTTTCTTCAGATTCGCACAAATTAGTTCGTTATATTAGAACTGATGTAAATTCAGAGGCGGCATCGTCGTTTATTTTGCCTAAAAAACCAGCTTCAATTTTAAAAAATTCGCTAACAAAAGACGACACTTTAATTGAAGTTCGTTTCGATAAAAAAAATGCAGTATTTACTTACAACGAGTTTACTTTAGTTGCCCGTTTAGTAGAAGGAACTTATCCAAATTATAATTCTGTAATTCCTACAGATTTACCAAACAGACTTTTGGTTGATAGATTAGCTTTTCTTAACAGACTAAAATTAGTTACCATTTTAGCAAATCAAGCAAGCTTTTTAGTTAAACTTAAAATTACACCAAACAAGCTTTTTGTTTCGGCTCAAGATGTCGATTTTGCAAGCTCGGGTATAGAAGAAATTGATAGCCACTACGAAGGCGATGAAATGGAAATTGGGTTTAAAGGTACATTTTTGCAAGATATTTTGTCAAATATATCGGCGTCAGATATTATATTACAATTAAATGACCCTTCTCGTGCTGGAATTATTGTTCCTAACGACAAAGATAACGAACATGAAGATGTTCTTATGCTTATTATGCCTATGATGCTTTAATATAGGCGTTTACAAATAGTTTAAACATAAAGTCCAATTGATAAATACGTCAGTTGGACTTTTGTTTTTAACAAAAATTATATTGGTAATCAAAATTTAATTCATATATTCGCCAAATAGTTTAACTAATTGGTTAATGTAAATGGTTAATAAGCTAACAACCGAAGAGAAAATACTACAAGCTGCTGAACAAGAGTTTATTGAAAAAGGTTTGGCTGGTGCAAGAATGCAGCAAATAGCCGATACGGCAGGAATAAATAAAGCTCTGTTACACTACTATTACAGAAGTAAAGACAAGTTATTTGAAATAGTTTTTAAAACGGCAATACAAAATTTTTTAATTCCAAAACTTATAAAAATTTTAAATTCTAATAATAATTTAGAAGATAAAATAAAACAATTTGTGTATCAGTATATTGCAGTAATACAGGGTAATATGCATATACCAAATTTCATATTGTACGAATTAAGCATTAACCCAATGCGAATACAGAACGTTTTTAAAGAAGTAAATATAGATATTGAAAAATTTAAAGAGCAATTAAAACAAGAAATATCTAATAAAAATATTATAGAAATAAGTGCCGAAGAATTAATTATAAATATAATATCGATGTGTGTTTTCCCATTTGTAGCAAAACCTATAATTACAGCCGTATTTTATAATAATATTGAAGATTATGAAAAATTAATTGAAAATAGAAAAACATCAGTTTCAAATTTTATTATAAACGCCATTAAATTAAAGTAAATATGAAAGTATTTTCAATAAAAATAATAGTTGTACTTTTAATTGCAAATTCGGTTAATTTGTATTCGCAAAACGAAATTTCGCTCAAAGCAATAATAGATTCTACAATGAAAAATTATCCAATTTCAAATCAAGCAAACTTATATAATGAGCAACTAACAACACAAACAAAGACTGCAATAAACAATAATTTGCCAAAAATTCAATTAAACGCAAGAGCAACTTATCAAAATGAAGTTACAGAATTAGATATAAAAATACCGGGTTTTCAAATGCCCGAATTAAGTAAAGACCAGTATAGGCTGGGTGTGGATATACAGCAATCAATATACAATGGAAATGTTGCAAAAGCACAAAAAGCACTTTATAAAACACAAAATGAAGCATCAATAAAGAAAATGGAAATTGAACTTTATAACGTAAAAAAAACAATTATTGAGCTTGTATTTGGAGTAGTATTTAATTCTGAACAAAAGAAATTATTGCGGTCATATCAAAAAAAGATTAATGAAAAAACAAATGAAATAGAAGCTTTGGTAAGTAATGGCGTGCTTTTAAAAACTTCGCTAAATGCCATTAATTTAGAAAATATAAAACTAAAACAGCAAATTTATGAAGTAGAAAACGACAAAATAAAACTAATTAAAAATATAAATACCTTAAGTGGTTTACCAATAGACACATCATATGCTTTTATTATTGATGAATATTCAATAACCGATACAAGCCAACAACAACGAGCAGAGTATAAATTAATGGAAGTAAACCAAATACAATTGCAACAGCAAGAAAAATTAATTTCTGCAAAGTATTTACCAAATATATATGCTTTTGGAACTCTTGGCTATGGCAGACCGGGTTACAATATGCTATCAAATAATTTTTCGGAGTATTATATGTTGGGTGTTGGCTTTAATTGGAATGTTTGGTCGTGGCACGAAGAAAAACACGAAAAGCAAATATTGCAAATAAATTCAAAAATAATTGATACACAAAAAGAAGCGTTTTTAAAGGGAATAGAAATACAACTCCAAAATATAAACTCTGAAATTATAAACGAGCAAAAATTAATTGAAACAGACGACGAAATTATTAATTTACAAACAGAAATTGAACAAACATCAGAAATATTGTTAAAAAATGGAACAATAACAACATCGCAATATATAACAGAACTTCAAAAAAATGAGGAAAATAAATTAAATAAAGTAATACATAAAATAAAATTAAACCTATCAAAAGTAAATTATTTGCTTGTACAAGGGCTATTATAAAACTTTAAACTATGAAAACATCATTAATAATTTTTGCAACAATACTTATTGTAAGTTGCAACAACGCTGAAAAAAAATCTGATGCTTACGGAAATTTTGAAGCCGATAAAACAACAGTTTCGTCTGAAATTGGAGGTAAAATTCTCTATTTTAACATTGAAGAAGGCGATTTGTTGTCTGAAAACAAAATAGTTGCACAAATAGATACATTAGATTTATACTATAAAAAACTTCAAATTAAGTCGCAAATTAACTCAATATTGGCAAATTTTGGCGAATTAAACGCACAACTACAACTACAACTACAGCAATTAGAAAATGTAGAAGTAAATAAAAAAAGAATTGAAACATTACTACTGCAAAACGCAGCAACACAGCAACAATTCGACGATATTACAGGACAATATAAAGTTGCAAAAAAACAAATAATTGCAACCGAATCGAAAAAAAATACAATAACTCAACAGGTTGAAATATTAAAAGAACAGCAAAAACAAATTGAATTAAACATTAGTAAATGCACAATTAAAAACCCAATAGCAGGTAGTGTTCTATCGAAATTAAGTATGAAAGGAGAAAACACAACGCCCGGAAAACCACTTTACAGTATAGCCGATTTATCTTTTCTGAAATTAAAAGCGTATATTTCAGGTAATAAGTTAAGTAGTGTAGAATTGGGCGAAAAAGTTAAAGTACTTATTGATGGCAAAAATGGAGAATTACAGCCAATTGAAGGAACAATAGTGTGGATTTCAGAAAGTGCCGAATTTACACCAAAAACAATTCAAACAAAAGAAGAACGAGTAAATTTAGTTTATGCAATAAAAATAAAAGTGAAAAACACCGGAAACATAAAAATTGGAATGCCTGCCGAAGTTGTTTTTAATAACAACAAATAAACAAGATTATGAATTTAAGTGTTAAAATATCAAATATTTCAAAAAAATTTAATGCGACAATTGCCTTAAATTCAATTAATTGCGAAATAAACAAGGGCGAAATTTTCGGGTTTATAGGACCAGATGGTGCCGGCAAAACTACATTGTTTCGCATACTTACATCGCTAATAATTCCCGATACAGGCACTGCAATTGTTGACGGAGACAATGTAGTAAGCGATTATAAATTGCTACGAAACAAATTAGGTTATATGCCCGGCAGGTTTTCGCTTTATCAGGATTTAACCGTAGAAGAAAACTTAAAATTTTTTGCAGGCGTTTTTAAAACAAGTATAAAAGAAAATTACCATTTAATAGAGCCTATTTACAAACAAATAGAACCATTTAAAAATCGGCGTGCAGGCAAACTTTCGGGCGGAATGAAACAAAAACTTGCACTAAGTTGTGCACTTATTCATAAACCAAATGTTTTGTTTTTAGATGAGCCAACCACAGGTGTTGATGCAGTTTCGCGAAAAGAATTTTGGGAAATGCTTAAGCATCTAAAATCTAACGAATTAACAATAGTTGTGTCAACTCCATATATGGACGAAGCCGCACAATGCGATAGGGTTGCACTTATACAAAAAGGCGAAATTTTAGACATAAACACTCCACAAAATATAGTAAATTCATTTTCGCACAAATTGTTTGCATTAAAATGCGATAATATGTATGAGTTAAACATAGAATCGCAAACCAACAAAAATACACATTCGGCATATTTATTTGGCGAAACTATACACTGGGTTGCCAAAAGCGAAGAATGTAAAATGAATTTTATTTCGGAAATTAATGCCAAAAACTTCAAAAATTTTGAAATATTACAAATACAACCAAGCATTGAAGACTGTTTTATGGAACTAATGACTAAATAAATGGAAACAGTAGTTGAGGTTAAAAATTTAGTAAAAAAATTTGGCAATTTCGTTGCTAACGATAATTTAACATTTGAAGTTAAAAAAGGCGAAATTTTCGGTTTTTTAGGTGCAAATGGTGCCGGAAAAACTACTGCAATTAAAATCCTTTGCGGATTATCAACACCAACTTCTGGAGAACTAAATATTGCAGGATTTAATATTTATACAGAACGCGAAAAAATAAAAAAAAACATAGGCTATATGAGCCAAAAATTTAGCCTTTACGACGATTTAACTATTGCCGAAAATATTAAATTTTATGGTGGAATTTACGGATTATCATTAAAAAAAATAAAAGAAAAAACTATTAAATATATTGAAGCTCTTAATTTAGAGCAATATACTAAAAAAATGGTTGCTGAATTGCCTTTAGGAATTAAACAAAAATTAGCATTTATGGTTTCTGTAATTCACGAACCTAAAATTGTGTTTTTAGACGAACCCACAAGCGGTGTCGACCCAATTACACGTCGTCAATTTTGGGATATGATTTACAATGAAGCAAACAAAGGCACAACTATTTTTGTTACAACTCATTATATGGACGAAGCCGAATATTGTAACCGAATTTCTATTATGGTCGATGGCAAAATTGAAGCTTTAGATACTCCCGCAAATTTGAAAAAAACTTTTAACTCCAATAATATGGAAAATGTTTTTATACAGTTAGCCAGAAAAGCAACACGAATAGACTAAAATTTGAAGAATGAAAGACTTTATAATAAAAGAATTTAAGCAAATTTTTAGAGATTATCGCTCAATGGTAATACTATTTGGTATTCCAATAGCACAAGTTCTACTTTTCGGATTTGCCCTAACAATGGATTTAAACGATGTTCATTTTGCTGTTTTAGATAAATCGAAAGACGAATATTCAAAAAAAATAGTAGATAAAATAAACTCGTCAGACTATTTTATTTTAGACCAAAACCTAAATTCTGAAAGCGAAATAACAAAAATATTTGAAAAAGGAATAGTAAAGGAAGTTATTGTTTTTGAATCAAATTTTACCGAAAATTTTATAAAAAAAGGAACTGCAAATTTGCAAATAATTGCCGATGCTTCAGACCCAAACACCGCAAATATGCTTGTAAATTACACAAAAGCTATTGTCGATAATTTTCAACAAACAATTGTAACCGAAAATTCGCTAAAAGGAATAGTTATACCACAAATTGAATTTAAATACAACTCAGAACTAAAAAGCGTATTTATGTTTGTTCCTGGAATAATTACAATAATTTTAATGCTTGTTTCTGCAATGATGACTTCTATTTCAATAGCACGAGAAAAAGAACTTGGAACAATGGAAATTCTTTTGGTTTCGCCAATAAAACCAATTCAAATAATTGTTGGAAAAGTTTTGCCTTATGTTTTGCTATCGTTCATAAATTTTATGGTTATTCTAATTCTCTCTTTTTGGGTTTTTGGAATGCCAATGGACGGAAATATGTTTCTGCTTTTAGTAGAAGCAGTTTTGTATATTGTGATGTCGCTTGCTTTGGGAATTTTTATTTCAACAGTAAGTAATTCGCAACAAACGGCAATGTTATTATCAATGTTTGCACTTTTGTTGCCAACTATTTTGCTCTCTGGGTTTATTTTTCCTATCGAAAATATGCCCCAAATTCTTCAAATTTTAAGTAATATAATGCCATCAAAATGGTTTATTATAATTGTAAAATCAATAATGTTAAAACAAGGCTCGTTTATAGATGTTTGGAAGGAAACATTAATTCTAATTTCTTTTACCGTGTTTTTTATAGTGTTGAGTATCAAGAAATTTAAAATTAGATTGTAAATGAGAACAATACTTTTTATTATTGAAAAAGAATTTAAGCAAATTTTTAGAGATAAAATGATGCTTCCTATAATTTTTGCAATTCCTGTAATTCAATTGTTGATACTTTCTTATACCGCAACATTTGAAGTTAAGAATATTAATTTAGGAATTTTAAATATAGACCAAAGTCAACAATCAAGCGAGCTTATAAATAAATTTAAAGGCTCAACATTTTTTAACCTAAAAGCATATAGTACAAATATTAAAGATTTAGAAGTTATGCTAAAACGCGAGAAAATAAGCCAGATTATATATATTCCAAATAATTTTGGAAAAAATTTGAGTAGTGGTAATAGTTCTGAAATTCAAATAATTACAGATGCAGTAAATGGTAGTTCTGCAAATTTAATGTCGTACTATGCAATATCAATAATAATGAGTTATAATAGCAATATAATAGCCAAAATTAACCCAAATATTGCAAATTATGGCATAAATTCAAGTTATCAATATTGGTATAATCAAGAGTTAGATTACAAGCGTTATATGGTACCCGGAATATTGGTTTTATTAGTTACAATGATTGGGGCTTTTTTGTCGGGTATGAACATTGTTCGTGAAAAAGAAATTGGAACAATTGAACAAATAAACGTAACTCCAATAAAGAAATATGAATTTATTATTGGTAAATTATCGCCTTTTTGGATAATTGCAATGTTCGATTTGATAGTTGGATTGTTACTTTCGAGGTTTGTTTTTAATATAGAAATTCAGGGTAACATATTTTTAATTTTTAGCGTTTCAGCAATATATTTGTTGTCTGTTTTGGGCTTAGGATTGCTAATAAGCACTGTGTCAGATACTCAGCAGCAGGCTATGTTTATTGCTTGGTTTTTTATGGTTATTTTTATTATGCTTAGCGGTTTGTTTACGCCGGTAGAAAGCATTCCGCAATGGGCTAAGATTATAAATTATATAAATCCGATTAAGTATTTTATAAAATTTATGAGGCAAGTTATGTTAAAAGGGTCTAATATTTTTGATGTTTATAACGAAATTGTTGTAATTGTAGTTTATTCAATAGCTACATTGAGTTTGGCTTTTTGGAGGTACAGAAAAGTTAGCTAATTTAAATATTTTGCTAAGGTGTTTAAAAAAAGGTCGAAATCGATAGGTTTTGTAATTATATCGGAACAACCAAGTTTTGTTAGTTTTTCTCTTTCATCGGAGAAAACAAAAGCTGTTTGAGCAATTATTGGTATTGTGTTTAACTTGTCTTTTAAAATTTGGCACACCTCAAATCCATTTATTATTGGCATTTGTATGTCAAGTAAAATTAAGTCGAATTGCAAACCTTCTTCAATAAAGTTTAGCAATTCTTGTCCGTTTACGGCTCGTGTAATAATAATTTCCGATTTTTCAAGTAATTCCGATAAAATTACGAAATTAAAATAATCGTCTTCGGCTATTAAAATTGATTTTGTTGACCAATTATAAGTTACGTTTTCGTTGTCCGTGTCTAAAATGTTGTTGTTTTCGCATTTTATAAAAGGTACTGTAAAATAGAAAGTTGAGCCTTTATTTATCTCAGATTCTACCCAAATTTGTCCACCGAGTAGTTCTGTGATTTTTTTTGATATTGTTAATCCTAAGCCTGTTCCAGAGTGTTCTTTTGTGTTTTTTTCGTCAATTTGTCTAAACCTGTCGAAAATAAAGTTTTGTTTGTCTTTTGGCATTCCAATTCCTGTGTCGGCAACAAAAAATCTTAAAAAGTTTTCTTCTGTTTTAACGCCAAATTTTATGCTTCCAGTTTTTGTAAATTTTCTGGCATTTTCAATTAAATTTATTAGAATTTGTTTTAAACGAAGTTCGTCGGTTAAAATGTATAAATTATGGTGTTCTCGGTCTAATTCAAGCGAAAATTTAATTTCAGAATTTGTAAGTTTAAGATTGTTTTCAAAGGTTAAGAAAATATCTTTTAAAAGTAATTCTAAGTTCGTTTGTTCTGTTTTTATTTGTAATTCGTTTGCTTCTATTTTTGCAACATCAATAATATCATTAATAATATTTAGTAGTAAGTGTCCTTTGTTTATAATGGTATCAATATATTCGGCTTTTGTGTTTTCGTCTATTTTTTTTATTTTCATAAGTTGCGATAGTCCAATAATAGCGTTCATTGGAGTGCGAATTTCGTGGCTCATATTTGCTAAAAAGGCTGTTTTTAGCTTGTCGCTATTTTCAGCTTTGTTTTTGGCAATTATTAGGTTGTTGTTCGAGTTCTCTAATGCTATTGTGCGTTGTTGTACTATTTCTTCTAAATGGTCTTTGTGGTTAAGTAGTTCGGCTTGTGTTAGTTCAATTTCGTGATTTTTTTCTAGTATTTCATCTCGTTGGGTTTCTGTTATTTTTTTATCGTCGTAAAACGATTTAAAAAATAATATTGATAAAATTGACATAACTACTAAGTAAAAAAATATGGTGTAGTTGTAGTCTATAAAACGCTCTTTTTCGGTGGAATATGGTATTATTAAATTTGGATAATAATATTCAGTTAATATAAGAAAAACGTATGTTGAAATTATTAAAACATTTGTAAATATTTGTTTTTTACCTTCTAAAATTGTGTTGAAAATAAATATTATAATAATAAATGAAAATCCTGTAGGTCCTTTGGAACCTGCATTTATAAACCATAGCGCAATTATGGCTGCTAAAACTAAAATTAAATATATTGATGTTAGTTGTTTATATGTTTTGTATTTGAATGATATGTAATAAATAGTAGTTAAAAATAGGGAGAAAAAACTTGTTAAAATTATAATGTAAATATTTAAATTTAGGTAAATGTTTATTATTGTGCCGGCAATTGCAACTATTGTTGTAGAAAGGCAGGCGGCATTAAATATTCTATGCTTTAATGTAAATTTTTCAGCCGAACCTGTTATTAGGTTAATTGAACTTTCAATAAAATTGTTGAAATTTTTAAACATTTTGCAAATAAAAACGCTAATGTATAAATAATTAACTTAAAATTTAATGTGTTTTCAAATAAGTTTTTAAGTTATACCTTAAATCCGTAAGTCTTTTCATAAATGGTTGCATGTAAAAACACCTGCAAACCAGTCAGGTGTTTTTACATGGCTTAATTTTAGACATATAAGTATAGACTTACGGATTTTAGATTATAATTTAAAAATAAAAAAAAGAGAAAATTAATCATTTTCTCTTTTTTTTATTTTCAGTTAAATGAGGGTTATTTTAAAATATTTTTAGAGATAACTAAACGTTGAACTTGGTTAGTACCTTCGTAAATTTGAGTTAATTTAACATCTCGCATAATTTTTTCAACTTCATAGTCGTAGGAATAGCCGTCGCCAGCCATTACTTGAACAGCATCGGTAGCTACTTCCATAGCCATATCGGTAGCCCAATATTTAGCCATAGCAGAGCTTAAACCAAGATTTTTAGCATTTGTATCGTATTCCCAAGCGGCTTTCCAAGTCATTAAACGAGCTGTTTCCACTTTTGTAGCCATTTCGGCAAGCATAAAAGCAACAGCTTGTTGAGCAGCAATAGGTTTTCCAAATTGAATTCTTTTTTTAGACCAATCGCGAGATGTTTCAAAAGCACGACGAGCAGCACCTACGGCTAAAGCAGCAACTCCGGTACGTGTTCTATCGAAAGTTTTCATTGCTATAATAAATCCGTAGCCTTCATCGCCAATTAGGTTTTCAACGGGAACTTCAACATCGGTAAAAATAATTTCGTTTTGAACTGATGCTTTTTGTCCCATTTTTTGTAAACGTGGTTTAATTTCAACACCCGGAGTGTTTGTTGGAACTATAATTGCCGATAAACTTCTTGACCCTCTGGTTGGATCTACTAAAGCAAATACTGTTAAAATTGTTGAAACTTCGGCGTTGGTAATAAATCGTTTGTGTCCGTTAATTATGTATTTGTCGCCTTTGCGTATTGCTGTGGTTTTAATACCTTGAACGTCAGAGCCTGCGTTTGGTTCTGTTAAGCAGTAACCTGCTACGGCTTTTTGTTCAACAATTTGTCCAAACCATCTCTTTTTTTGAGCTTCTGATGCTGCAATATAAAGTGGTGTTAAGGCTAAAGTGTTTGCGTCTATACTTATTCCGGTACCAATGCAACCATAACCAAGTTCTTCTGAAGCAACTGCTCCTTCAAACAAATTAAATCCATTTCCGCCGTATTCTTTAGACATAAGTCCGTTCATAATGCCTTCGTCGTAGGCTTTTTTTACCACTTCCCAAGGAAATTCTGCTAATTGATCGTATTTTCGAGAGTTAGGTATTATGTACTTTGCAGTAAAATCGCGATATTTTTCTCTTATTTTCTCTTGATGCGGTTCTAATGAAAAATTAACCATAGTTTATAATTATTAAGTTATTATTATTCGGTGCCAAAGTAAGTATTTTTAAGCAGTTTTTCAAATTTTTTTCTTTACAATTTTTGTTTGCATATTAATATTTAATAAATTACTTTTGCAAACCAATGCCCGAATGGCGGAATTGGTAGACGCGCTGGTCTCAAACACCAGTTCTTCACGGAGTGCCGGTTCGATCCCGGCTTCGGGTACAAAAGCGAAATTCTCAGTAATGGGTTTTTCGTTTTTGTTTTTTAAGAGAAAAACGAATTTTATAATACCTAAATTGAGCGATTGAATTTTCTGTTGATTGAATTGCCATTAAAAAGCATT
>DYMG01000080.1:8379-10996 GCA_020721655.1 Paludibacter propionicigenes | reverse complement strand
ATGAAAAAAACAATAATAATAGCCGAAGCTGGGGTAAACCATAAACATTGGTTAACAAAATGAACCAAGGCGAAATTATATTATACCAGCTAAATGAAAGCACTAATTTTAAAATAGAAGTTAGACTTGAAGATGATACTGTTTGGTTAACTCAAAATCAAATGGTAGAGCTATTTAATTCAACTAAACAAAACATTAGTTTACATATTAACAATATATTTAAAGAAGGAGAATTAACTGAAATTTCAACTGTCAAGGAATTCTTGACAGTTAAAATTGAAGGGAAACGAAATGTAAAACGAAAAATTTTATTATACAATCTAGATGTAATAATATCGGTAGGTTATCGTGTTAAATCGCAAAGAGGAACTCAATTTCGTATTTGGGCAAATAAAATAATAAAAGATTTTTTACTAAAAGGTTATGCAATAAATAACAGAGTTAACAGATTAGAAGATAAACTGATAGAGCACGATAAAAAATTTGAATTACTACTTAATACAAATTTACCAAAAACTGAAGGTGTTTTTTTCGACGGACAAATTTTTGATGCTTACGAAAAAGTTTCATTATTTATAAAAGAAGCTAAATTGTCTATAATTTTAATTGATAATTATATTGATGAAACTGTTTTAACCTTACTAACAAAACACAAAAAAGGAGTAAAAATTACTATCTATACAAAAACAATAACTAAACAAATTAAATTAGATATTGAAAAATATAATGCACAATACGAACCAATTGAAGTAAAAATATTTACCAAATCGCACGATCGGTTTTTAATTATCGACGAAAAAACAATTTACCATATAGGGGCATCACTAAAAGACCTTGGAAAAAAATGGTTCGCTTTTTCAAAAATTGACATTGATTCTGAATTAATACTTAAAAATTTAGCAAAATGAAAAAAACAATAATAATAGCCGAAGCAGGAGTTAATCATAACGGAAGTATAGAATTAGCAAAAAAACTTATAGACTCTGCCGCCCAAGCAGGTGCCGATTATGTAAAATTTCAGACCTTTAAAACTGAATTGACAATTTCTAAACATGCCGAAAAAGCAAAATATCAACAAAAAAATACCGGAAACAACGAAACGCAGTTCGAAATGGTAAAAAAATTGGAGTTAGGTTTTGAACAATTTAAAGAACTGAAAAAATATAGCGAGAAAAAAGGCATTAAATTTTTATCTACAGGTTTCGATTTGCCGAGTATAGAATTTCTTAATAGTCTAAATTTAGATGTATTTAAAATACCGAGTGGCGAAATAACTAATTTGCCTTATTTACAATTAATTGGGAAATACAATAAACCAATATATTTATCAACAGGAATGAGCAATTTGGGTGAAATTGAAGATGCAATAAATATACTTGTAAAATCTGGAACTGAACGAAACAAAATCTCAATTTTACACGCTAATACCGAATATCCTACACCTTTTGAAGATGTAAATTTAAAAATACTTGCAACTTTAAAACAAGCATTCGAATTACCAATAGGCTATTCAGACCATACTCCGGGTATTGAAGTGCCTATTGCCGCTGTAGCTTTAGGTGCAGAGATAATAGAAAAACATTTTACATTAGATAAAACAATGGAAGGTCCAGACCACGTGGCAAGTCTTGAGCCTCACGAACTTAAAGCAATGGTGTTGGCAATTAGGAATATAGAAAACGCAATTGGCAATGGAATAAAACAAGCCTCTGATTCTGAAATTAAAAATAAACCAATAGCCAGAAAAAGCATTGTTGCTTCATGTAATATTAAAAAAGGAGAAGTTTTTACGGAAAATAATATTACTGTGAAACGACCAGGAAACGGAATTTCGCCTCTGCGGTGGAACGATATAATTGGGAAAAAGGCTCTTAGTGATTTTGAAGAAGATGATTTAATAATGATATAACCATTAAGGCATTAAGTAACAATAAGAAAAAGATTAATTATCTTAACTTCTTAATGGTTTAAAACATGAAAATAGGACGATATCTTAAATTAATAACCATTAAGTAACAATAAAAAAACTTAACTTCTTAATGATAAATAAAGGAAAAATATGACAAAAAAAGAAGTAACAGACTTATCATATAAAATTGTTGGGTGTGCTATAAATGTTCATAAAGAATTAGGACCAGGTTTATTAGAAAGTGTTTATGAAAAATGCTTAAAATACGAACTTGAGTTGCAGGGTTTTGATGTAAAGCAACAACTTAAAGTCCCTGTTCACTACAAAGGGATTGATTTAGATACAGATTTAAGATTAGATTTACTAGTAAACGACACGATAGTAGTGGAATTAAAAGCTATTGAAAATATATTACCTATTCACGATGCACAATTGTTAACTTATATGAAATTATTAAAAAAACCACAAGGTTTATTAATAAATTTTTACACCGATAACATTACAAAAACAATGAAACCTTTTGTTAATGATATATTTAATAAATTAAAAGACGAATAGAAACTTAATTAACTTAACTTCTTAATGGTAAAAAACATGAAAACAGGAATATATCATCAATTAACAACCATTAAGGCATTAATTAACAATAAAAAAAACTTAATTAACTTAACTTCTTAATGGTAAAAAACATGAAAACAGGAATATATC
>DYMG01000080.1:0-8279 GCA_020721655.1 Paludibacter propionicigenes | reverse complement strand
AAAAAAACTTAATTAACTTAACTTCTTAATGGTAAAAAACATGAAAACAGGAATACTTACAAGTACTAGGGCTGATTTTGGAGTATATCTTCCATTAATAAAAGAGTTATCAAACGATGATTTTTTTAATATAGAATTAATTGTTTTTGGAACACATTTATCTGAAAATCATGGTTATACAATTAAAGAAATAACAGAGGCTGGTTATAATATAACTCACAAATTAGATACAATACCACAAGGTGATAAACCATTAGATATTTCAAAAACAATGGCTAAATCAATTAATGTTTTTTCCGAATTTTGGGAAAACAATAAATTCGATTTGGTTTTTGCACTTGGCGACCGTTACGAAATGTTTGCTGCAGTATCGGCAGGATTTCCATTCGGTGTAAAATTTGCACATTTGCATGCGGGCGAAACTACCTTAGGAGCCATTGATAATGCTTATAGGCACAGTATTTCACTAATGAGCAAATATTTATTTGTAGCAACAGAAGAATATAAAAATAGAGCTATCGAAATAAATAAAAATCCCGAAAATGTATTTAATGTAGGGGCTTTAAGTATTGATAATTTAAAAAAAGTAAAACTATTTTCGAAAGAAGAATTTGAAAATAAATTTAATATAAACTTAAACAAACCTACAATACTTTCAACTTTTCACCCCGAAACAGTAAGTTTAGATAAAAATGGAATCTATATAAATGAACTTTTAAATTCATTTGAAGATTTAAGAAAAATTTATCAAATAGTTATTACTATGCCAAATGCAGATACTATGGGATTAATGATTAGAACTGAAATAGAAAAATTTGCTAAAAACAAAGAGGGTATTATTCTTATAGAAAGTTTTGGAATGAAAGGATATTTAACTTGTATGAAACACTGTATTTTTCTTTTAGGTAACACATCAAGTGGGTTTGTTGAGGCTGCGTTTTTTCCAAAATGGGTAATAAATTTGGGAAACCGTCAAAAAGGAAGATTAATTACTCCAAATATTGTAAATACAAAAATAGAAAAGCAAGCAATTTTAGAAGCTGTAAACAACATAAAAACAAAAAAAATATCTACTAATTGCAACATATACGGTAATGGTAATACAGCATCAAAAATTAAAGAAATACTAAAACTAATTAGATTAAAATAAATAAATTTAAAAAAAACTTTTTCGATGAAAAACTTAAACAAATACACAATACAAGAAACGGCTACCATTATTGATGCCCTTAAAAAGCTAAACGAATTACCTGAATTACTAACTGTTTTTGTTATTGATGACACTGAAAAAGTTATTGGTACACTTACCGATGGCGATATTAGACGTGGTTTAATAAATGGCTTACAATTAAATGATACTTTAGATAAATTTTCTTTTAAAAACTTCAGTTTTTTAATCGAAAATGAAGATAATTTTCCAAAACTTCAAGAATTTAGAGCAAAACGCTTAAAAGCTGTTCCTTTATTAGACAATAATGGGAAATTGCTTAAAATTTACAATTTTACAGAAATAAAATCAATATTACCGATTGATGCCGTTATTATGGCTGGCGGAGAAGGAATTCGTTTAAGACCTTTAACCGAAAAAACACCTAAACCATTACTTAAAATAGGTAACAAAGAAATAATATCTTATAATTTTGACAGATTGCACCAATATGGCATTTCAAACCAACATATTACAGTAAACTATTTAAGCGAACAAATAATAGAATATTGCCAAAACTACAATTCTGAAATTAATTTTAATATAGTAAACGAACCTGAAATGTTAGGTACAGCAGGTGCATTAAGTTTAATAAATAATTTTAAAAACAATACTATTTTGTTAATGAATTCCGATTTGTTAACCAACATAAATTACGAAGATTTTTATAAAACATTTTTAGAAAAAAATGCTGATATGTTAGTGGCCTCCATACCTTATGAAGTTAACTTACCTTATGCAATTTTTGATGACGATAACAGAATAGTTAAATCGTTAAAAGAAAAACCAAGTTATAACTATTTTGCAAATGCTGGTATATACTTATTTAAAAAAGAAGTTTTAAATCTAGTACCAAAAAACAAAGTTTATAATGCTACCGATTTTATGGAAGCTGTAATAAACACAGGTAAAAAATTAATTCACTACCCCATCCGTGGTTATTGGTTAGACATAGGACAACATAAAGATTTCGAAAAAGCCCAAAAAGATGTTGCACATATAAATTGGGGTTAAAACCACAGATTAACTCAAACCTAAATTGAGCGATTGAATTTTCTGTTGATTGAATTGCCATTAAAAAGCATTCACTATTTATATTGATTCCGAATAATGCTATTTTTATTATTCAGATACTCACAAAAGATGAAAACACCTGACTTCGCACATTATGCAACATAAGACGCAGATATTCAGGGTGGTGCAATTTTGTATAGGCACTACTTTTTAAACAATTTCAAAAGGAGTTGTGATATGTTTTATGTCATAAAGTTGTAATATTTTAAAAGCATCTTCTTGAATTTTTGAAGGAAGAGCGTAGAGTTTATTTGGACTTGTTTTAGTAAGTGTCTGATTTCTGCCAGACTAATTTTCTTGTATCTTGCGGCAACTTCGTATTCGGCAAAATGCATGCATGATAAAGCCATAAAACAGATAGCAATATGTGCCTTTATTCGTTTATCTGTCCAATGCTAAACAGGTCTCATTTTTACATCATGTTTGCTAATTCTGAATGTTTCTTCTACTTGCCAAAGTCCCGAATAATGAGTAATTTGCTCTAAGGCACTACAACCCAAAAAACCATTAACTCAAAACACATACTGTCTGATTATTAGCCGATTACGTTTTTATGATTGTAACCTATGTGAGAAGTCAGGTGCACCTAAAAAATAATATCTATTAGATATAATTAGCAAATGAAAAACAATTTTTATCTGTTCATTTTTTTATAGTAATGATTATTTGGTGTAAATATTATACAAATTGGGGTATTTATAAAACACCGTGTTCCGTAATTGTTCGGAAGTCGAAAAAGACGAAGTTGAAATTGGACTATATTGAAAGTAAAATAGGTATTACATTCCGAAGCAGTTCTTTTTTAAATCTTTTGTAGCAGGTTCATAGCCCATTTCCGAAGCTTTTTTTAAATCGGCACAAGCTTCTTTTGTCATTTTTAAATTAAAAAAACTAGCCCCTCGCAAGTAAAATAAACGTGATGACGGTTCGATATTGTATTTTACAGCATTATTAAAATCGCTTAAAGCTTCGTTATATTTTTTTTGATTAAAATAATATTCGCCTCTTTTTTCGTAAGCTTTAAAGCATTTTGGATTTAATTGGAGCGATTTTGTAAAATCTTTTATCGATAATTTTTCCTTATTTAATTTCACATTTGCATAAGCCCTTAAAAAATAAGCATCTACGTTTTCACGATTTATAGCAATACTTTTTGTAAAATCTTTTACAGCTAAATCGTATTTTTGCTGTTCGGTATAACATTCTCCGCGTCTGTTATAAACTTCATTATTGTTAGAATTAGGAAATACTTTTAGCATTTTTGAATAAGCTTTTTCGGCAGATTCGTAATTTTTTAAAAAGTAGTAACAATCCGATACTGTTTTTAGTGTTTTTTCAGAAAAATCTTGAAGTTTTATGGCTGTTTCTAAGTATTCTGAGGCTATTTTGTAATCTTTTTTATCAAAATAGATATATCCAAGTTTTGTATTAGATAGTGCATCGGACGACTTAAATTGAATAGCTTTTTTATAATAAGTTATGGCTTCGTCTATTTTTTTATTTCCAATCTCAATTTCTGCTAAATTGTAATAGGTAGTATGCCTTTTTGTGTTTAGTTTAGTGGCTTGCAAATAATCTGATAAAGCTTTTTTATAATCTTTTTCAGCAAAAAGCATATCGCCACGTGTTTCATAAACATTTAAGTATTCGGGTTTTAGTTTAATTATTGTTGACATATCGTTTATTGCATTATCTTTTTTGCCAATACTAATATATGTGTTTGCTCGCTCTAAATAAGCATCAAAATAATTGTTTTTCTGCTTTATTGCGGTTGAAAAAGATTGTATTGCTTCGTCGTATTTTTTTAATCCAACATAAGCTTTTCCCATTTCAAGATAAGCCTCTGTATAATCTTTCTTTTTGCTTAAAACTTCTTTAAAATCGGCTATTGCATTAGTGTAATCGTGTTTTTCTAAACGTTCACTTCCTCGTTGAAAATAAAATCCAACCGATTGTGAAAACACTGACAAATAACTAAATATTAAAACAACAATTAAGGTATTTTTCATAATTCTTAAAATTTATTGCCATACGCTAAATCGCCGGCATCGCCAATACCTGGTACAATGTACGATTTTACGGTTAATTCTTTGTCAATAACTCCAGTCCAAATAGTATATTTAACTCCTGCTAAATTTTTATTGATGTATTCAATACCTTCTTTGCTTGCAAAAATTCCAACAATATGAATGTGTTCTGGAACTCCATATTTTAAAAGTGCTTGTAAAGCATAAACCATTGATGCTCCGGAAGCAAGCATTGGGTCTATCATAATTAGTGTTTTGTTTTCGATATTGGCTGTTGAAATATATTCTATTTTTATGTCGAAAGTTTCGTCTTTATGGTATTTTCTATAGGCAGAAATGAATGAATTTTCTGCTTTGTCGAAATAGTTTAAAAAACCCTGATGAAATGGTAAGCCTGCTCTTAAAATTGTACCTAATACAATTTCGTTTGTCATTAATTTTGTATTTGCTACACCCAGTGGAGTTTGTACATCTACACCTGTATAGTTTAAAGTTTTGCTTATTTCATAAGAAAAAATTTCGCCAACTCTTTCTAAATTTCTTCTAAATCGCATTCTATCGGTTTGTACTTTTACATCACGCATTTCGGCTATAAATGTATTTAGTACAGAATTTTCTTGACTTAAAATTTTTACCATTTTTTGTTTTTAAAGATACAAAATATTTGAAAATATATAAACTTTACTGTAATGAGATATTAGTTTTTTACAAAAAAAAATCCTACTCATTTTTTGAGTAGGATTTTTTATATAATTTCACAGTTTATTTATTCTGAGCATCAACAACAGCAATAGTTGCCATATCAACAATTTCTCTTACAGAACTTGAAAGTTGTAGAACGTGTACTGGTTTTTTAAGTCCCATTAAAATTGGACCAATTGCTTCTGATGAACCTATTTCTTGCATCATTTTATAAGCGATATTTCCTGAACTTAGATTAGGGAAAATAAGGGTATTTACTTCTCTATTTCCAAGTTTTGAGAAAGGATATCTTTCAATTCTCATTTGTTTGTTAAGAGCAAAATTTGCTTGCATTTCTCCATCAATCATAACATTGCTATGTTTTTCGTGAAGTATTTTTATAGCATCGGCAAGTCTTGAAGATGAGTCTCCTTCTGATGATCCAAAGTTTGAATAACCAATCATAGCCATAACAGGGTCGACACCAAAAGTTTTTACTGCTTTTTCTGTTAGTAGTGTAATATCTACCAAGTCTTCGGCAGTAGGTTTCATATTAACTGTTGTATCAGCAAAAAAGTAAACTCCTTTTTTTGTATTTATGATATACATTCCTGCAATTTTAGAAACGTCGTCTTTTTTCCCAATTATTTGAAGTGCGGGCTTAATAGCATCGGCATATTTAGTTGTAGTACCAGAAATCATAGCATCTGCTTCGCCTGTTTCAACCATTGCAGCTCCGTAATAATCGCGATTATACATTAAGCGTTGTGCGTCAATTTTGGTAATTCCTTTACGAATTCTCTTTTGAAATAATAATTCTGCGAATTGGTTCCTTTTTTCTTCGTTTTCTGGACTTGTGCTATCAACAAGTAACATATCGGAAATATTTATTCCATTTTCTTTTGCAAGATTATTTATTCTGTCTTTTCTGCCAAGTAAAATAGGTGTAGCAATACCATCGTCTAACAATATACGTGCGGCTTGTATAACTTTTATGTTGTTAGCGTCGCTAAAAACAACTCTTTTTTTGTCGGTTTTAGCTTTAACAGTCATAGACCTCATAATTGCGTGGTCTATACCCATTCTTTCGCGTAGTTCTTCTTTATATCCGTCCCAATCTGTAATTGTTTTTCGGGCAACACCAGATTCTATAGCTGCTTTTGCAACTGCCGTAGCAACGTACTCAATTAAACGAGGGTCTAAAGGTTTTGGAACAATATATTCGTTTCCAAAGCTCATTTCAGATTTATTGTATGCTTTTTTAACAACATCTGGTACTGGTTCTTTTGCTAAAGCGGCAAGTGCATAAACTGCAGCAAGTTTCATTTCTTCGTTAATTGCTGTGGCTCTTACATCTAAAGCACCTCTAAAAATGAAAGGAAAACCTAATACGTTATTAATTTGATTAGGATAATCGGAACGTCCGGTTGCAAAAATTAAATCGGTACGTGTAGCTAACGCATCTTCGTAAGTAATTTCTGGGTCTGGATTTGCCATTGCAAATACTATTGGACTTGGTGCCATAGATGCAAGCATTTCTTTGCTCATAGCTCCTTTTACCGATAATCCTAAGAAAATATCGGCACCTTTAAGAGCATCAGATATTGTAACGGCATCGGTATCAACAGCAAATTCTTTTTTTGCTTCGTTAAGGTCTGTTCTTCTTGTAGAAAGTACACCTTTACTATCGCACATTACTATATTTTCTTTTCTAACACCTAAAGCCATATATAGTTTTGTACAAGCCGATGCCGATGCTCCAGCTCCACTAACAACTAATTTAACTTTAGAAATATCTTTTCCGGTTATTTCCATTGCACCAACTAAACCGGCAGCAGAAATAATTGCTGTACCATGTTGGTCGTCGTGCATAACTGGTATGTCTAAGGCTTCTTTAACTCTTCTTTCTATCTCAAAGCACTCTGGGGCTTTTATGTCTTCTAAGTTAATTCCACCAAAAGTTGGAGAAATTTCTATTACTGTTTCAATAAATTTATCGATATCTTTTGTACTTATCTCTATATCAAACACATCAACGTCGGCAAAAATTTTGAATAGTAAACCTTTTCCTTCCATTACGGGTTTTCCTGCTAAAGCACCTATGTCGCCTAACCCTAATACTGCAGTACCATTTGAAATAACTGCTACTAAGTTTCCTTTTGCAGTATATTTGTATGCATCTTCAGGGTTTTTCTCAATTTCTAAACATGGTTCAGCTACTCCCGGAGAGTATGCTAACGATAAATCTCTTTGTGTACTATAAGGTTTTGTGGGAACAACTTGAATTTTTCCTGCTCTTCCTTTTGCGTGGTAATCTAACGCATCTTGTTTTGTAAAACTAGCCATTTTTATCTTTTTTTTAAGGATATTTACATTGCAAAGCTACTAATTAATACTTTTATATGTTATACTTTTTGTATGTTATTTTATAATGTTTGTAAACATAAATGATTTTTATTTTATATTTTTGTTGAAAAATAATATTTATGAAACGTTTTTATTTCTTAATATTAATAATTGTATTGCTTTTTAGTTGCAAAAAAGAAGAAACTTCTGTTGCAACTCCAAACGAAGTTGTTAAGCCTTCGTTAGAATGGACTAAAATGGAGAAAGACTCAATATTGTATGGAGATACTTCTTTAGCAATGCGGGTATATTTAACAACAAATTATGCCGATTCGTTAGTTTTAAGAAAAACTTCTATTGATGTCGTTGTAGATTCAACAGATTTGTATTTAAACACCTTAATTAAGCGAATGAAAAAAGCAATGCTTGACGAAGGTGGTGTTGGAATTGCCGCTCCACAATTGGGTATTAATAGAAATATTATTTGGGTAAAACGTTTAGATAAAGTTGGGAAACCTTACGAAATTTATTTAAATGCGAAAATAGTAATGACTTCCGAGCTTATGATTAATTTTAATGGTGATGGTTGTTTATCAGTGCCAAATGTAACCGGTAAAACATTGCGTTATAGGGCAGTAGGGGTTGAGTACGATTTATTAGATGGCTCTCATCACAAAGAAGTTGTTGATGGATATACTTCAACTCAATTTACGGCTGTAATTTTTCAACACGAAATAGATCATTTAAATGGTATTTTATTTATTGATAGAATTGTTAATTAGTTTTTCAATCCTTAAAAAAGCAGTTAACATTTTGATTAACCCGCATTATTCACAGCAATAATTTTTCTCACTAAAATTCTATTTTAAAATCAAAAACATCTATAATCCAATTATTTTAACCCACCACGTGATGAGAGTTTTTCGTCTGATACGCTTATTTTG
>DYMG01000013.1:4319-41338 GCA_020721655.1 Paludibacter propionicigenes | reverse complement strand
TTTTTCTAATTTTTCTATTGTTGTTCAACAAATGTATCACAATAAATTAAATTTTTAATTCCAAAATGCAAATATTTATAAAAAATTAGGTATATTTACACTATCCTAAAAAAACAACCTAAAAAGCAATTTACAAAACAAACTAATGATAAAAATCATTAAATAGCACATTAAAAATCATAGAACTATTTTTAAATGCGAAATACATTTATAAAATAAATTTAACAATAATATTATGGCAGAAGTTGCTAAAATAATTCAAGAAAAAATTGAGCGTTACGGGCGAGAACGTAAAGCTCTTATACCAATATTAAATGGTATTGTAGAGAAAAAAAATTATGTCGATAACGAAGATATGATTTGCATTGCAAAAGCTTTAGATATATCTGCAGCAGATGTTTACGGAACAGCTTCATTTTATTCCTTTATTGAAGATAAAGAGGTTGGTAAATATGTAATTAGAATTTGCAAATCTATTACTTGCGATATGAAAGGAAAGCATAAAATTTTAAAAGCATTAGAAGACGAATTAAGAATAAAATTAGGAGAAACTACAATAAACAAAAAGTTTACCCTTTTACAAACAAATTGTTTAGGCTTATGCGATTCTGGACCTGCAATGCTTATAAACAACGAGCCTTTCACTCATTTAACACCCGAGAAAATTCACGAGATTATTCGTAATTATAGAAACAAATAAAAATAAAGTCATGGCAAACAATAAATTAAATAAAGCAGATATAATTTTTAGTCCGTATTCTGTAGAACCATACGAAATACTCAAAAACACAATGCAAAAGGATAAAACTTTTGTCGTAAATGAGCTAATAGAATCGGGCTTAAAAGGCAGAGGTGGTGCCGGTTTCCTAACAGGTTTAAAATGGAAATTTTTTGCAGCAGAAAACAACGAAGAAAAATATGTAATATGTAATGCCGACGAAGGCGAACCCGGAACCTTTAAAGACCGCAAACTACTTGTTGAAGTGCCACGTAAAGTTATTTCCGGAATGGCTATTGCTGCTTGGATTGGAAACGCAAAACACGGTATAATATACCTACGTGCCGAATACAAATACTTAATTCCTGAACTTAAAAAAGAACTTGCAATTTTTGATGAATACTCAAAAAAATTTGGACTAACTTTTTCAATTGAAATTTTTAACGGAGCCGGAGCTTACGTTTGCGGAGAAGAAACAGCTCTAATAGAATCTATGGAAGGAAAAAGAGGCGAACCAAGAAACAAACCACCTTTCCCTATTCAAAACGGATTCTTAGGAAAACCAACATTGGTAAACAACGTAGAAACTTTTGCATCAGCAACAATGGTATGCAGATATGGTTCTACCGAATATAAAACATACGGAACAAAAGACCAAAGAGGCTCTAAATTATTCTCAATATCTGGCGACTCACCAAAAGAAGGCGTTCACGAACTAGAATTAGGAATGAAAATATCCGATTTCGTAAATGAATTTGGCGACGGCGACACAAAAGCCGTTCAAATAGGCGGTGTTGCTGGCTTTTGTATACCTAGAAAAGAATTTGAAACATCAATAATTGGTGAAGGTAACACAACTGGAGGTGCAACAATGCTTTTTAACAGCACCCGCTCAATGTACAATGTAATTCACAATTATCTTGATTTTTTTGCAGAAGAATCTTGCGGGCAATGTACTCCTTGCAGAGTTGGAACTCAACAACTACTTAAAGGTATTGAAGCTGTTAAATCTGGAGAAAAACCCGATACATATCTCGACGAACTCATTAAACTAAGCAAAACTATGAAAATAACTTCTAAATGTGGCTTAGGACAGTCTGTTACTAACTCTTTTGCTTCAATTGTTAAAAACTTTAGAGAAGAAATGCTTTATTAGAATACTACAAAATTAGTTTTCTATAAAATAAAGTTTTACTAAAATAAAAAATAAAAAAAATGTCAACCATAAATTTAATAATAGACGGGCAAACAATAGAAGTCGAAAAAGGAATGACCATATTAGATGCCGCAAAAAAAATAAACGTAAATATTCCTACCCTTTGCCACCACGAAGACCTTTGTGTTGCAGGTAATTGTAGAGTTTGTGTTGTAGAGGTAAAAGGAAAAGACAGATTAGAAGCATCTTGTGCAACTCCAGCCGAAAACGGAATGGAAATTTTTACAAACACAGCTAAAGTTAGAAATGCTAGAAAAGACATAGTTTCTCTATTAATTTCTGAACACAATACTCAATGTACCACTTGCTACAGAAATACAAACTGCGAATTACAAAATTTAGCAGCAGAATATAATGTAGATGGCAATAAATATTTAAGCGTTCTAAAACCAAATATAAAAGTAGATAAGTCATCGTGGTCTATAGAAAAAGACGACAGCAAATGCATTAGATGCCAACGTTGCGTAAGAACCTGTGCCGAATTACAACACGTAAACGCACTAACTGCCGCAAATAAAGGTCATGAAATGAAAATTTCTACATTTATGGACCTACCTTTTAACGAAGTTGTTTGCACAAATTGCGGACAGTGCGTAAATCGTTGTCCAACAGGAGCTTTAACCGAACGTCGCTATTTTAATGATGTTTGGGACGCAATTGGAGACCCTACAAAACACGTTGTTATGAACACAGCTCCATCAGTACGTGTGGCTCTTGGCGAAATGTTCGACTACGAAATAGGCACACGAGTTACTGGAAAAATGGTTACAGCTATGCGTAAAATGGGTGTAGATTCTGTTTTAGATACCGATTTTGCCGCCGACCTTACAATTATTGAAGAAGGAAACGAACTTCTTACCAGACTAAAAGCTGTGTTAGTTGACTCAAATAAAGAAGTAAAACTTCCTATGATAACTTCTTGTTCTCCGGGTTGGGTTAAATTTATAGAACACATGTTCCCAAATCACTTAGGACACTTATCTACTTGCAAATCGCCTCAACAAATGTTTGGTGCACTAACAAAAACATACTACGCCCAAAAGAAAGGTATAGACCCTAAAAACATTGTAAGCGTTGCAATTATGCCTTGTGCTGCAAAAAAATACGAAGCTAACCGTCCGGAAATGAACTCTAGCGGTTATAGAGATATTGATGCGGGTTTAACCACAAGAGAATTTGGATTAATGATAAAACAAGCTGGTTTAAACTTCAAAAACTTAGAAGATTCTAAATTCGATAGCATTATGGGAGAATCGACCGGTGCCGCAGTAATTTTTGGAGCAACAGGTGGAGTTATGGAAGCCGCACTACGTACAGCATACGCAGTTGTTACAGGAAGAAGTGTTCCTTTCGAAAATCTAAATATTACCGCTGTACGCGGAACCGACGGTATAAGAGCCGCAAGTGTTAAAATTGAAGGCTGTCTTCCTGATTGGAAATTTTTAGAAGGTGCAAATTTAAACGTAGCAGTTGCTCACGGACTTAAAAATGCAAGAATAATTATGGACGAAATTGCTGCCGAAAAATCACCCTACCACTTCATTGAAGTTATGGGTTGCCCAGGTGGTTGCATTGGTGGTGGCGGACAACCAATTCCTACAAATGCCGAAATTCGTGCAAAAAGAACAAAAGCAATTTACGAAGAAGATATGTCTAAACCTATTCGTATGTCGCACGAAAATCCAGAAATTATAAAAATTTACGACGAATTTTTAGTAAAACCTCTCGGACATAAATCGCACGAATTACTTCATACTCACTATCGCAAACGCAATAGATATTAGTTAGTTAGTTTTTATAGGTTCTTTTAAAAAATTATTTTCAAATTAAAGAGTTGCTCACTTTGTTGTGAGCACTCTTTTATTAAATTGCAACTTAATATAAAGACAAAATCTTAATATTGAGTATTTTACATAAAATAAAAACCTAATCTTTTAGTATTAACTTATGGAAAAGGATAAAAAAATAGCTTCGGCACTTATTACTATAGAAAAAAATAGTAGCCATATTTCTATGGTAAATAATATTCTAAGCGAATACGCATCAGAAATTATTGCACGTCAAGGGCTTTCCATTCCATACAAAAGTTTCAACATCATAACCCTCGTTTTAGAATCAGAGGTTAACACAATTAACTCACTTGCAGGTAAAATTGGAAAAATACCTGGTGCAAATATTAAAATACTAATCAATAAATTAAATTAAAATGAAATTTACTCCAGAAAAATACGCTATTTCCGACGAAAAAGGCAAAGCTTTTATCGATGAAAATGAAATTTGGAATTACATAAATAACACAACATCTACAAAAGAAAAAGTTAGAGAAGTAATTGCTAAATCTTTAGCAAAAAACCGCCTAAATTTAGAAGAAACGGCTATTCTTTTAAACGCCAACGAACCCGAATTAATTGAAGAAATTAAACAAGGAGCACGCGAACTTAAACGAATTGTTTATGGCAATAGAATTGTACTTTTTGCACCACTTTACATAGGAAATAAATGCTCGAACAACTGCCTTTACTGTGGCTTTAGAGCAACTAACAAAGACGCAATTCGACAAACGCTAGACGACAAACAAATAATGCAAGAAATTGAAGCTCTGGAAGATAACGGACAAAAACGGTTAATTTTAGTTTATGGAGAACATACCGATTACGATGCCGACTATATTGCTCATACTGTAAAACTTGCATACAATGTAAAAAAAGGAAACGGCGAAATTCGACGAGTAAATATTAACGCTGCTCCACTATCGTTAGAAGGTTTCAAAAAAGTTAAACAATCTGGAATTGGTACTTACCAAATATTTCAAGAAACCTATAATAAAACAGCCTACCAAAAATATCATACTTTTGGCAAAAAATCTGACTTCGATTACCGATTAACATCTTTAGACACAGCCCAAGATGCTGGTTTAGACGATGTTGGAATTGGAGCTCTTTTTGGTCTTTACGATTGGCGTTTTGAGGTTCTTGCATTAGTTCGCCACACAAACCATTTAGAAGCATGCTATAATATTGGTCCTCACACAATTTCATTTCCTCGAATTAAAGATTTCTCAAAATGCGATATAAACGATAGCTATTTTGTTAATGATGCCGATTTTGCACGACTAATTGCAATACTTAGGCTTGCAGTGCCTTACACAGGAATGATTTTAACAGCTCGCGAAAGTGCTGAACTTAGAAACGAAGTTATTCATTTTGGGGTTTCTCAAATTGATGGTGGAACTAAAATAGAATTAGGAAGCTATTCTAACAGCATTAACGAACATCAAAACCTTAATAAAGAGCAATTTAAACTTAGCGATAACCGCTCATTAAACGAAGTTATTGATGAGCTTTTAGATAACGATATGATACCGTCGTTTTGCACGGCTTGCTACAGATTAGGCAGAACCGGCGAACATTTTATGGAATTTTCCGTTCCCGGATTTATAAAAAACAAATGCACACCAAATGCCATCTTAACTTTAGTTGAATATATAATTGATTATGCACCTAATCATACAAAAGAAAAAGGCTGGAAAGTAATTGCTAAAAACATTGAAAACTTAAGTTCCGATGAAATGAAAGTTTCTGTACTAGAAAAAATTGAAAAATTAAAACAAGGAGAACGAGACCTTTATTACTAAAAATTCATATAAATATTTTAAAAATGGCAAAAGATTTAAAACCACATATTGGTATTTTTGGACGACGAAACTTGGGCAAAAGTTCATTAATAAATTCACTAACAGGTCAAAATGTTGCAATAGTTTCTAACCAAGCCGGAACCACAACCGACCCGGTTAAAAAATCGATAGAAATTTTTGGTATTGGACCTGTAATTATAACCGATACTGCTGGAATAGACGATGTTGGCGAACTAGGAACTATGCGTGTAAATAAAAGTATGAGTGTAATTCCAACTGTCGATTTTGCCATTTTAGTAATTTCAAATAATATTTTTGATAGTTTTGAACTAAAAATTATAAACGAATTTAACCAGTACAATATACCTTACTTAATTGTTCATACAAAATCAGATTTGGAAAAAATTACCGACAACACAATTACTAAAATTAGAAAAACTACTAATTCAAGAATTATTGATTTTACTATACATTCACCACAAATTTTAGCCTCATTAATAACAAATATTATTGAGGAAATGCCCGAAAATGCTTATCAAAAAAAATCGCTTTTTAAAGGTATTATTAAACCTAAAGATATTGTTCTGCTTATAACTCCAATTGATGGAGAAGCTCCGGAAGGCAGAATGATATTACCTCAAGTAATGGCTCTTAGAGATGTTTTAGATAACAATGCAATTTGCATAACTGTTAAAGAAACCGAAATAACCGATTTTTTAAAACTTGGAATTAAACCTGCACTTACAGTAACTGATAGTCAGGCATTTAAAATGGTTTCCGAAACAATTCCAAAAGATTTTCTACTAACAAGTTTTAGCATTACTTTAGCCCGGTATAGAGGCAATTTTGAAAAATACATAGAAGGAACACCGTATATTTCTAAACTTAAAGATGGCGATACAATTTTAATGTTAGAATCGTGCACTCATCAAGTAAATTGTGAAGATATTGGCAGAGTAAAACTTCCAAAATGGTTAAAAGAATTTACCGGAAAAAATCTAAATTTCGATTTCGCATCGGGCTTAACAGTTTTTCCAAATCCAATTGAAACTTATACTATGGTAATTCAATGTGGAGGTTGCGTTGTAACTCAAAAACAACTAAATAACAGGCTTGTGCCGGCAATAAAACGCCAAATCCCTATTAGCAATTACGGAATGGCAATTGCTTACATTACAGGAATTTTCGACAGAGTTATTGAACCTTTTTTATCAATTAAACAAAAATAAAATGATTGATAAAATACTAAATAAAACAACATTAGACCGAGACGATATAATTTTCCTCCTTAATTTAAACACTAATGATAGCACTAAACTTTTTGAAAAATCAATAGAAATAAAAAACAAAAACATTGGTAACAAAGTGTATTTTAGAGGTTTGATAGAGTTTTCTAATATCTGTGAAAAAGATTGCTTTTATTGCGGAATTAGAAAATCTAACTCAAATTTTAAGCGTTACAATTTAACCGATTCAGAAATATTAGACTCTGCTAAATTTGCATATACCGAAAAATATGGGTCTATAGTTTTACAATCTGGAGAAATTAGTAGTTGCAAGTTCACAAACAGAATAGAAAACTTATTGCGAGAAATTAAAACGCTATCAAACAACACATTAGGGGTAACAATTTCTTTAGGAGAGCAAAGTGAAAAAACATATAAAAAATGGTTCAAAGCTGGAGCTCACAGGTATTTACTACGAATTGAAACATCATCTAAAGATTTATACGAAAAAATTCATCCTAAAAACAAAAAACATAGTTTCGAAGACCGACTAAACTGCCTAAAATTACTTAAAGAAACCGGATACCAAGTAGGAACAGGTGTAATGGTTGGATTACCGTTTCAAACAATTGAAAATTTAGCCGACGATTTACTATTTATGAAAAACTTAGACATTGATATGTGCGGAATGGGACCATACATTGAACACGAAGACACACCTCTATTTCGTTACAAAACCAAATTACTATCGCCACGAAAACGTTTTGTTTTAACCCTAAAAATGATTGCAATTTTACGAATAATTATGCCCAACATTAACATTGCTGCATCAACTGCAATGCAAGCCATTGACCCAATTGGCAGAGAAAAAGCATTAAAAATTGGAGCAAACATAATTATGCCTAATATTACACCCGTAACTTTCAGAAACGACTACAGCCTTTATAAAAACAAACCTTGCACTAACGAAGAAGCCTCAGATTGTAAAAATTGTTTAGAAGCCAGAATTAACATTGCTGGTAGCGAAATTGCTTATAATGAATGGGGAGATAGTTTGCATTTTACAAATAAACATAAAAATAAATTATCACAAATATAAATTTATTTACTACATTTACATTTTAATTCTAAAAACTAAAAAAATGAAAACTAAATTAGTATTACTAAGCTTGTTCTTAACACTAAGTTTCTCGTTAAGTGCACAAACAGAAAGCACTTTAAAAAAAGCACAACTTCTTACAGTGGAAAAAATTACTGCTAATATTGATAAAATACAAACAGAAAAAACTATAATACAATTGGTTGGTAATTTTACACCCGAAAATGCAGTTGGCAAACTCACTTTTAAAGATGAAACAGGTGAAATTGAAGTAATAGTTAACGATGCAGACAAACTAATGCTTAGAACACTTAACGAAGCTAACAGCAAAAATATTTTTATTATTGAAGGTACTGCTGTAAAAAACGTTGCGGAAAAAATTATTTTTGAAACTACTAAAATTTCAAAAAAATAATTCTCACACTTAAAACACAATAAGTTACAACCTATTTCTAAACATTAATCGGTAAATATTTCATATTTATCTATTATGTTTGTTAGTATTATGTTTTTTGTAATAATTAAAATATATTTGCACCAAATAATTACTTAATTATTTATAAATTTGTAATAAAAAAAATATTTGCTATGAATTTTCTAAAAAGTACTACATTCAAAATTATTGCACCTCCGTTTCTTTTATTTTTAATTATAATAATTCTTGCACTAACAATAGGCGGTACTTTTTTTTCAAATTCTACCGATAAAAAAATAAAAAACATAATTGAAACTGAACACAAAAACATATTTCAAGTTATTGATTATACAACAAATCAATTAGAAACATCAGTAAAATTATTTGCATCAGTACAATCGGTAATTGATGGTTTTTCAGTTTGCAATAAAACAAACACAAAAGATAGTTGCACCTTAGTTTTAGGCAAGGAATTCTCTAAAATAAATAAAAATTCGCATTTCAACCTATCAATGTACTTAACAAATGGCGAAAAAGTTTATTCTAACACAACCAACGAAATTAATAGCGAAAACCTTAACTCAATTATACAAAAAGTTTCAAGTTCAAGAAATACAGTTTCAGGGTTCTCAAAAACAACTAATGGAGAAAGTTTAATTTCTGCAAGTCCGGTTATTTTTAATGAAACCATTGTTGGTATAGTAATAAGTTCTAAACCAATTGAAGAAATCGCAAATTATTTTCACAAAACAAACGGCTTAAATTATTTAATTAGCAACAGTAATAACGAATCTGTTTATTTATCTGACAAGAACATTCCCAATGTATCAGATATTTTAAATAATACAGAAAATTCAGAAATATTTAACATTGATAAATACATAATAAAAAAAATATCTGTTAACACATTAAACGACAACATAAATTTATTTATTCTATTTAATACTGAAATTGAAACAAAATTTATAAAAAACATGTTATTTTATTTATTATTATTTTCAATTTTAGCTTTTATCTTTGGAGGTGGAATATACATTATTAACATATACAAAAATGTATTAAGTCCAATAAAAAAAATAAACAACAAAATTTCAATACTTTCTAAAGGCGAAATAACAAGTAAAATTAAAGTTAACTCAAAAGACGCATTAGGCAAAATAATTGAATCGATAAATTTATTGATACAAAACCAAGAAAAAACATCGCTATTTGCAAAAACTATTGGAGAAGGCAAATTAGATACTGAATTTACCTTAATAAGCGAAAACGACCAAATGGGTAACGCCCTATTAGAAATGAGAGACGAACTATTGAAAGCAAAAATAGCCGAGCAAAAAAGAAAAGACGAAGACGAAAAACGTGCTTGGGCAACCAGAGGGCACGCCGAGTTTGGCGATATTTTACGTCAAAATAACAACGATATTCAAATTTTTTCGGCAAACATTATTAAAAATTTAGTAAAATACACAAACTCTAACCAAGGTGGTTTATTCTTTTATAACGATTCCGACGAAAACAACAAAGTACTCGAATTAGTTGCAGCTTACGCTTACGACAGAAAAAAATACGTTGACAAAGAAATTAAATTAGGAGAAGGATTAGTTGGCACTTGTGCAATTGAAAAAGAAACAATTTACTTAACCGATGTGCCAGACAATTACATAACCATAACGTCAGGTTTAGGCGACGCAAACCCAAGAAACATACTTATTGTTCCTCTAAAAGTTGAAGAAAAATTATTTGGCGTTCTTGAAATAGCTTCATTTAATTTATACGAAAAATACCATATAGAATTCATCGAAAAATTGGCTGAAAGTATAGCCTCATCGCTTTCTACAACCAAAACAAACATAATGACAGCTCAACTTTTAGAGCAATCGCAACAGCAACAAGAAGAAATGAAAGCCCAAGAAGAAGAAATGCGACAAAACATGGAAGAAATGCAAGCCACACAAGAACAAACGCAGCAACAACAAGAAGAAATGAAAGCTCAAGAAGAAGAATTGCGACAAAATTTAGAAGAATTGCAAGCCACACAAGAACAAACGCAGCAACAACAAGAAGAAATGAAAGCCCAAGAAGAGGAAATGAGACAAAATATGGAAGAAATGTTAGCTGTTCAAGAAGAATTATCGCTTAAAGAAAAAGAATCGGAGGGCGTACTAAAAGCTATTGGAAACAAATTAGCTTTTGTTGAATTCGATTTTGATGGTAATATTAAAAAAGTAAACGATAAATTTTTAGTGTTATTTGAATCAGACAATGAAGACGATTTTATTAACAGAAACTACTTAGGATTTTCAGATTTACGCAATAACGACGATAAACTATCTGAAATAAAAGCACAACTTCAAAACGATGAAATAGTCTCCAGAGATTCTAAAATTACTTTGCCTAATGGTAAAGAAATACTTGTTAACGAAACATTTACACCAGTAATTGATTTTGACGATAATGTTATTAAAATTATTGATATATTAGTTAGTATTTAATAGCAGAAAATAGGTAAAAATCGATAACAAAAAAGGTTATTTCAAAATTTGAAATAACCTTTTTTTATAATTTAATACCGAACTGCTATCAAGTTACTTAATTTTTTCACTTCGTTTAAAATTAAGATTGATAGTCAATCGGCATAAACTAAACCAAACTAACAAAATTCGTTTTCACTCTTTTGTTAGCGGTTTAGTATAAGATTAGTATTATCCTAAAATCTCTTTCATTTTTTTACCAATTTCAGCAGGCGATTCAACAACATGAATGCCACACTCTCTCATAATTGCCATTTTTGCAGCAGCAGTATCATTAGCACCGCCAATAATAGCCCCAGCGTGCCCCATACGTTTTCCTTTAGGAGCTGTTTGTCCGGCAATAAAACCAACAACAGGTTTAGTTCCATTGTGTTTAATCCATTCAGCAGCTTCGGCTTCCATATTTCCACCAATTTCACCAATCATAACAATACCATCGGTATCTGGGTCTGCCATAAACATCATTACAGCATCTTTTGTTGAAGTTCCAATAATTGGGTCGCCACCAATTCCAATTGCTGTAGATTGTCCCAAGCCTACTTTTGTAAGTTGGTCAACTGCTTCGTAGGTTAATGTTCCCGATTTTGAAATAACTCCAACACGGCCTTTTTTGAAAATAAATGCTGGCATAATTCCAATTTTAGCTTCTCCGGGAGTAATAATACCTGGACAGTTTGGTCCTATCATTCTAACATCTTTGTCAGATAAATATTCTTTAACTTTAACCATATCTGAAGTAGGAATTCCTTCAGTTATTGCAACAATTACTTTTATTCCGGCTTCGGCAGCCTCCATAATTGCATCGGCAGCAAATGCCGGTGGAACAAATATTATAGATGTGTTTGCTTGTGCTTTTTGAACAGCATCTGCAACTGTATTAAAAACTGGCTTTCCTAAGTGTTCTGTACCTCCTTTACCTGGTGTAACTCCACCAACAACGTTTGTTCCGTATTCAATCATTTGTGTTGCATGAAAAGTACCTTCACCTCCGGTAAAACCTTGTACTACAACTTTAGAATCTTTATTTACTAAAATACTCATTATATTTATTTTTAATTTACGTCTTGTTAATTTACCCCAAATTTAATTTAAAATAATCATTGTACAAAATAAAATTTTTCTACCTTTTTGCCTATCATATAAACCCATTTATATTTATATATACCTCAATAAAGTATTAAATTCCAAGCGATTCTGCAATAATTTCGGCAATATCTAAAACTCTAATTTCGTTTTCTTTATTTTTAAGTTTTACTCCATCGGTAAGCATTGTCATACAAAACGGACAGGATGTAGCTATAATATTTGGATTTACAGCCAATGCATCAATAGTTCTTAGTTCGAACACTTCCATATTTCCTTTTTCGGCTTCCTTAAACATTTGTGCTCCACCTGCACCGCAACAAAGAGCTCTACTTTTATTGCGTTCCATTTCAACTATATTACAATTCAATGTTTTTAGAACGTTTCGGGGGGCATTGTATTCTCCATTTCCGCGTCCTAAATAGCACGGGTCGTGATAAGTTATGTTATTTCCGGAAAAAACTTTATCGTTAATTTTAAGTTTTCCTTGTAAAATAAGGTTGTTTATAAATTGTGTATGATGCAAAATTTCATAATTTCCTCCTAATTCGGGATATTCATTTTTTATTGTGTTAAAATCGTGAGGGTCGCAAGTTATAATTTTTTTTACCTCATAAGAATTCATTATTTCTATATTTTGCATTGCTTGCATTTGAAACAGAAATTCATTTCCGGCTCTTTTTGCCGAATCGCCCGAATCGGTTTCCTCTTGACCTAAAACTGCATAATCTATATTGCAGGATTCTAATATTTTAACAAATGCACGAGTAATTTTTTTCGCTCTATCGTCGTAACTGCCGGCAGAACCAACCCAAAACAAATATTCGGCTTTTTTGCCTTCTGCATTTAATTCTAACATTGTGCGAACGTGTATATTTTTTGTTGCCATAAAATTAGTCGTTAATATTAATTGTTAAATTTTCTGCCCATTTTAGCCTGTCGCTTGGCGGATATTGCCATGGAGCTCCGTTATTTTCAATATTGGTTGACATTGAATTTAATAGTGATGGTGCGGCAGATTCTTCCATAAAAATATATCGTCTCATTTCTAATATTATTGATGGGTGGTCAATATTTACCGGACACTCTTGTACGCAAGCATTACAGGTTGTACAAGCCCATAATTCTTCAGCCGAAATGTAATCCTTGAACAACGATTTTCCATCGTCAAATTTCGCATCTTTTCTAAGTCCTTTAGATTTTTCTGTTATTCTTTCTCTAAAATTCTTAACAATTTTTCTTGGTGATAGTAGTTTTCCTGTTTGGTTTGCCGGACAAACCGATGTGCATCGTCCACATTGAGTGCAAGTTAATGAGTCTAAATACATTTTCCACGTACCATCTTCAATGTCTTTCATTCCAAAACGTGCTATTTCTAATGGTTCGTTAGAGTTTGTGTTTGCATAAGCCAAATTTGGATCTAACATTATTTTCACTTCTTTTGTAACAGCCTCCATATTAGTCATTTGAGTATATGGTGTTAATCTGCTTAAATAAACATTTGGTAGCGACATAAACACGTGAAAATGTTTAGAATATGGCAAATAATTAGCAAAAAAGAATATTAGCAAAATATGTGTCCACCAACTTATTTCGTATAAAACGTGCATATTTTGTTTTGATGATGAAAATACGTTTGCAACTAATTTGCTTATTGGGTATTGACCAACAATTTCATCAGAACTTTTTAAATATGAAATATTCATTAATGCTAAAGAAACCATTAAAAGTAATATAAGAGACAAGGCGAAACTTGCATCTACGTGGTTTTTATGGTTCATTTCTATTCCCGAAAAACGTTTAATATGAAGAAAAAATCTTCTAAACAAAAATACTATTATTAAAATCCCTATCACATAAGCCGAAATATCGCCTAACGCCATCAATATATTGTAAATTGTTCCTAAAAATGCTAATATTTTTTCTGTTCCTAAAAAGCCATCAATAAGCATTTCTAACGAACCAATAAGTATTACTAAAAAGCCCCAAAAAACTAATGCGTGTAAAAAACCTATTAGTGGAAACCGCATAATTTTATTTTGCCCTATACCTATTTCTAATAGCATTTTTAGTCGTTTTATGTGGTCTTTTATGGGATACGCTTTTTTCAACAATTTAATATTTTTATAAATTATTGATACTGAGTATAAAAAAATGCTTAATGTTATTATGGTTATGATTATAAAAGCTATTTGTTTGTACATAAAAAAATATTTTATTTAAGTATCCAAATATAGTAATATGATATTCTTTTTTTGTTTTTTTTTAGATGTTATATAATATATAATACATAAAAGTCTAATATACAATAAATTGAAATTAAAAAATATTATTCTTCGCTTTTTATTATTTTTATTAGCGATTTTACACTTATTAATTTAATAGCTATAGAGAAAATTAATGATATTGTACCAAAAACAAAAAATCCTAATATCCAGTTTGCAATATATTCTTTAACTGCAAAGCCTAAAAATATTACAACTAAAATAAACAATAACAATCTAATGAGAAAACTATAGTTAATTCTAAATTTAAATATACTTTGTGCAATAAATACTTGAATTATGGCTGTTATAAACTGTGTTAGTAAGCTCGAATAACCGGCTCCTATTGACATAAATTGTGGTATTAAATAAAAATTTATTCCTATATTAAATAACATTCCAAAAGTTGCCATTATATTAAGTTGCTTCATACTTCCGTTTGCTGTTAAAAGTGTTCCAAAAATATATGTTGCAGCAACAAACACAAAGCCAAGCATTAGTAATCCAAGTAATTGCGACGAGGTTTCGGTGTGCTCATTATAAAGCAAATTCATAATTTCTTTACTATAAAAAAAAGAAAAACCTGCTAAAATAATTGCTGGTACTATAATCAATGAAAACGATAATTTAACTAATTTTCCTAAATCTTCTTTTTGTTTAATCATTTTTGCGAACATTGGTAATAGTAGTCCGGCAAACAAAACTCCAAACATTGACGATGCGTCTAAAATTCTAAAGGCTTGTGCATATATTCCAGCTTGATAGGCTCCTGAATTTGTTACTTCTGTTATTTCGGAAGTATTAGGCAAAATTCGCTCTAACATTATTGGTTCAATTCTGTTGTAGAACGACATCAATAAAACTAAAATTGCATACGGATAGCTTTGTTTAAAAAATGCTATATAAAAATTTTTATCGAATCGTATTTTAAAAAATTCTAGTTTTTTATATAGCACTATAAATGTTATTAAAAGTGTTATTAAATAGGCTATTGTTTGAGAATAGATAAACCATTCTATTTTAAAGTTTTCTTTTGTATTTGCATTAAAAAGCAAAAATCCCACTATAATTATCATCAACAACCTATCTATAACCGAAATAATGCTATCTGTTTTAAAGAAATGTAATCCACTAATATTACTTCTAAGGTATAGTATAAATGATATAAGGAACTGATTTACAACAAGAAACAAGAGCAGGTGCATTTCATTTCCATTCCACCCCATTGAAAAGCCTATGCTTAAAACAATTATTGCGTAAATTCCGGAAAGTATAAATTTGAATGCTACAATATTTGATAAATGTTTGCTAACAAGTTGATTGTTTTGAGCTATATTTTTATTGTTATAATTTGTTATTCCTATGTCGAGTAAAATATTGAATATTACCGACCAATTAAATAATGCTAAATATAATCCATATTCGCCTGCACCTACTAAATTTTGAACTGTTCTGTCTATTCCAAAAATCCAAAATGGTTTTATTAGTAAATTTAATGCGAGTAATAATGCTAAATTTGTTACAAATTTTTTTCTCAACTGTTTTTAATTATTGAGCGACAAAAATATAAATTAATGTTTTATATTGTTTAAAATTAGTATTTAAATACTCTCTTATTTTTTACTTTGCTTTTCGCAACAATTTATTAACTTTAATAGCAACATCGTAAAAAATAATTTTTGCCGAGCCATTTCTTTCTAAATCTAAAAAAGCTTTGCTTAGTTCGTTTTCCAAATCTTCTATTATTTCAAACTTAATAAAATTGCTAAATTTGCTAGAAAAATTATATTCTGCGGTTGTTAGTATCGATATTTCGGGCAAGCCTAAATTTAGTATAAGATTTTCTCTTACAAGCCTTACCGACAATAAAAAAAAGCGTTTTTGTTTTTCTCTTGTTAGTGAGGTAAATTCTTTTGTTAGTTCATTTATTTCATCAATATTATATTTGTAACAAACCCTCATAAACTTAACAAAAAGGTCGAAAAGCTCATTGTTTTCTTCAGAATCGTCAATAAATTTAAGTAGCGAGGTTAAACTTCCGTTTGAATATTTTATGGCAGTATCATATTCATTTTCAGCAAACTCTGTATTTTCTTGCAAATATAATTTGAGTGCAGAATTTTCAATTTTTGGAATGTTTACAGGCTGTGTTCTCGATTTTATTGTTGTAATAATAGAGTCGGGAGCTTCTGAAATTAATATAAAAAGCGTTTTTTTTGGTGGTTCTTCTATTATTTTTAAAAGTTTGTTTGCTGTTTCTGTATTCATTTTTTCGGCAAGCCAAAAAATCATAACTTTATATTCACTTTCGTAGCTTGTTAAATTTATCTTTTTTAAAATATTTTTGCTTTCTTGAACAAAAATTCCTGCTTGTTTATTTTCGTTATCTAACTGACCAACCCACTGATTATATGTAAAATACGGACTTTCATTTACAAAATCTCGCCACTTTTGAATATGATCGTCGCTTACAGAATCTGGCTTAATTTTTACTACCGGAAACACAAAATGCAAATCGGGGTGAATAAGTTTATTATATTTTTTGCAAGAATTACACTCTCCACACGAGTCGGTTTCAGTTCTGTTTGTACAATTTATATACTGGGCATAGGCAATTGCTAAAGCTAACTTCCCCACTCCCTCAGAACCAAAAAAAAGTTGAGCATGACTAATTTTGTTGCTCAAAACCGAATTTATTAATCGCTTTTTTATTAATTCTTGACCTATTATATTTTTAAATTGCATATCACAAAATTAATTTTTTTATCGGAATAATTAAATAATATGCAAAAGTTATTATCTTTAGTGTGTAATATTGCACAATGAAAATAAAATTATTGCTATTAACTTTTTTTGCAATAACTAATATTTTGTTTTCCCAAAATGTGGAACATAAAATAGATAGTTTAAAAAAACTATTAAAAACAAGCAAGCCAGATACTTCAATAATTAATAAGTATTTAGAACTATCTTTGCAATATCGGTCTATTTCTACTGATAGTGCTGTTAAATATACCAACAAAGCACTAATTCTTTTTAACAAAACTAAAAATATAAGTAATTCTGATAAAAACATATTTTTTATTGCAATAAACAAAAGTATAGGCTTAAATTATTATTTATTAGGCAAATACGAATTAGCTGAAGTTTATTTTAAAAAAACTTTAGATAGAGCCGAAAAAACAAAAAACATTAGAATTATGACTGCAATGTATGTAAATTTGGGAGCTCTTTATGAAACAAAATCTAACATCAATAAAGCATTAACATACCATTTAAAATCGTTAAGATTAGCAGAAAAAACAAACAACAAATCCGATATGGCAACTTCGTACAACAATGTTGGGTATATGCATTACCAACTCGAAAGTTACGAAAGAGCTTTATATTACTACAATAAATCGCTAAAATTAAAAAGCGAATTGAATGATAATGAGGGAATAGCATTACTATTAAACAATATTGGAATAATTTATTACTTCAAAAACGAAATTGATACTTGCATTAAATATTTTAAAAAAGCATCGTTGATATGGGAAAAAACAGGAAACAAACGCAGTTCGGCAATGATTCTTTCTAATTTAGGAGAATTATATTTAGAAATTGGCTTGTATAAAAACTCAATTAATTACTTAAACGAATCGAAAAAACTTTATTTAGAATTAAAAGATTCGTATAATTTAATTGCAACTTACAAGTTATTGGGTCAGGTTTATTTTGAAGGTGGCGACTATATAAATTCACAAAAAAGCTACAACAAAGCACTAAAATATTCGCAAGAAATTGGCGAAAACAAAGAGTCTGTTGATTTATATTTACACATTGCACAATTAGATTCTACTTTAGGTAATTTTAAAAATGCATATCGTAACCTAATAAAATTTCACAATTTAAAAGATTCTATTTTTAGTTTAGACCGAAAAAAAGCTTTTGACGAATTACAAACAAAATTTGAAACAGAAAAAAAAGAAAAGCAAATTATTAAAAATAATGCACAAATTAAAAAGCAAAAAATAATAAATATTGCACTTTTCATAGGTATTCTTCTAATTATTATTGTAGCCATTTTATACATTCGCCAAAACCGAATAAGGAAAAAAGCAAACCAAATGCTGATGCTTAAAAATGCCGAAATTTTGCAGCAAAAAGAAGAAATTGAAACACAACGCGACGAAATTGAATCGCAACGCGATGAAATTGAAGCCCAACTCGATATTGCATCAAAACAACGAGATTTAATTTTGCAACAAAAAGAAGAAATTTCCGAAAGTATTAGGTATGCACAACGAATTCAAAACGCAATATTACCTAACAACGAAATATTAAATAAGTTATTAACCAATTATTTTATTCTTTTTAAACCTAAAGATGTTGTTAGTGGCGATTTTTATTGGGTTAAAGAAATTAACAATTTAACAATTATGCTTGTTGCCGATTGTACCGGGCACGGTGTTCCCGGTGGTTTTATGAGTATGCTTGGAATTGCTTTTTTAAATGAAATAGTTAAAAAACCCGAAGTTATAACATCGGGAAATGTACTAAACGAACTTAGAACTTATGTTATTGAAGCTCTAAAACAAAGCGGAAAAATAGAAGACCAGCACGATGGTATGGATATTTCTATTTGCATAATTAACAATGAAACCTACGAAGTACAATATTCAGGTGCTTTCAACCCAATATATATTATTTCTGAAAATGAAATAATTACAAACAATAGCAATTCAATAATTAAAAAATACGAAAACACCAGTCAAACACAAACAAATGTTTGTTTATACGAACACAAAGCCGATAAAATGCCTATTAGCTTCTATATTAAAATGCAGAATTTCAACACATACTCTTTTAAACTCAAAAAAAACGATATTATTTATCTATTTTCTGATGGGTACCCCGACCAATTTGGCGGAGACAAAAACAAAAAATTTACTTACAGCCAATTCAAAAATATACTGCTTAATATTTCTCAAAAACCAATGTACGAACAAAAATTAATTTTAGATAATACATTAAAAAATTGGATGGGAAATGCCCCTCAAATTGACGATATTACAATTTTAGCTTACAAAATTTAACCGGAATTAAGCAATAAGAAATTTATAAAATTGAACTATTGCTTTTATGAAGGCAACCCCGATTTAGATTTTGTTTGAAGAATTTTTTAAAATTCTAAATTACAAAATGTTAATCGAATCAGCATTTCCTAATGCTGATTTTGGGTTTAATTCTAATATTTATTTTCACTTAGAACTTTACCATTATTATCAAAAAAAATATCCTTTTCTTTTATATCGTCTTTGTAAAAAGTGTAAGCCCATAGTTTACCATTTTCATAATACTGTGTAAATTTACCTTGTGCCTTACCATCGACATAATTGCCAACACTCCAAATGTTTCCATTTTCGTAAAAATAAGTCCAAATGCCTTCTCTTTTATCGTTTTTTATTGCTCCTTCAATTTTTATTTTCCCGTTTTCATAAAATTCTTTGTAGTATTTTTTTATACGTTCACCTTTTTTTTGTTGATACATTTCAACAATTTTTGGCGACCCATCGTTATACATTTCAATAACATTTTCATCTAACTTAATTTCTTGATTGCAAGAAAATGTTAGTAGTAAACTAACTAAAATTAAAATATTTGTTCTCATCATTAAATAAATTATACTGTTTTGTTTATATTTTTAATTCTTTGCAACAATGTAGGGTGTGAATAATAAAAATACACATACAACCAATGCGGTGTTAAATTACTCAAATTTTTTCCCGAAAGTTTTTTTAATCCAGATATTAAATACTCTCCACTGTAATTATTTTTTGCAAACTCGTCTGCTTGGTATTCATTTTTTCTCGAAAATATGTTCATTGCAAGTCCTACAAAAGTTGAAATTGGACTGTACAAAATTCCAAAAACAATTAACCCGATGTGAAAATTAGGCTGAGAATTTACACCCAAAGCACCAGCCAACAAAGGATTAGACACAAATAACGATAAAACAAACAATGTAAAACCAGTTTGCAAAATTGATAAAATTAATCCGTACAAAGTATGTTTATTTTTGTAATGACCTATTTCGTGTGCCAATACTGCCACTATTTCATTTACCGACAAATCGTTAATTAAGGTATCGTACAAAACAATTCTTTTCTTTTTACCCAATCCACTAAAATAAGCATTTGCCTTTGTTGACCGCTTTGAACCATCAATTTTATAAATATTATCTAATTTAAACCCAACTTTGCGACTAAATTTTTCTATCTCTTCTTTTAATTCGCCATCTTCTAATTTTGTTTGTTTATTGAACAATGGAACTATTACCGATGAATAGAACGTTGTAATTAAAACCATAAAAACACTAACTAAAACCCAAGCGTACACCCAAAACAAATTACCTGCAAAATAATAAAACCATACAAATGCCGAAAGTAATACACCTCCAATAATTCCACCTAACAATAATCCTTTAATTTTATCTAAAATATAAGTTTTTATAGTTGTTCTATTAAAACCAAATTTTTCTTCTATTACAAAAGTGTTATACAACGAAAATGGCATTTCTAATAATTCTTGTGCAAACATTAATATCCCAAAAAAAATTAAAGTTAACAAAACAACATTATTACTTATATTTTTTGAAATACCATCAACAAAAGAAAAACCTCCTAAAAACAACATCAGTAATATAATAAGTAAACTATACGATGCATTAACAAATTCAAATTTACCGTTAATTTTATCGTACTCTTGTTGTTTTTTATATTCCACCTCATTAAAAACATCTTTAATTTCAGAAGGCGGTTCTGCACCCCTTTTTGTAGAATTCAAATACTCTAAAAATTGTTGAAACAAAAAATCGACAACAATTATTAATAATATTACGATAAAAATAACGTTCATAAAAAAAAATTTGTTAAAATTACACAAATTAATGAAACTAATAATTAATGAAATTATTTTTTACTATTACATAGGTGCAAAAACTTTATTTTGTGTATTAAGAACATAATTTTAAAACTAATAAACAATGAAACATTTAATTATTCTAACATTTGTATTACAACTATCTAACGTTTTTTCACAAAATTATTTAGTAAAATCTGACAAAAGCATTCTCGAATTTTCGGAAATTACTTTTACAAACGATAGTGTTACGTTTAATTTGATTAACGACACGCAGTCGTATGTGCAATTACCTAAAAAAGATGTTATTGGCATTACTTCTAACAAAAAGATTTTATTTTCGACCAAACGTGGTTTTAATATTATTGACTATACCCGAACACAAAAAAAAGGATTTTATGTTGGGTTTAATGCTGTTTTTGGTTACAAAGGCGATAATAATAATAATAATAATTATTATTACGAAAATTACAACAATTATAGCGAAACAATTAAGACAGACTACGACTATAAATACGGGTATTTTGGACAATTTGAATTAAATGCTAATTACTTTATAAACAACTTTTTTGCTACAAGAATAGGTATTGGTTACAATTTAACTAGTTATTCCTCACAATATAACGTTTACTCTACCTACCAAAGCTACAACGACAACTACTACTATTATAATTACGAAAAAAAAGATTTTTTATATGATATACGCTCTGTTAATTACGAAAACTACATAACAATTCCGGTTAGTGTTTTTTTAACACCGGGTAATAAATTTGGAATGTATGCAGAAGCTGGATTTACAGGAAAAATTAAAGTGCTTTCTTACTCTATTGATAAAAAAACTTACCCAAACAGAAGTTACGAAATTGAAGTTACAAACACAACTAATTCTAACAATTTAATAAACGTATTAATAAACGGAACTTTTGGCTTTCAAGGAACTATAAAAAAGAAATTAATAATTTTTGGAGGTCTAAACCTTATGGCACAAGCTATTGATACAGATATAATGGCAGGACTAAAAATTGGTGCTATATACCGAATTCCTTACATAAAAAAACAAAATACAAAAAACTAAAATCTGTTATTTAACATAAATTTAAAAAAATATTACTATTAACAAAAACATTTATTACTTTTGTGTAATTCAAAGTTAATAAAGTATTATATGAGGTACTTAGCTACTATAGTAATTATTGCGTTTTTCTTCTCAAACTCTTACTCACAAGTAAGAACATCGGGAAAAGCAGCTAAAGATTGGACTTTCCAAATGGGACCAACTGTTGGAATGATAGACGGTAAACGCTTAGCACCAACAACTTATGGCTTAATATTACAACCAAAATTCATTTTCGGCCAATTAGGGCGAGAAACAAGTGTTAGTGTTTCAATGCCTTTAACAGCACTTATGTTTTCACAAAAGTATGGTGCCAATTCTATAGTAAATTCTGGATTTTCGGCAAATATACCAATAGTTCTGGATTTTAATTTTTATCACGCAGCCTTTAAAAGAGAAAAAAGAACATTAGGTGCATACCTTGGTGCTGGTTGGAATTTTAATTACATGAATTTCTCAACTTACAGAGCTGACCCTATAGATATAACAAACGACGTTAAAAACAATTACGACGGATTAAACCACGGTCCATACTTTAATGCAGGTATTAGAATTAAAATTGCAAACGGTGCATCGTTTGATATAAGGGTTTACGGAACAATGTCGCTTGCACGTACCCCTTTAAATGTTTATGGTGTAGGTGTTTTATACAACTTTGGAATGAAAGCAAAATCTTACGGACAAGGAAGTGGCTGGTTTTAATAAAAACTAAATATAACTAGAAAAGCTATAAGTTTTACTTGTAGCTTTTTTTTTCTTAAAAATATGAAAACGAACATTTTAATACTTATAACTATTATAACCTTTTCTAACAACTTGTTTTCACAAGAAAAAGGCTTTAACGGAGGTATTTATTTTGGCGGAGTAACATCGCAAGTTGACGGCGACAACCATGCCGGATACAATAAAATTGGTGTAGAATTTGGAATATTTTCTCAATTCAAATTCAATACGGAATGGTTTGGAAATTTAGAAATTGGATACATTAACAAAGGCAGTAAATTTATAGATACCAAACTTATGAGTTGCTATTCAATAATTGCAAACTATATACAAATACCTATTTATGCAAGCTACAAACCAAAAAAAATAAAAAACATAACTCAACTTTCGTTCGATTTTGGATTATCGCCATCAATATTAACGAAAGCAAAAGAAGATATGATTTGCCTCACCCCCACAGACCCTTACATTCTATTTAAAAAATTAGACTTAAATATTTTAGCCGGTATAAATTGGCACTTTAACAAACATTTTAAAATAGGAAGCCGGTTTATGTACTCAATATTTCCAATTAGACAAATAAAAGGAAACCCAAATAACGATATTTTTGAACGAGGACAATACAATAACGCTGTTACTTTAGACTTGTTTTTTTCAATATAAAAATTAAAACATTGTAACAATATCTTAAACTTAACGTCATACCCACGCAATGACAGTAAAAGAATATAATAAAAGTGTTGATTTATTTTCTGATGGTGTTTACAGGTTTATACTTAAAAACGCTAAAAACGAAGAAGTTGCAAAAGATATTATTCAAGAAACTTACACAAAAATGTGGATAAAAATTGATACAATTTCTTTCGAAAAAGCAAAATCTTACATTTTTACAACAGCATATCACACATTTATTGACTACATAAGAAAAAACAAAAGAATTGTAGATTTTGAAAACGTAACAGAAAACAACTACTCACACTCCGATTCATATTCAGATATTGGAGAAGTACTTACAAAAGGAATTGAACAACTGCCAGAAAAACAACGAACAGTACTAATGCTTAGAGATTACGAAGGATATTCTTACTACGAAATTGGCGAAATTACAAACCTAAACGAATCGCAAGTTAAAGTTTACATTTACAGAGCACGTTTATTTCTAAAAAATTATATCGGTAGCATAGAAAAAATAATATAACAATGGAAAAAATAACAAAAAACAATTACGAAAGCTATTTTTTAGACTACTTCGAAGGCAAATTAAATAATTTTGAAGTAGCAGAATTAATGTTTTTTTTATCGCAAAACATTGATTTAGATGCCGAATTTAACCAGTACGAACACTTTGAGTTAAAAAAAGAAGAAATTGTATTCAATTTTAAAAAAGAACTAAAAAAAGATGACTCAACCATTACAGGCAACATATTCTACGACAAGTGCATCGATAAAATTGAAAATAATTTAACAAGTTTAGAGTCCAAAATATTTATAAAAGAAATTTCTACAAACACATTTAAAAAAACAGAATTTAACCTATTTGCGAAAACTATTTTAAAACCGAATTTAAATTTAGTCTATCCAAATAAAAATGAACTAAAAAAACAGCTTACAAAAAAAATACAATTCAAAAAAACATATCAGTACGCAGCCATATTTATAGCTATTATTATAACATTTGGGCTACTTCAAAAAGAAACAAAAAACACAAATATTACCCAAAATAAAGACAAAAACATTTCAATTGAAGCATTTAATCAATTAAGCAGTTTCGACAAATACGACAACAACCAATCTTTTACAATTATTAAAACAGAAAAACCTTCAATTGTATCAGAAAGTAAAAACACTAAACAAGAAGCCGAAAAAAAACCTACTAAAGCCCCTATTACACTGAACATAAACACCCAAAACAACATAACCGAAAACAACCAATTTACCAAAGGATTAAGCACAATTAAACATACCGAACCAAACATTCAAGAAAAGCCAAAAAAAATAATTAAACAATCCAACAACTCTGAAAATTTAGCAGATACAGACAACAACACAAACTTAAACTGCAACACAAATAACATAAAGACCATCACAAACGAAATAAAATCAGACGTTTATATATCGCAAATGCTATCAAATTGCAAACCATTAAACAATAACAAACCAAATAACACAACACAGTCTAAATCAATTTGGGAATTAATTGGAGAAGGCATTTCCACAATAACTGGAAGCGAAATAGAAAAAACATATAATAACAAAGGCGAAATTTCTCGCTTAGCTCTAAATAACAACAAATTTAGAGTATATAAAAAAATAAATAAATAATATAGCTATGTATAAAAAAATTCTAATAAGTCTTTTGTTTCTGTCATTATTTGCAAACTCGCAAGAAAAAAATAACGACACAACCTACTTTAAAATAGGCAAAACTAAATTTATTGTTATAAACGATAAAGACTCTCTAAACAAAAAAGATACAGTTAAATTTAGTGGACATTTTTCTGGTTTATCATTAGGAATTAATTTCTTTAAATTTGGCGAAGCAAACAATAATTACTCTAAAATCACACAAAAAGACCTCTCTCTAAATCTGCCTCGCTCGTGGGAAGTAAATTTAGACCCTTTTCAGTGGAGTTTTAATTTATACAAACAACATTTTGGTTTAGTAACAGGCTTAGGCTTCAAATTTAACAATTATTTATTTATCGAAAACCGTAAAATTTCAATTAAATATGATAATTTAATTTCATCACCCGACAGCATTAACAATATTTACAAAACAAAAATGATGATTTCAAAAATAAGAATACCGCTTATGTTTGAATGGCAAAACAAAGTTGGACGATTAAATAAAACAATTTATTTTTCCGCAGGAGGTTTTGTATCATACAACATCTCATCGCACATAAAATACAATTTTAACAACGACGGCAAAAAAATAAAAGAAAAAAAGGAAAACACATATTATCTAAACCCATTACAATATGGACTAATGATGCGTTTTGGCTTTGGGTCTTTAGATATTTATGCAGAATACAACCTTTCTGAAATGTTTACAAACGGAAAAGCTTTACCTATAAACCAATTTTCGGTAGGTATAGTTTTAATTAATCTCTAAAAATTACAATTAAAATTATTAGTATTCAATAATAGCAAATATTTACTTATTTTTGTCAACTAAAAATAGTAAATATGGTACAAAGAATACAAACAATTTATTTGCTAATAGCTTTTTTAATTATTGAAAGCCTTTTTTTCCTGCCATTAGGAGAAATTATTGTGGAAACAATTAACTATAAACTAAACTACAAAGGCTTTATTGAAATTACTGATGGAACTGAAAAATTAGTTCAAAGTACTTTTACAATATTAATATTTCTACCAATTATTGGAATATTAAATTTAATTACAATTTTTTTATTTAAAAATAGAACCATTCAATATAGAATTACACTATACAACGCATTATTAATGATAGGATTAAGCATAACAATTGCATTTATACTTTACAGAGCTTTTCCAGAGCCAAACGCTATAATTCTACCTAAAATAAGCATTATTCTACCAATAATTGCAGCAATACTAAACATTTTAGCATTCAAACAAATTAGAAAAGACGAAACTCTTGTAAAATCTGTTGATAGACTTAGATAAACCATAAAAAAAAATGAAAAACCTGAAAATTTTAACATTATCACTAATATTTATATCACAAATAAATATTGCTCAAGTTTATATAGGTGCAAAAGCAGGTATGAACATAAGTTCCGCATCTCAAATGCCAGCAGTAACAGAAATAGGCATTGCCGAAAATAACATTTCTGCATTTGTACCCAAAATTGGAGGAAATGGCGGTCTTGCAATATTATTTAAAATATCTAATTCCATTATGCTTCAATCAGAATTTGTTTACAACACAAAAGGATTAAAATCTAAAATAAATAACACATTTAACGACACAGCAATAACCGGAAATTGGAACTACACACTTCATTATTTTCAAATACCACTAATGGCAAAATATGTTATTGGAAATGGCAGTGCTGGTCCATTTGTTGAAATTGGAGCCTATTACGCATATATGCTTGGCGGAACATTTACAAAAAGTGTTAGTTATGGAACTAAAATTTTAACCGACGAAACAACCAGCATAGACAACAGCTTCGACAACGATGGAGTAAAAAACAACAAAAACGAATTAGGATTTAAAATAGGATTAGGAGCACAATTCCCTATAAACGGCGGAAATATAATGTTCTTTTCACTTCGATACTCTCAAAGTTTTACCGATATATATAAATTTGAAACAATACCCGAAAACTACTCAAAAACTCAAAATAGAGTATTCCAGATTTCAGTAGGCTATTTATTTGAAACAACAAGCGACGAAACAAAAGTTTACTTCTACTAAAGCACCCAAAAAGAAAAAAGTGATTTCCGAAAATACAATATGTGCAATTTCAACCCCTACGGGAAACGGTGCTATTGCAATTATTAGACTTAGCGGCAAAAAATCAATTGAAATTTGCAATAAAATTTTTACGCCCAAAAACAAAAAAACTAACATATTAAAAGCAAAACCTAACACAATACATTTCGGAAATATAGTTTATAAAAACAATATTATTGATGAAGTTTTAGTATCAATATTTAAATTACCAAAATCATATACAGGAGAAGATTCAGTTGAAATATCGTGTCATGGCTCTATTTTCATTCAACAAAAAATAATTGAAATACTACTTATAAATGGTGCAACATTAGCAAAACCAGGCGAATTTACACAACGTGCATTTTTTAATGGAAAACTAGATTTAGCACAAGCCGAAGCTGTTGCCGACTTAATTTCATCGGAAAACGAAGCCGAACACAGATTAGCCATACAACAAATACGCGGAGGTTTTTCAGAAACGCTTAACAAACTAAGAAACAGCCTTATCCATTTTGTTTCACTAATTGAATTAGAAAACGATTTTGCAGAAGAAGACATTCAATTTGCCGACAGAAAACAACTAAATCAAATAATTTTTGATGTAGATAAACTCGTTTCAAAATTAATAGAATCGTTTTCTTACGGAAATGTTATAAAAAATGGAGTTCCAGTTGCAATTGTTGGAAAACCAAATTCAGGAAAATCGACCTTACTAAACACATTGATAAACGAAAACCGAGCAATTGTTTCCGAAATTGCAGGCACAACAAGAGATACTATAGAAGAAACACTAAATATAAATGGAATTAAATTCCGTTTTATCGACACAGCAGGATTACGAGAAACAAGCGACGAAATTGAAAAAATTGGTGTAGAAAAAGCTATTTCAAAAATAAACAACTCTACAATCTATATTTTTCTTTTTGATATAAATACCAACACTCCAAATGATGTAGAAAACGAAATTAATAATTTAAACAACAATATACCACGTTTAATTATTGCAAACAAAACCGATATATCAAAAAAAGAAAAAATACAAGAATTTGAAAATTCGAACTTAAATTGCTTATTTATTTCGGCTAAAAATACTGAAAATACTGAAGTTTTAAAACAAGAACTATTCAATTTTATAACAAAAACAGCAAACCCTAACGATATTGTTGTTACAAACTCAAGACACTTAGAATCTCTTTTAGAAATTAAAAAAGCTTTAAACGAAACTAAAGAAGGGATTATCAATCAATACCCTACCGATTTAATAGCTTTAGACATACGAAACGCAATTTTCCATATTGGCAATATTACCGGAGAAGTATCTAATAACGAGGTGCTTGGCAATATTTTCAAGAACTTCTGTATAGGAAAATAAAAAGCGTTATATTTATAAATACAACGCTTTTTATCACTCTTAATTTTATGTAAAAATTATAAATCAACAACTTTAATCCAACCAAAATTATCGGCTTCGTCGCCTTGTTGAATTGATTGCAATTTTTTGTACAACATTGTACTAACTTCTCCTGGAGTTTCCATTCCGTAAATATACGATTTACCGGTTCCAATATCATCAATTTGACCTATTGGACTTATAACAGCAGCAGTTCCGCAAGCTCCAGCTTCGGTAAAAGTAGAAAGTTCTTCAATTTCAATTTGTCGTCGTTCAACTTTCATACCCATACTTTCAGCTATTTTAATTAAGCTCATATTTGTAATTGATGGTAAAATTGAAGTTGATTTTGGGGTTATGTAAGTATTGTTTTTTATGCCAAAAAAGTTTGCAGGACCAGCCTCATCAATATATTTTTTCTCTTTAGCGTCTAAAAATAATGCAGAAGCATAACCTTTTTGATGAGCATTATACAACGAATTTAAACTTGCTGCATAATTACCTCCAACTTTTATACTTCCTGTTCCCAAAGGTGCTGCTCTATCGTACTCTCGTTCAATCATCATTTTAACAGGCTTAAACCCTTCTTTAAAATAAGGACCAACCGGTGTTACAAAAACTACAAACAAATATTCTTCGGCAGGTTTAACACCTACTTGTGCACCAGACCCTATTAAAAGCGGACGAATATATAACGATGCTCCAGACCCGTAAGGTGGTATAAACCTTGTATTTAGTTGTATCGCTTTTTCAACAGCTCCATAAAAAACTTCGTCTGTAACCTCAGCCATTCTAACGCCTATTGCCGAATTTCTCATTCTTTGAGCGTTATCTTCCCATCGAAATAAGCGAACTTTTCCGTCTTTTCCAGTAAAGGCTTTCATTCCTTCAAAAGCTTCTTGTCCGTAGTGTAAAGAAGTTGCAGCTATGTGCAAATCTATACTTTCTGATGAAGAAACTTCTAATTCGCCCCATTTACCATTTCTATAATAACAACGAATATTATAATCTGTTTTAATATACCCAAAAGGCAAATTACTCCAATCTAAATTTGAATTTATATTTGACATCTTCAGCTTATTTATTTTATTAACTTTTCAAAATTACAAAAAATATCGAAAAATTCACTTTTATATTAAATGTTATTAAATATATAACTCACAAATTAACAGCTAAACAACTAATATACTGATAATTACAATTTGTTATTATGCAATAATTAACTAATTATTACTATTAAATTTTCAAATATTATTTTAAATTAGTAATTTGCTCGAAATTTATTTTCAAAATGAAAAATCTCTTTTTTGTAATATTAATATTTTTCGTATTTTTCTCAAAAATATCCATTTCTCAAAAAACAAATTTAGCTGACACACTAAAATACGCACAAGAATTAAATCCGGAAAAATTTGACGAAACCATTTTTATTAATTTGTTAAGTAACGAAATTAATAAGCACCGAATTAAATTTGAATTAGACAGCCTTGTTTATGAAGAAACCCTAACACTTTCGGCTAAAGACAATGCTCTGTATATGGCAGAAAACGACGAAGAAACCACCGAAGAAAAAGGGAAATATAAAACAACCGGAGACAGAATTACAAAAAACGGAGGTTCTAAATTTGGTTTTGAACTTGTGAAAAAATTACAAATTAAAAAATCGACCGGATACAGCACATACAAAGAAGTTGTTGATGAAATTATGTTTAAATGGACTACCGGTAAAAAACTTGAAATACTCGACGATAAAAATTTAATTTTTCTAGGAATAGGAACTTCTTTCGACAAAGCAAACAAAAAAATATTTGTTTCTGCCGTTTTTGGCAACTATAAAAGTTTTAACAAAGGTGCTAACTTAAAAAACAAGCTTCCGCTAAGTTTTTCAACAAAAAAATATGGGATTAAACCATACGATTTTACCAATTGTAAAAAATGCAATTCGTATAAAAACATTCAAGAATTACAATCAAATCTGTTTGTTAGAGATAGCAAAATTTGGTTTAAAACCGATAATATTAAAAAATTAAAGCAATTAATTAAAAATCCAAAAGACGGTTTCGCAGTAGATATTGTTCAAAAAACTCAATACAATTGTGAAAACGAAAATATTATCGACAACAACCTTAACAACAAAGGCATTTTATTAAAACCTGTTTGGAGCAACAAACTGTACAAAAAAAATATTTACAATAAAACTAATGAAAGCAGAGAAAAACTTGAGGTTGAATTAGGAAAATTGCCTAAAAAATTAGACCCAAATTCTAAATACGAATTAAATTTAATGGTCGTAATTGATAAACACGCTTGTAAAAATTTAACAAAATCGTACAACGAAAATGCAAGTATTGAATACACCCAAGCCGCAGGATTAATTGCCGATACAGTTATGATTACTGGTATTGACGAGTACATTCCAAAACCAGAAATCACAGAACTATCATTTAAAATTCCTTTTGAAAAGAACAAATACGACTACAAACAATCAGACATTGAACCATTTTTAAAAGCATTAAACGAACCCGAATTTATTATAAAGAACTTAACAATATCGGCATTCTCATCAATTGAAGGAAACGAAGACAGCAACAAAAAACTACAAGAAAAAAGAGCCGAAAGCATTGTTAATTCTCTAAAACAAATGCAAAAAGGAACCGAAATAAAAGCAAAAATAACTACCGACGACAATTGGGACGATTTTAAAAAAGATATTTCAAATACTGAATACGCACATTTAGCAGAAAAAACCAAAGAAGAAGCCCAGCAATACATTAAAAATAATAATTTATCCGACAAGTTTGAATACATTCTAAAAAACGAACGATACGCCGAACTAAAAATGACCGTAACATACGACATTTCTGGCAAAAAAGAACAAGCTTATGTTGTTAGCAGATTTAACAGAGCTGCCAAAGAATGCAACAAAGACAAAGCTTTACTAATACAAAAATTTATTTTCAAAAATGTTTTAAACGGAAAATACGATAAAAAAGCAGTTTTCACACAAACAATAGATTCAACTAATGCAGAATGTGCAGGTTTACTGATGAATAAATTATGGTTAGAAAAATATGTAAACGAAGAGGATTTAAACGAAAAATACTGCAAAAGAATATCAATTCTAAACCAAATGACTCCATCTAACCAATACATATTGCACAACAAATATTTTTGCGAAATAAATAATTGGAACAGCAACAACGCTAGCGATATTTTTCAATTTCAAAAAAACATTGAATCACTTTATTCTACAAGCCTATCAAAAGAAACTGTAGATAATTTAAATTTAGAATTTCAATTCAAAATAATTTCATCGTTCGACACCCTCGACAAGCCTATTGACATTGTTCTTAGAAGTTTACAACGTGTTAAAGAAATTGTAAACATTGACGTTTCAAGTTGGAAAGACGCACTTAAACTTTCATATTTATTTATGGAACATAAAGATTATGAATTTGCCGCAAAACTTTTAGAACCATTTATTTACAACAAATTTGTTTTCGACGAACTTCTATTCTCATACATTTCACTTTGTAGCCACTCAAATTACAGAATGATGTCGAACAAATTTTATACAGCAATGCAAAAAGCAAGTATTGCCGACAAAACACGCTTCTGCAAACTTTTTACAGATGAAAAAATTTCAATTCAAGTTTTAGAAAACTCCCAAGTAAAAAAAATTTACTGCAACAAATGTAATAAATGATGAAAACACTTATTTTTATTTATTTAGTTCTTATTTTTCAAAGCATTAGCTTTGCACAGCAATCGTACAAAGACAACTTTAACAAAGAGCTAACGCAAACAGAAAGAGCTAATTACAAGCAACAAATTTACGAATGTTCGCAAAAAATTAATGCAAACAAAAAAAGTCCTGAACTACTTGTAAACAGAGGCGTAGTTTATTCAAAATTAGGCTATCATTCCGATGCAATTTCAGATTACAACAATGCTATTAAGATAGACTCTACATTTGCCTTAGCATATTTTAACAGAGGAATTTCACGCTCTCGATTCAAATACACAAAAATGTCGTGTGCAGATATAAAGAAAGCATACGAATTAGGTTTAAAATCATCAAAAACAACATATTTAAACAATTGCAAAATGTATATCTCTCAATTAGGAAGATTGTAGAATATGAAAAAAAAAGCTAAATTGCACTAATGAGTGCAATCTAAAAAGGTTATTTTATTTTAGATTAACCTAACAGTTTTTCGTTAATTACTGATAATAAGACTATTAAAATAGTTGAATTATTCAAAATCAAACCGGTTAGGTCTTTTTATACTGAACTCACTAATATTATAAAATGAACAATGGAGTCTTTTTTAAAACAAGTAACACAAGAAATTTTTGACACTAATTTAGGTAATTTCCAACAAGTTGCTGTAGTTTTTCCAAATAAAAGGTCTATCTTATATTTTGTAAATTACCTATCTAAAATTATTGAAAAACCTATTTTTTTACCAGAAATTTATACAATTAACGAAATAATTGGAAAATTCTCAAACTTAGTCGTTACCGACGATATTACGCTTACATACAAGTTATTTCAAGCATTTAAAAAACACACACAAACTACTGAAAACTTCGACGAATTTTATTTTTGGGGGCAAATGCTTCTTAACGATTTTGAAGATATTGATAAAGAATTAATTAATCCAAAAGCCATTTTTTCAAACTTAGCCGAACAAAAAGAAATTGAAACACTTTTTAATAGTTTTTCTCAAAGCCAAATTGATGCAATAAAATTATTTTGGGGCTCATTCAACAACAAAAGCGACTCGGAATACAAAAAAAAATACCTGAAAATTTGGGAGCAATTATTTAATATTTACACCGAATTTAACAATAATTTAAAAACTAACAACAAAGCATACACAGGTATGATGTTTAAAGATGCTTTTTCAAATTTCACAACCGAAAAACTAGCAACTCTAAACCTCGACAAAATATATTTTGTTGGTTTTAATGCACTTAGCAAAGTTGAAACAGAATTTTTTCAATTCCTAAAAAAGAAAAATATTGCTCAATTTTATTGGGATTACGACCAATATTTTTTAGGCAATAAAAAACACGAAGCCGGATTTTTTATCAAAAAACACATTTTAAATTTTCCCGAAAATTCTAAAATTGAACACAATTCATTAACCTCGACCAATAAAAATGTAGAAATTATTTCAACCCCATCATCTGTTGGACAGGCAAAATTATTAAACAACATTTTAAGCGAATTACAAAAACAAGAAAACTTTAATATAAACAATACAGCAATTATTCTTGCCGACGAAACATTGCTTATTCCAGTTTTACATTCGCTTCCAAAAACCATTGATAAACTTAATATTACAATGGGATTTCCATTAAAAGAAACCCCTGCTTTTAGTATTTTAATTAATTTATTAGAACTGCAAATTCAAAAAAAAGAAAATAAATTTTATCATAAAACAGTTAAGGCTCTACTAAACCACCCTTACATTAAAGAACTTTATCAAACTGATAGCGAAACAATTATAAATTTTATAACAAAAAACAACATTACTTATGTTGACGAAAAAGACCTACAAAAAAACGAACTATTTTCTAAAATATTCTTGCCGTTAACCGAAAATAATAAATTTATTGATTACATAACATCTTTAATTGAAGACATTTACGAACAACTTGAAGCAAAAAACACCGACTCACTAACTCTTGAATACTTCAATTTATTACTTTCTACAATTAGAAAAACTAACGATTTACTTATACAATCTAATATTGAAATAAATATAAAAACATATTTTAGTATTTTAAAAACAATACTAAGCTCTAAAACAATACCTTATGAAGGTGAACCTATTGGCGGACTTCAAATCATGGGAATATTAGAAACTAGATTATTAGACTTCGAAAACATTATATTTTTATCGCTAAACGAAGGTTTACTGCCAAAAACATCTGCCACAAATTCATTTATAAGCTACAATCTAAGAAAAGGCTTTGGAATTCCAACAATTGAAAATCAAGACTCAATTTATGGATACTATTTTTATCGAATTTTGCAACGTGCCAAAAATATTAGATTTGTTTATAACAGTGCTGTTAGTTTCAACAACAAAGAAATAAGCAGGTTTCTAACTCAAATTAAATACGAAGAACTATTCAATATTACAGAACGTAACTTCACTTTCTCGGCAGAAATGCCTGAAAAAAAACCAATTACAATTAAAAAAGACGAAAATGTATTAAATTCACTAAATAAATATTTAACCACCAACAAAAAACACCTATCGCCATCAGCACTAAACACTTATATAGATTGTGGTCTTAAATTTTACTTTAAATATGTTGCAGAAATAAACAAGCCTGAAGAAATTACCGAAGAAATTGATTACGCAATATTTGGAAGTATTTTACACAAAGCAATAGAAATTCTTTACCAAAATTTTGAAACAAATAAAACAACCATAAATAAAGACCATTTACAAAACATAATAACAGACAATTCACTAATTAACAATGCAATAGAACAAGCTTTCGCTAAAGAATATTTTAATAATATACATACAAAAAAAGAAGATTTACACGGACGAAACACCATTATTTTTGTAATAATTCATAAATACATTGTTGAAATAATTAAAAAAGATATTGAATACTGCCCTTTCTGCATTTTAAGCTTAGAAAAAGCCTACTATTTCGACATAAAAACAATGGCTAACAACAATAGTATTTCAATTTCAACCGGCGGAATCATTGATAGAGTTGATAAAAAAAATGGAATTGTTCGTATTTTAGACTACAAAACCGGAACTGCCGAAATAGATTTTAAATCAATACTAGACTTAACAGATAAAAACTTAAAAAAAAGACCAAAAGCAGTTTTTCAAACTTTTATTTACTCCGAAGCATTTAAAAATTCTTTCCCAAACGAAACAATTATTGAACCTTGTATAATTAAGGTTAAAGAAATTTTTTCGGACAATTATCAAACATTTACTTCCCAAAATAAAGAACCCATAAACAATTATTTAATTTTTCGTGATGATTTTTTACAAGAATTAACTAATATTGTTGCCGAAATTTTTGATACAAACCTCGATTTTTCACAAACATTAAACCTTAAAAATTGCGAATTTTGCGATTTCAATAATATTTGCAACAAATTATAATATGGAACATCAAAAAAATAATTTTTTATATAATTATTGGCAATATTTATTCTTGTTTGCTTTTGTTTTTTCACTCTACGGAAACACTTTAAAAAACAAATATGCACTTGACGATGAATATGTTGTAGAAAATAATCTAAAAATTAAAAAAGGTTTAAATGGTATTCCGGAAATATTTACAAGCAGATATTCTACAAACAAAGTTAAAACATTTGGATACCGCCCAATTGTACTTACTACTTTTGCAATTGAATACGAATTATTTGGCGAAAACACAACTATAAACCATTTTTTTAATGTGTTTTTATATTTTTTAATTTCTATAGTTTTACTTAAATTATTACTCCGATTTTTTAATAATTTTAGTCCATATTTTATTCTTGCAATTTTAGTTCTGTTTTTAGCACACCCCACTCATACCGAAGTAGTTGCGAGTTTAAAAAACAGAGACGAACTTCTTAGCTATTTGTTTGCTCTTTTATCGCTCCATTACACAATAAAATATGCCGACACCAATAAATTACTGAATCTAATTTTCGCGTTATTTTTATTTGCAATAGCTTATTTATCAAAACAATCGGCTGTTGCTTTCATTTTACTAATACCTCTTTCTGTATATTTTTTTACTGATACAAAATATTGGAAAATTATTGTTGTTTTTATTTTATTATTTATTTTATGGAAATTATCAGACCGTTTTCCTCGTACTTTCTTAGGAAAATCAGACCGATTAAACGAATTTTTTGAGAACCCTCTTTTTGCTAACGATACTTTTTATCAAAGAATTTTAACAGCCATTTATTCGCTTTTTTTCTATATAAAACTTGTTATTTTCCCTAAAGATTTATCGTTCTACTACGGCTATAATACATTGCCTGTTGAATCTTTATTTTCAATAAAATCAATAATTTCAATTATAGTTCATTCATTTTTATTTATTTATGCAATTTTAAAATTCCCTAAAAAAGACCCTATTTCTTTTGGTATTTTATTCTATCTAATTTCAATTTCAATATTCATTAACCTAGTAAAACCTGTAATGGGTATTGTTGCAGATAGATACCTATTTAGTGCCGTTTTTGGGTTTAGCATTGCCATTGTATTTGTTGTTTTTAAA
>DYMG01000013.1:0-4219 GCA_020721655.1 Paludibacter propionicigenes | reverse complement strand
CCTATTTAGTGCCGTTTTTGGGTTTAGCATTGCCATTGTATTTGTTGTTTTTAAATACTTTAAAACCGATTTTTTAAATTATAACGCAAAAGCAAGCAATTTAGTAAAACCACTCGCAATAATTGCCTTAATTACAGTTATATACTCATTCAAAACTATTGATAGAAACAAAGACTGGCACGATAGACTTACTCTTTATTCTGCCGATATTGACCATTTACAAAATTCTGCAATGGCAAATAGTATGCTTGCAAATGTGTATTTTTTTAAAACCAAATTCGAAAACGACAAACCAAATTACAAAAATTATGTCGATAATAGCATAAAATATTATAAACTATCATTACAAATTAACCCAAATAACGATTTCATATTAAACGACTTAGCATATATTTATATGTCTATAAACCAACACGAAGAAGCAATTATTTTACTTAATAAAATTAAAGACACAACCAATGTAAATATGCTTTTTAACAAGGGGCAATATTACGAAAACAAAAAAGATTACAACAAAGCTATAAATTTTTATAAAAAAGTACTTTATTTAGAAAAACAAAACACTACTGCTCTTACAAAACTTTCAATGATATACAACCATGTTGGTAAAGTTGATGAAGCCATAAATGTAAATGTTAAATTTATTGAAAAAAATGCACTTATCGAAGAACCTTACCTCAACTTAGCTAATTTATATTACATAAATAAAGATACAGCTAAAGCTGTTATATTTGCCGAAAAAGCACTAAAAATAAACCCACAAAACGTAAATACATTAAAAGTACTTTACAATTATTATTTTAGTAAAGGAAACTCGGCTAAAGCAAACTATTATTTAAAAATGATGCCTTAAAATAACACAATATTTATATGTGTTCATAACTATTTTTATTTTTTTTATTACACAAAGGCAACCAAAAAAAAATATTAACGTCAATAAGACAACTTTTAAAGTTTGATGGATTTTGAAAATAAAGAGCAGGTAGAAAAACTGTTGAAAAATTGTATAAAAAACGACCCGAAAAGTCAGAAAATTTTATACGAAAAATTTTACGGCAAAATGCTTGCTGTATCTTACAGATACGCAACAGATTACGATGAGGCTCAGGAAATTACACAAGAGGGTTTCATTAAAGTATTTTCAAAACTAAATGGCTTTAAAAACATAGGTTCTTTGGAGGGTTGGATTAGACGGATAATAGTAAACAACGCACTAGATTTTATCAGAACTAAAAAAAAGTTGGTTTTCGAGAATAATGAAGGAACATTATTAGTTAACATAAAAGACGAAACCACCAATTTGTTTGATGATAAATTTGCATCTAAAATTAAAGCCGAACTTATTTTAGAACTTATGCAAAAATTGTCGCCCGCATACAAAACCGTTTTTAATTTACACGTTTTAGAAGATTATACCCATAAAGAAATAGCAAACATTTTGGGCATAAGCATTGGAACATCTAAATCTAACTACTTTAAAGCAAAAGCAAAACTAATAGAATTATTTAACGAAAATAAACATAAACTCGATGAATAAAATTGACATTGAAACCATTATTAAAAACAAACTAGAAAACCACGAATTTAAATATGACAATTCTTGGAATAAGTTTGAAAAGAACATTATACGAAATAAAGTATCTTTTAAAAAATACTATTATTATACAGCCGCAGCCATAATAATAATTGCTACAAGTTTGTTTTTAATTACAAACAATTCTTATACTAAAAAAAATATAGCAAAATCGATAAAAGAAACCATATCGAACAAATTATTAAAAAACACTAACGAAATAACCCAAAAAACTGAAAACACATCAACCGCAAACAAAGAATCTAAATCTAAAGAAACCTCCAAAACAATACAAAACACAATAAACAAAACAGAATTAACTTATAAAGAAAACGACAACGAACAAACAAACGCACAAACAAATACAAATCAGCCAAATAACGCTAAGCCTACAACAATAGTAAACAACGAAAAAACTAAAATTTCAGCAAATTTTATAGCCAATGTTGTTGAAGGTTGCGAACCTTTTACAGTATTTTTTACACCAGAAACAACCCAAAATTTAGAATACACTTGGATTTTTAGCGACGGAACAACTTCGCACGAAAAAAATCCGAAACACACTTTCAAAAAAGCCGGAAACTACACAGTAGAACTTATAGTAAAAAACAATAATTCTACACAAAACTTAATTAAAGAAAATTATATAACCGTAAACACAACACCTATAGCAACTTTTTACTCAACAAACGAAGATAATATATACTATTTTAGCTGCTCCACAGATTATAAAAACATAAATTGGCAAATAAATTCAACTAAAATTTCAACCGACGAAAATTTTAACTACGAATTTAAAACAATTGGAAAATCAGAAATAACACTATTTGTTGAAAACGAATTTGGTTGTAAAGCTAACTCATCAAAAATTATAAACATAGAACCAGTATTTCAAATTGCTAACGCATTTACCCCAGACAACAACGGAAACAACGAAACTTTTGCACCAATTTTCGAAAATATCGATAATTACAAATTTACTTTGTATATTTACGATGCCTTTGGAAAACAAATTTTTAAATCGAACTTCGATAACGAAGATTGGAACGGAAAAATTAATAATTCTAACAATATAGCAACTGAAGGCTCTTATGTTTGGAAATTGTTAATAAAAGATAATTCAGGAAACCAATTAATTAAAAAAGGTTCTGTATTTTTAAAAAAATAAACATTTAAACTAAACTAACTAATAATATTTACTATGAAGAAATTACCTATTTTAACAATGCTTTTTTTAGCAAACCTTACATTTGCTCAAATTAACATTTTCCTATTCGAAGGTGTAAAAGACTACCCAAATGGTAACAGAATAGCATACTTTGCTATTGAAGGAATTAAAGAAAACCCCGAAGCTTTTTATGTGCAAACAAAAATGATAAACAATACCGATGTCTTTAGATTCTTCATTTACGAAGGAGAAACACAACGCCGTTGTATGATTGAATGCCTTTCTGCTATCGATGAAAAAACTATAACCGAAAGAATTAATACTTTAATTGCTAATTACATTAAAGAAAAAGAATTGTACAGCAATAAAACAAGCGACTTTCCTGAATTAATAAATACAGGAAACCCACAAGAAGATAATGCTAAATATGATGAAGCAAAAAAAAAATGGATAGAAGAAAACCCAGAAAAATATAATCAGTTAGCCCATCCAAATGGCATAATAAAAAATGAATCTAAAAAATGTAAATAATATAACTATGAAAAATCTATATATTATTATTTTATTAGTTTTAATTATATCAAAAAATGGATATACACAATGCTCAAATTATGGATCTAATTATCCATCAGGAACAGCATCAACAACTTCAAGTTCATTAACAACAGTTAGTACATGTATGTATGGAGGAGAATATACATATTTTAATGTAACTGCTGGAGAAACATATACTTGGACAACATGTGGCGATTCTGATTTTGATACTCAATTAACTCTAACGCAAGGCTCAAGTACTACAGGAGCCGATTTAGCTTATAATGATGATGATTGTGGTACCCAATCTACAATTACATGGACAGCTACTTTTACGGGAACAGTTACATTATTAGTTTCTCAGTATAATTGTTCGAGTAATTCTACATGTATGACAGTCCAATGGGCTTGTACAAGTTGTGGTGCACCACCTCCTGCCGGCTGCATCGGAGGTTCAAATAACACTTGTGCAACCTCCGACCCTTTTTGTACAGGTACTGCATATAATTATTGTAATTCCACTGGAGTAGCAAGTATGGGTACTTATGATTGTCTTATCTCAACACCAAACCCAATGTGGATGTATTTACAAATTTCTACAAGCGGAAGTATTGATATATTAATTGAACAATATGCTACCGATGGAACAGCTATCGATGTTGATTTTGCATTATATGGACCTTACACCAGCTTAGCCTCTGCATGTCCTGCAATTAACGGCTCAACTGCAACAGTTGATTGCTCTTTTTCCACCGCAGCAACCGAAACTGCAAATATTGTAGGTGCAGTTGCAGGGCAGTGGTATATTATGTTAATAACTAACTACAATGGAGCTGCTGGTTACATTGAGTTCTCGCAAACTGGTGGTTCTGGAGCCACAAACTGTAATATTGTAACACCTTGTCAATCAACTGCAACAGGAACAAACCCTCTATGTAATGGAG
>DYMG01000079.1 GCA_020721655.1 Paludibacter propionicigenes | reverse complement strand
AATTTATTATGCAAATCTATGGGGGTCTAAAACTAAGTTCAAAAACATTACATTGTTGATTATAAGTATTTTAGCTATATGTTAAAAATTGTTAATTTTTTTAAAACTTAGTATATATCTTATTATCAGCTTGTTAAAATTTAAATAAATTTATTCCGCCTTGAAGCATCTGTTCCTAATTTTCAAGTTGGGTTAAACATAGACCTTTTGTGCGAAAAACAAAAATAGTCCCCCAAATGTAAAAACAAAAGACGTAACATGCTTATAATGAAAGGTTTTGCGAAATGAATTTTCAAGTTGGGTTAAGTAATAAAAATATCTACATTAACAGTAGTATAAAAACAACATTAATTTTATATTTTTGCAAAAAAACCAATAATGTCGGAAGAAATATTTAAAAAAATAGTAGCTCATTCAAAAGAATATGGATTTATTTTCCAATCAAGTGAAATATACGACGGATTAGCAGCAGTTTACGATTATGGACAATTAGGCTCGGAACTTAAAAACAATATAAAACAATATTGGTGGGAATCTATGGTAAAACTCAACGAAAATGTTGTGGGAATAGATTCAGCAATTTTCATGCATCCAACAGTTTGGAAAGCCTCAGGGCACGTTGATGCTTTTAACGACCCTTTAATAGACAATAAAGACTCAAAAAAACGTTATAGAGCCGATGTATTAATTGAAGAACACAGAGAAAAATTTCAGCAAAAAATTAATAAAGAAGTAGAAAAAGCGCAAAAAAAATATGGCGATAATTTTAATGAACAAGAATTTTTAAATACAAATCAACGAGTTTTAGAAAACAAAGAAAAAATTGCTGTAATTACTGAAAGATTTCAAAATGCACTGAATAACAATAATTTAGATGAAGTTCGCCAAATTATTATTGATTATGAAATAGTTTGCCCAATTTCTGGCACAAAAAACTGGACAGAAGTTAGACAATTTAATTTAATGTTCGACACTAAAATAGGCTCGGTTACAGGAGATGCAAGTGTAATTTATTTACGCCCCGAAACAGCTCAAGGAATTTTTGTAAACTACCTTAATGTGCAAAAAACCGGACGACTACGTTTACCTTTTGGAATTGCACAAATAGGCAAAGCCTTTAGAAACGAGATAGTTGCACGACAGTTTATTTTTCGTATGCGAGAATTTGAGCAAATGGAAATGCAATTTTTTGTAAAACCAGGCGAAGAAATGCAATGGTTCGAATTTTGGAAACAAAAACGCTTAAATTGGCACTATGCAATGGGATTCAACAAAAATAAATACCGCTTTCATAACCACGATAAACTTGCACACTACGCAAATGCCGCTACCGATATTGAATTTGAATTCCCCTTCGGATTTAAAGAATTAGAAGGAATACATTCGAGAACAGATTTCGATTTAAAACAACATCAAGAATTTTCAGGCAAAAAATTACAATATTTTGATAATGCCGAAAATAGAAGTTTTACACCTTTTGTTGTTGAAACTTCAATTGGTTTAGACAGAACATTTTTAATGATACTTTCAAATTCTTACGACGAAGAAATTATTGAAAAAGAAGGCGAAGAGTCGGGAACAAGAGTTGTACTTAGAATTCCTCCGGCATTAGCTCCTGTAAAAGTGGCAGTTTTACCTTTACTTAAAAAAGATGGTTTGGTAGAAAAAGCACACGAAATTTTAGACTTACTTAAATTTGACCACAACTGCCAATACGATGAAAAAGATTCCATAGGGAAACGCTATCGCCGACAAGATGCAATTGGAACACCTTTTTGTATAACAATAGACCATCAAACTTTAACCGACAATATGGTTACAATAAGACACAGAGACTCTATGGAGCAAGAACGAATAAATATTACTGATGTCGAAAAAATAATTGCTGAAAAAGTAAGTATGAAAAACTTATTGAAACAACTTTAAAAAAACCACAATGAAAAAATATTTTTTACTTGCATTAACCATAATTTTTCTAACATCGTGTAAATACAAAGAAATAACAATTGGCGATGTGCAAAGTGTTAGTATTGGCGAAGTTACAAAAGAATATGCAACAGTAAAATTTTCATTACCTATAAATAACCCCAATAATTTTAACTTTAAAATATCTAAAATTAGTTTAGATGTTTCGTTGAACGGATTTAATTTAGGTAATGCCTACGATATTGATAAGGTTAAAGTAGAAAAAAACTCAAACGATGTTCACAAATTTACTATAAAAGTAAAGCTTGAAGGTTTGGCAAATAGCGGATTAGGCTTTTTGGGAGCATTACTATCTAACAAAGTAAAGCTAAATTTAAAAGGCTATGTTAAAGCAAATGCTTTTTTAATTGGAACTAAAAAAATTGATGTGAATATGGAAAAATCGGTAAAATTATTTAAAGATTTAAAATAAATAATAACCGATTTTAACCATTACAGATAATGTTAAGTTCTTAATTTTTAGCGATGTGGAAAAATTTAGCAACTTGTTGTGGCTGAAAAGACAAAAAGATGAACGATAGAGAAAATGAGATTTTTAATCAGTATTACGTTGAAAAAACTAAAGTAATTAAACCCTTGGTTTCTGATTTAGGTCCACACAATTGATTGCCGATTATGGAATACAATTATATAATCAAGGTTATGTAAAAAAAGCTAAACCTTATGTTGATAAAGGGATTCAAAATTTTGAGATTAACGAGAAACTTAAAGGAACCGATTTATTCAATGATGAGTTGTACACAGATTTAATGGGATTACTTGGGCTTATATTTACATTCATTTATAAAGCTGGGTTAAAGGTAAAAAAAAAATAATAACTACAAACATACCCTTGCAACTAATAAAATTTTTCTAACATTTGTGTAAATTAAAATTACATACATGAGGTCAATCTAAAAAGTTATAAAGTTGAAAGTTTATAAAGTTAAATTATTGATAATAAGAGTTTTAATTCAAATTTACAGTAATGCATAAAGTCTTGATAATTAAACACATAACCGATTTAATGAAAATTAAACTGACTTTTTATACTGCACTCATAAATTATAAATTTAAAATATTCCTGTATAATTAGCGGGTGTAATTTTCTTTAATTCAATTTTTACCTCATCAGTTACATTAAGAGTATCAATAAAGTTTTGCATAGAGTTTTTTGTAATTCCTTCGTTTGTACGAGTAAGTTCTTTTAAAGCTTCGTATGGTTTAGGGTAACCTTCTCGTCGTAAAACTGTTTGTATTGCTTCAGCTACTACTGCCCAATTATTTTCTAAATCTTTTGCAAATTCATCTTCTTTAACAATAAGTTTATTTAAACCTTTAAGTAGCGATTTAAAACCTATAATTGTATGTGAAAGAGGCACTCCAACATTACGTAAAACAGTACTATCGGTTAAATCTCTTTGTAAACGAGATATTGGTAATTTTGCCGATAAATGCTCAAAAATTGCATTTGCAATACCAAAATTCCCCTCTGCATTTTCAAAATCTATTGGATTTACTTTGTGAGGCATTGCCGATGAACCAACTTCTCCTTTTTTAATTTTTTGCTTAAAATAATTGTTAGAAATATATGTCCAAACATCTCTCGATAAATCAATTAAAATTGTATTTATGCGTTTTAAACCATCGAAAAGTGCAGCTAAATTATCGTAATGTTCTATTTGAGTTGTTGTTTGCGAACGGTCTAACCCCAAAACATTATTAACAAATGCATTTCCAAACTCAACCCAATTTGTTTCTGGAAAAGCTACATGATGTGCATTAAAATTACCTGTTGCCCCACCAAATTTTGCCGAATATGGCACTAAATTTAATAATCCTATTTGTTTTTGTATTCGTTCAATAAAAACTAAAATTTCTTTACCTAATTTTGTTGGTGATGCTGGCTGACCATGTGTGCGTGCAAGCATTGAAATGTCTTTCCATTCAGTTGAAAGCTCTGTAAGTTTTTCTAAAATATCATTAATTTCAGGAAAATAAACCGCATTTATTCCATCTTTTAATAAAAGTGGTGTTGCAGTATTATTGATATCTTGCGATGTTAATCCAAAATGTATAAATTCTTTATATTCTGATAAACCTAAATTATCGAATTTTTCTTTTAAAAAATATTCTACTGCTTTTACATCGTGATTTGTAATTTTCTCAATATCTTTTATTTTCTGAGCTTCTGCTTCAGTAAAATTATTGTAAATATCTCTTAATTTTGGGAAAATACTGTTGTCAACTCCTGTCAACATTTTTATTCCCGACTCGGTTAGTGATATAAAATATTCTACCTCAACTTGAACTCTATATTTTATTAAGCCAAATTCTGAAAAATATTTTGAAAAATCAGATGTTTTTTCACGGTATCTGCCATCAATTGGCGATATGGCTGTTAATTCTGTTAGTTTCATAAGATATAATTTTTTGTAAAAATACTAATAATTACGAATTATCAATAATTTCACCTATTAGAGTAGCCGAAGTGTTTTTAATAATTTTCACATTAACAAAATCGCCAATATTGTAATTTTTGCGAGGAAAAACAATAGTAATATTTTGTGAAGACCTACCCATAAAATCGTTTATCGATTTTTTTGATACGCTTTCAATTAAAACTTCGTATATTTTTCCAACTTTTGCTGAATTATTTTTGTTCGATAAAATTTGTTGAAGAGCAATAACTTCGGTTAAACGCTCAGTTTTAATATGTTCTGGTACGTTGTCGTTAAGTTTTCGTTGGGCATAAGTATTTGGGCGTTCAGAATATTTAAACATAAAAGCATAATCGTAATTTGCTAAATTCATAGCACTTAAAGTTTCGTTGTGGTCGTGGTCGGTTTCGTCGCAAAAACCACAAATAATGTCGGTTGTAATAGAACAATCGGGAATAATTCGTTTTATAGCATCAATTCTGTGTAAGTACCATTCTCGGGAATATCCGCGTTTCATTAGCTCTAATATTTTAGAACTACCCGATTGAATTGGCAAGTGAATATGTTTGCAAACATTTGAATGTGAAGCCATTATTGTTAAAACTTCGTCCGTCATATCTTGAGGATATGAGGTTGAAAAACGTATTCGTGTATTTGGATAATTTTCGGCAACAATTTTTAATAGATTTGAAAAATTATAGTTTGTGCCAAATTCATCGGTAAAGTTATATTTATCAACATTTTGACCTAACAAAGTTATTTCTTTAAAATTATTATCAACTAATTCGCCAGCTTCTCTTAAAATAGAATTAACATCTCTACTTCTTTCTCTGCCACGAGTAAAAGGAACAACACAGTAAGAACACATATTATCGCAACCACGCATAATAGATATAAAAGCCGAAACACCATTGGTAGCATATCTTACAGGCGATATTTCGGCATAAGTTTCTTCTTGCGAAAGCAAAACATTTATTGCTTTTTGTCCGCCGTTTATTTGTTGTAAAAGTTTAGGCAAATCTCGGTAAGCATCTGGACCAACAACCAAATCTATAAGTTTTTCCTCTTCTAACAGTTTATGTTTTAAGCGTTCAGCCATACAGCCAATTACGCCAATTATTAACCCCGGTTTTCGTTTTTTCTCTTTTTTGAAAATAAATAATCGGCTTTTTATGCGTTGTTCGGCATTATCTCTAATGGAACAAGTATTTATTAAAATAAGGTCGGCTTCTGATATGTTTTCGGTTGTTTTATAATTTTCTTTTTGAAGAATAGAAACCACAATTTCGCTGTCGTTTACATTCATTTGGCAACCGTAAGTTTCTATATATAAATTGTATTTAGCGTTAGAATTAACAATTTCTAAATTAGTATTTTCGGTTTTTATTTTCGGTATTTCCATCGGTATAATATTAATAATTGCAAAAGTAATGTAATTTATATTCAAACTAAATTAAAAAGATTTAATAAATAATCCCTTAAATCCGCAAGATATGTTTTAAAAGCCACGAATTTACGAATTTATAATAATTCATTAAAATGAATAATTTTACATATAAGTTACTGATTAATACGCACTACTAAAAATCCTTGCGAATTTTAGGAATAATTATGAATAAAAAAATGAAAAGTTAGTAACTTTACAAAAAAAATGATATGGTAACAATAAAAGAATTTGCATTTAACTTATTTGCAACAAACACTTATATTTTAAGCGATACAACAAACAATTGTGTAATTATTGACCCATCGTGTTCAACAGTAGAAGAACAAACAATTTTATCAGAATATATACAAAAAAACAACTTGCAACTAAAAGCAATATTAAACACTCACTTTCATATAGACCATATTACAGGCATTCAATATGTTAGAAACAAATATAATATTGATGTTTATGGAAACAAAGAAGACGAATATTTAATAAAAGAAGCCATAAATTCGGGGAAAATATATAATATGCTACTTAGTGAACCGCCAAAAATAGATAAATATTTAAATGATGGCGATATTTACAAATTTGGAAATACCGAATTTAAAATATTATCGGTTCCAGGTCATACAAAAGGAAGTTTGGCTTATTATTGTGAAGCCGAAAAAATTCTGTTTTCGGGCGATGTTTTATTCAATGGTAGTATCGGAAGAACCGATTTATCTGGCGGTAGCTTAGATGAACTTTTAAATAGCATTAAAAATAAAATATTTACATTAGACCAAAACGTGGTTGTATATTCGGGTCACGGACCAGAAACTACAGTAGGAAATGAAATAAATTCTAACCCGTTTTTACTTGACAATGTAATGTAATAAAAATTAACAATAATTAATGAGGTCGGTATAAAAAGCCTATTTTATTTCAGACAAACAACCTATACGCTTGATTATAAGTGGTTTAGAAACATTTTGTAATTTGGTAAAATATTTATTATCAACAATTTAACTTTATAAACGTTCAACTTTATAACTTTTTAGACTGAACTCATTAATAAAATAGCCTTTTTAAATTATCTTTGTATCATTATTTTTGTTTTTAATAATGAGCAATTTACATAATATAATTCCAATAGATAAGTGGTTTACCACAAATAGTTTAAAAACGCCTTTAATAATTGCCGGACCGTGCAGTGCAGAAAGCGAATACCAAGTTTTAGAAACCGCCAAAAAATTGGCAGAAATAGGCAAAATTTCAGTTTTTAGGGCAGGTGCTTGGAAACCAAGAACACGTCCGGGAAATTTTGAAGGAATGGGTGAAAAAGCCCTTGTTTGGCTTAAAAAAGTAAAACAAGAAACAGGCTTACGTGTTTGCACCGAAGTAGCTACTGTAGAACACATACACAAAGCAATTGAGTATAACATAGATATTTTGTGGATAGGAGCAAGAACTGTAGCAAATCCTTTTGCAATTCAGGTTTTAGCCGATGCTTTTTTGCAGTACGATGTGCCTATATTAATAAAAAACCCAATAAATCCGGATATTGAACTTTGGCAAGGAGCAATAGAAAGAATAAACAGAGCCGGAATAAACAGAATTGCTGCTATTCATCGTGGCTTTTATCCGTTTGAAAAAACAAACTTGCGAAATGTACCAAAATGGGAAATTCCAATAGAACTTAAAACCAGAATACATAATTTACCAATTATTGGAGACCCAAGTCATATATCAGGCTCAACAAAATACTTAAAAGATATTTCACAAAAAGCTTTAGATATAAATTTTGATGGGTTAATGATTGAAACACACATAAATCCAAAAGAAGCTTTGAGCGATGCAAAACAACAACTAACACCAAAAGGACTCGAAAACTTACTAAACGAACTAATATTTAGAAAAAACAATGTATCGCTAAAAGAAATTGAAATATTAAGAGAGCAGATTGATAGCATAGATAACCAATTACTGGAAATGTTAGCAAAAAGAATGGAAGTAATAGAGAAAATAGGAGCATATAAAAAAGAAAATAATATAACCATATTTCAACTCCGACGATGGGAGCAAATAATAAAAACTAGAAATAAATTTGGCGAATCGCTTGGTTTAGATAAAAATTTTATCAAAAAAATATTACAAATTATACATAAAGAATCAATTATAAATCAAGATAAAATAATAAATAAGTAGATATAAATAAAAATATCACTAAATAAATTTTACTACATTTGTATTAAATAATTTTACAATGATAAAAGAAGGCAAAACACCACAAGAAACGCAAAAAAAATACAAAAAAATAACAAAAATACTTTGGATATTATTTGCAATTCCAATAATACTGTTAATTATATTATTTAGTTTAATATCGTTTGGACTAATAGGTTTTATGCCAAGTGTAGAAGAATTGGCAAACCCAAAAAGCGTATTAGCAACCGAAGTAATTTCTAGCGATGGCAAATTGTTGGGTACTTACTTTCAAGAAAATAGAAGTAATGTAAAATATAAAGAAATATCGCCAAACGTAATAAACGCATTAGTAGCAACCGAAGATATTCGCTTTTTCGACCACTCAGGCATAGATTATAAAAGCTTAGGCAGAGTTGTTTTTAAAACAGTTATTGGTCAAGACCAAAGTTCGGGAGGCGGAAGTACAATAACACAACAATTAGCAAAAATGCTATTTCCACGACAAAAAGACCAATCTAAAATAGAATTAGCCTTGCGTAAATTTAAAGAATGGGTAATAGCCATAAAACTCGAAAAATACTATACAAAAGAAGAAATTTTAGAAATGTATTTAAACAAATTCGACTTCTTAAATTTAGCCGTAGGTATTAAAACTGCATCGCAAGTATATTTTAACAAACAACCAATAGAACTAAACATACAAGAAGCCGCTATGCTTGTAGGAATGGCAAAAAACCCATCTCTTTTCAATCCAATTAAAAGAGAAGAACGAACAAAAGAAAGAAGAAATGTGGTGTTGCATCAAATGAAAACTTACAAATACATTACCGAACAAATGTACGATTCACTTAAAGTATTACCTCTACAGCTTAATTACCACAAGGTTGACCATAAAGAAGGGATTGCTCAGTACTTTAGAGAATATTTACGTATGATTTTGACAGCTAAAAAACCAGATATAGACAATTATTTTGATAAAACGCAATATAGAGAAGACTCATTAGAATGGGAAAATAACAGCCTATATGGTTGGTGCAACAAAAACACTAAAGCAAATGGCGAAAATTATAATATTTATACTGATGGACTTAAAATATATTCTACAATAAACTACAAAATGCAAACCTATGCCGAACAAGCAGTTGTAGAACACATAGGTGGATATTTACAAGCAAAATTCGATAAAGAACAAAAAGACAGAAAAAAAGCACCATTTGCTTGGAATGTAACCGACGAACAAATAGAACAAATAATGAAATCGGCAGTAAGAAAAAGCTCACGCTATGCTGATTTAAAAAGAGCAGGAAAAACAGAGGCTCAAATAAATAACATATTCAACAAGCCAATTAAAATGACTGTTTTTTCTTGGAGAGGCGAAATAGACACAGTTATGACACCTTTAGACTCAATAAAATACTATAAACACTACTTAAGAGCAAGTTTTATGTCGGTTGACCCAATTACAGGATACACTAAAGCCTATGTTGGAGGTGTTAATTACACTCATTTTCAATACGATATGGTAAAATTTGGAAAACGTCAAGTAGGCTCAACATTTAAACCTTTTATTTATGTTCTTGCAATGCAAAATGGGTATTCGCCTTGTACAAAAGTGCCAAATATACCCGTAACTTTTGATATGGAAGAGGGTCAACCACCATATACACCACAATTCTCAACAGCACCTTGGACCGAAAAAACAAACGGAAAAATGATAACATTAAAATACGGACTTGCACACTCGTTAAATCAAATTTCCGCATGGGTTTTAAAACAATATTCGCCAGAATCGGCAATAAAAATAGCTAACAATATGGGTGTAGTAAGCCATATAGATCCATACCCATCAATATGCGTAGGAATACCTGAATTAACGCTTTACGAAATGGTGGGAGCTTATACAAGTTTTGCCGATAAAGGAGTTTATACACAACCAATATTTGTAACCCGTATTGAAGATAAAAACGGAAATATTTTGCAAAAGTTTAAACCAAGAAGAAACGAAGCTATTAGCGAAGAAACAGCATATTTAATGTTAGATTTAATGAGAGGCGTTATACAATTTGGTACATCGGTTAGAATAAGATATAAATTTAAACTTTCTGGAGATATTGCCGGAAAAACTGGAACAACAAATAACAACTCTGACGGTTGGTTTATGGGAATAACACCACATTTAGTTTCCGGAGCTTGGGTTGGTGGCGAAGAAAGAAGTATTCACTTTAGAAGCACCGATTTAGGCGGAGGACACAGTATGGCACTCCCAATTTGGGCAATATATATGAATAAAGTGTATGCCGACTCTACACTCGGGTATTCGCAAAAAGATATTTTTGAACGTCCTAAAACATTGCCTATTGAAATAGATTGCAATAAAGTAAACGATGAAAATGAAGAGTATGATTATGGCGATATTTAAAAAAATACGCTTTAGCTATCAAAAAACAAAATAAATGAACATTAAATTGCATTTAATAGCCGAAAATTATAAAATAGCCGTAAGTTCTATAAAATCGAACTTATTAAGAACAATATTAACAGTTCTTATTATAGCAGTAGGAATTATGTCGTTAGTTGGAATACTAACCGCTATTGATGCACTTAAAGGTTCGTTAACAGAACAATTTACAAATATGGGCTCAAACACCTTTACAATTCAAAATTGGAGATTAAATTCAGTAAAAGGAGGTCCAAAACATAAAAGAGATTCTAAAACATTCAAAATAATTACATTTGAAGACGCAAAAAAATTTAAGAAAAAATATCCAATTCCTTCAAAAATAGCAATAAATGTATCAGCATTCGGAGCATCAACAGTTAAATACAATTCATATAAATCTAACCCAAACATATCGGTTGTTGGAAGCAATGAAAACTATATTTACACATCGGGTTTAGAAATAGAAAAAGGTAGAGCATTATCTGAACAAGAAGTGCTTACATCAAAAAATGTTGTTGTAATAGGTAGCGATTTAGCAAAAGATGCATTTAAAAAACAAAACCCTATAAATAAAATTATTTCAATAGGAAATATAAAATACAAAGTTATAGGTGTTTTAAAACCAAAAGGCTCGGGAATGGGTAGCAATTTCGATAAAATGTGCTTAATACCAATAACAAATTTGCGAAATAATTTTAGCAGTCCAAATTTTACATATACCATACAAGTAATGCCAATATCGAACATAAATTTAGACTTTGCTATTGGCGAAGCTGAGAGTAATTTTAGAAAAATTAGAGGTCTTAGAACAATAGACGATAACAACTTTGAAATTACAAAAAGCGATAATTTGGTTAATATGCTTATAGAAAATATGAGCGTAGTTACAATGGCAGCAACATTTATAGGTTTCATTACATTAATGGGTGCAGCAATTGGCTTAATGAACATTATGCTGGTTTCTGTTACCGAAAGAACAAAAGAAATTGGAATAAGAAAAGCAATTGGAGCAAAAGCAAGCGTAATAAAACAACAATTTTTGTTCGAAGCCGTTTTAATAGGTCAAATTGGTGGTGCGGTAGGAATAATTTTAGGAATAATTATGGGCAATTTAGTATCAATATTTACCGAAGGTCCATTTATAATTCCTTGGTTTTGGATTTTTGGTGGTGTGTTACTCTGTTTTGTTGTAGGCTTAGGCTCAGGAATAATACCAGCAATAAAAGCATCAAAACTCGACCCAATAGAAGCATTGCGATACGAATAAATGTTTATTA
>DYMG01000078.1 GCA_020721655.1 Paludibacter propionicigenes | reverse complement strand
TTTATAACTTTTTAGCCTGACCTCATTAAATAAAGATGAATATAATTATGAAAGCAAACAAAAAAAATTCGTACAATTAGAAATCCAAAATTCTATGTATAATTGCCAAATCATTTAACGTAAATTGAGATACTCCATTTATCAACTCGCTCATATACGTTTTTGAATGACCCAAGATTAATCCCACATTACGCATTAGGATTTTATCCCCTAAAATTAATGTTTTTTTCTAATGCGTAATGTAGGTTTAAGAATTTTGTAGTTATTAATTGAACCTTCCTATTTTACAAGTAAAATTGGCATAACTTACACTTTATTGAAATTCTGTAATTTCAGAAATAATTATTATTTTTATACCATAAAATATAGAAAAATGCCAATAATAAACTCAATAGTTTCGTGGTTTAACGAAAGCAGAATGTCGAAAATAGATTTAATGCAAAAATACCCCGAACAAGTTCAGAAAGAAACATTTGCACAACTTATAGATTTTGCAAAAAATACAGAATGGGGCAAAAAATATGATTACAAATCTATAGAAAAATATAGCGATTACACCTCTCGTTTTCAAGTTCAAGACTATGAAAATATTAAAAATGATGTTTCACGAATAAGAAATGGCGAAAAAGATATTTTGTGGCCCGGCGAAATAAAATGGTTTGCAAAATCGTCGGGAACAACAAACGATAAAAGTAAATTTATACCAGTATCTAACGAGTCGTTAGAACAAACTCACTTTAGAGGTGGTAAAGATGTTATTGCAATTTACACAAATAATTTCCCCGAAACCAACGTACTAACCGGAAAATCTTTAATTTTAGGTGGAAGCCATCAAATTAATAATTTCAACAATCAATCTTTTTATGGCGATTTATCTGCCGTAGTAATAGAAAATATGCCATTTTGGTCTAAATTTTTACGTGCCGGAAACCAAGAAACTATTTTAATGAGCGATTGGAATATGAAAATTGAAAAAATGGCAGAAGAAACAATCGACAAAAACATTGTAAATATTGCAGGTGTGCCTTCTTGGACTTTAGTTTTTTTGAGATATGTGTTAGAATTAAAAAAAACTGATAATATTTTAGATGTTTGGCCAAATTTAGAACTATTTATTCACGGAGGCGTTAGTTTTGAACCATATAAAAACCAATACAAACAAATAATTGCAAATTCTAATATGAATTATATGGAAACATACAATGCTTCAGAAGGATTTTTTGCAATTCAAACAAACCCAAATAGCGACGATATGCTTCTTATGCTCGACTATGGCATATTCTACGAATTTATTCCAATGTCGGAATTTGGAACAGAAAATCCTAAAACGCTAACTATTTCTGAAGTAGATTTAAATGTAAATTACGCAATAGTTATTTCTACAAATGGCGGTTTGTGGCGTTATTTAATTGGCGATACTGTTAAATTTACTTCAAAATACCCATTTAAAATTAAAATTACCGGACGAACCAAGCACTTTATAAACGCTTTTGGAGAAGAACTAATTATTGATAATGCCGAAAAAGCCATAAAAATTGCTTGCCAAAGAACAAATTCAACAATTAAAGAATATACCGCTGCACCTATTTATCCACAAAAAGATAAAAAAGGTGGGCACGAATGGATTTTTGAATTTGAGCAAAAACCTAACGATATTAATTATTTTATTGATGTTTTAGATACAGTTCTAAAATCGCTAAACTCTGACTACGAAGCCAAAAGATATATGAATTTATCAATGGACACACCTAAAGTACATATAGCCCCAAACGGATTGTTTTACACTTGGCTAAATAACAAAGGAAAACTTGGCGGACAAAATAAAGTGCCTCGCTTATCAAATAACAGAACCTATATTGAAGAATTATTAATTTTAGCAGAAACACTTTAAATAACTATAAATGAGGGTGCTAACAGTAATATTGTCGTTGTTAAGTTTTTCGCAAAACATAATTATTGAAAACGAACATCAATTTTTTCAAACTAATTCGTTCAAGAATATTTTTTTAATTGATAATTTTTCAATAAATCAATACAATTTTGATGGAAAAAAAATACAATCGTATTCAAACAATGAACACGGAAATATAAGCTCTATTGATGCCAGCAATCCATTAAGAATTTTAGTTTTCTATAAAGATTTTAATCAAATTGTATTTTTAGACAACAAACTTTCCGAAATAACATCATTTATTAAATTAAACGACCAAAATATTACCGAAATAAATGCAATTTGTGCCTCAACAGACGGAGCTTTTTGGCTATTCAATGAAAACACATCGCAACTAGAAAAATATAACCAAAAATTAGAGCTTATTTTCTCGGGAACCAATATGCAATCAATTATCGACAGAAACACATCGCCAAGTTTTTTAAGAGATACCGGAAAAAACATTTATTTAGGCATTAAAAACAAAGGAGTTTATGTTTTCGATATTTTTGGTGCTTTTATTAAATTTATTCCATTAGAATTTAAAAACAATCTTAAAATAATAAATAATTATATTTTCTACGATTCCGACTCAATTTACAGCTATAATACCATAAATTTTGAAAAAAAAGCCCTTAAAATAGACCTTACTGGGCATAAAAATTTTGATATTGAACAAAACATAATTTTTTTAAGCAACAACAAAAACATAATAAAAATTGAAAATTAAACCATTTTAAATATTTGGTTATTCTAGTTATTATTAGCAATTTTGAGAGTTTTAAAACACACTTAAAAACATAAATATTGAACAACGATATTCAAATAATATTACAAAAATTAGAGGTTTTTATCAAAAAATACTATACCAATAAAATGATAAAAGGCTTACTTTTAGTTTTGCTTTTTTTTATTTCGTTTTTATTAATTTTTGCAACATTAGAATACTTTGGAAGATTTAACAAAACTGTACGAGCAATTTTTTATTTCTCATATTTGTTTGGTAATATTCTAATTTTCAGCCTCTATCTTGTAATTCCTGCATTAAAATATTTTAAAATAGGAAAACATCTATCGTATATTGATGCCTCAAAAATTATAGCAAAACACTTTTCAAACGTTAACGATAAAATTCAAAATCTTATTGAACTTTCCGAAATAACCAATTTAAACGGCATTTCAAAAGACCTTTTAATACAAAGTATAAAACAAAAAACATTGGAATTGAAACCAATACCTTTTTCTTTAGCCGTAAATTTTAAAGATAATATCCCATATTTAAAATTTCTTTCAATACCTATTATTTTACTAATTTTAATTGTAGTGGTTAACCCGTCAATAATATCTCAAGGCTCAATTAGACTAATTAATTACAACAATTTTTACGAAATTCCGCCACCATATAATGTCGAAATTTTAAATCCAAGTTTAACCATAGAAAAAGGACAAAATATTACAATAAACATTAAAATAACAGGCAAAGAAATACCCGATAAACTTTTCGTTTCCTTTAACGGGAACAACTTTTTGATGAAAAAAACAGAAAAAAACGAATTTTCCTACCAATTTATAAACGTAAACAACAATATCGATTTTCGCTTTACCGATTCAGAATTTAACACTAATCTATATACAATAAACGTACTACCATCGCCAACAATTATAGATTTTAAAATTGAAGTAATTCCACCACAATACACTAAAATACAAACATTTTATATTAAAAATATTGGCGATGTTTCTACACCAGAGGGGAGTAAAATAATTTGGAAATTTAACGCCAAAAATACCAATAATATTTTTTTGTTATTTAACGACTCTTTAAAATTAAAATCAATTAATAACAACTTCGTTTTCAGTAAAATAGCTCGCAAAAACCAAACTTATTCTATAAACATATCAAACCAAAATTTTATTAAAAATAACATATTAAATTACTCATTATCAGTAATAAAAGATATGCACCCCGAAATTAATTTAAAAACTGTTGAAGACAGCTCCCATATTGGTGTTTTTTATTTTATGGGGCTAATTTCCGACGATTATGGACTAAAAAAGCTAACTTTTAATTATAAAAACAAAGATTATAAAAAAATTGTTTCTGTTCCAATTACAATTGATGTAAACTCGCAAACACAAGAATATTTTTATAGTTTCGATTTCAATACTATTCAAGAGAAAGATGTCGAATATTATATTGAAGTGTTTGATAATGACGGTTTTAATGGTAGCAAATCAACAAGAACAAGCAGTTATACTTATCACAAACTTAACGACGACGAAATACAAAAAGAAGAAGCCGAAAAAAACAAAAGTATTGGCTCTAAAATTGAAGAATCGAAAAAATTAACTCAAGAAATTAAAAAAGATATATCTGATTTACAGAAAGATATTATAAATAATAAAAATTCGGAATGGGAAAATCAAAAAAAATTAAAAAATATTGTTGATAAACAAAAAAACTTAGAAAAGCTTATAAACGAAATATCTAAAGAAAATATCGACAAAAATAAACTTAGCGAAAATCAAGAAAAATCTGACGAACTTGTCGAAAAACAAAAGCAAATTGAAGAGCTTCTTAAACAAGTTATGGATGAAGATATGAAAAAACTACTCGAAGAACTCAAAAAACTTACAGAACAATTCGATGAGAAAAAACTAAACGAACTAAGCGAAAAGCTCGATATGTCGTTAGATGATATGAACAAACAATTAGACCGTAATCTTGAACAATTAAAACAATTTGAGGTAGAAAAGAAACTTGAAAAAACAATAGACGACCTAAATAAACTATCGGAAAAAGAAGAAAAACTTTCAGAAAAAACTACAAATAAAAAAAATACCCCAGAACAAATTCAAGAAGAACAACAAAAACAAATTGAAGATTTTAAACAAATTGAAAAACAATTAGAAGAACTTTTAGAAAAAAATGAAAGTCTAGAAAAACCTATGACTATTGACGATTTCGATGAGGAACGCAAAGAGATAAATAACGAAATGAACAACAGCATGCAAGAAATGCAAGAAAATAACAGAAAAAAAGCATCGCAAAATCAGAAAAAAAGTTCACAACAAATGAAACAAATGGCTAATAAAATGAGCCAAGCAATGGAAAGCTCTCAAGCATCGCAAAATCAGGAAAATACCGATGATTTAAAGCAAATAATGGAAAATTTAGAACTTTTTTCATTTAATCAGGAAGACTTGCTTGTTAACACGAAAAATTTAAAACCAGACAGCCCTAAAAAACCAGAAATATCAGAAAAACAAAAGAAAACTATCGATTATTTTAAAATAATTGAAGATTCGTTATATGCACTCGCCAAACGAGTTCCAAAGTTAGATTCTAAAATAAACAAAGAAATTTTATCAATAAAACAACAAAACAATTACCTAATACCAGAAATGGAAGACAACAAATTGTCGCAAGTTTCTGTACGACAACAAAATATAATGACATCGGCGAACGAACTTGCACTTTTACTCGACGAAGTATTAAAACAAATTCAAAACCAACAAAAAAAACAAGGCGACCAACAATGCCAAAATCCTGGAAACGGAAAACCATCAATGTCGCAAATGAAACAACAACAGCAATCTCTAAAAAAACAACTCGAAGGAATGATAAAAGACTTAAAAGGACAACCAAAAAAACCAGGAATGGGGCAGCAACATAATAAACAACTCGCAAAAATGTTAGCTCAACAAGAGGTATTTCAAAAACAACTTTCAGAACTAATGCAAAACTCAACACTATCGCCTAAAGATGCAAAAAAATTGAGCGAAATAAACTCTATGGTCGAAGATATGAAACGCGACATTGCTAATCAAAATATAACACCACAAACTTTAAACCGCCAAAATTTGATAATTACCCGATTATTGGAAGCCGAACAATCAGATTTTGAACGTGAAATAGACAAAAAACGCAAGTCGGAACAAGGTAATTTTGATGAAAAAAGAAACATAAATGAAATTAATAAGTATAAGGAGGCTGTGAAAGGAGTTGATGAATTAATAATACGTAAAGACCTAAAATTGAATAAATATTTTAGTGAAAAATACAGCCAGTATTTATTAATATTGAATGACAATTAATAAAATTACTATGAAAAGCACATACAAATTTGCTTCTACAATTGATAATATTTCTATAATAGAAAATTTAGTCGACAAAATTGCAGAAAAAAATATAATACCAGAAGAACAACTTGGGAATGTGATGGTTTGCATAACCGAAGCCGTTACAAATGCAATAATTCACGGAAATAAAAACAACATAGCTAAAAATGTAGAAGTAGAATATTTAATAGAAAATAACCAATTAATATTTTCGGTAAAAGACGAAGGTGTAGGCTTCGATTTTACAAGCATACCAGACCCAACTTTACCAGAAAACATTGAAAAAGAAGACGGAAGAGGTGTTTTTCTAATAAAAAACTTAGCAGATAGCATTGAATTTAAAAATAATGGTTCTGAAATAATATTTAAATTTAACATTTAATAAATAATGATTAATTTTTTTTCTGATAAAAAATATTTTACCCTTACGAATAAAAAAGACTATAGAAATTGGATTAGAAAATGCATTAAGAAATTCGATATTATTGAAGGTGAAATTAGTTACAACTTTATAACAGACAACGAATTACTTAAAATAAATAAAGAAACATTAAACCACAATTATTTTACTGATATTATTACATTCGACCAAAAAATTGGCGAACTTATTTCTGGCGACATTTTTATAAGTATTGATAGAGTTACAGAAAATGCAAAAAAATTTAACGTAGATTTTGAAACAGAACTAAAACGAGTTGTAATTCACGGTTTCCTTCATATTGTTGGCTTTAACGACCATACAGAGCAAGAAAAATCAGAAATGAGAAATCAAGAAAATTTGTGCATTCAAAAATTTACCAAAGTTTTATAAATTCTTAGTAAACCACAAACGACTATTTTTAATTGTTATTTCTGAACTATTAATTAATTTTGTCGTAGAAAGGTTTACCCAAAAACAAAAAATATGGCAAATAAAATATTAGTTACAGGAGGTGCAGGATACATTGGTTCACACACCGCCGTAAATTTAATTGAAAACAATTATGAAGTAATAATTGTTGACAACCTTTCAAACTCCGAGGAAAAAATTATTGATGGTATTGAAAAAATTACCGGAATTCGCCCCGAATTTTACCAATTCGACCTTTGCGATATTAAAAAAACCAACAATTTTTTCGCTAAACATACCGATATTAAAGCTATAATTCATTTTGCAGCCTATAAGGCTGTAGGCGAGTCGGTTAGTCTGCCTTTAAAATATTACCACAATAACATAGCCTCGTTAATAAACATTCTGCAAAATATGACAGATTTTAACATTCCAAATCTTGTATTCTCATCGTCTTGCACTGTTTACGGACAACCCGAAAAACTTCCGGTTAATGAAAACGCCCCAATACAACCGGCAAACTCACCTTACGGAAATACAAAACAAATTTCCGAAGAAATGATTAAAGATACAATATTATCAAACAAAAACATAAACACCATAGCACTTAGATATTTTAACCCAATTGGAGCACACAAAAGCTCAATAATAGGCGAATTACCAATAGGCGTTCCAAACAACTTAATCCCCTTTATAACTCAAACCGTTGCCGGATTAAGAAAAGAACTAAGCGTTTTTGGAAACGATTATAACACCCCCGATGGCTCTGCAATAAGAGATTATATTCATATAGAAGACTTAGCAGAAGCACACGTTATTGCAATAACACGACTTTTAGAACAAAAAAATAAACAAAATTTCGAATATTTTAATTTAGGAACCGGACAAGGAAATTCAGTTTTAGACGTTATTAACACATTTGAAAAATTTACAGGCAAAACCGTAAATTACAAAATTGTACCTCGTAGAGAAGGCGATGTTGAACAAGTATGGGCAGATACAAGTTTTGCAAATAAAGAATTAAATTGGAAAGCAAAAACTTCTTTAGGTAATTCATTACTATCGGCTTGGAACTGGGAAAAAAAACTAAGAGGAATACACTAAAAAAAATTATTTAAACAAAATATAAATGAAAAAAAATATTTTAATTACTGGAGGTGCAGGCTTTATAGGCTCACATGTTGTACGTTTATTTGTGAATAAATACCCTCAATACAATATTTTTAATCTCGATGCATTAACTTATGCCGGAAATCTTGAAAATTTGACCGATATGTCTGATAAAGAAAACTATACATTCCTAAAAGGCGATATAACCAACATTGATTTTGTAAATTCAATTTTTGCGAAATTTAATTTTGATGGGGTTATTCATTTGGCTGCAGAATCGCACGTTGATAGATCCATAACAAACCCTATGGAATTTATAAACACAAACATTGTAGGAACAGTAGTTTTGCTAAACGCTGCTAAAGAAAATTGGAAAAATGACTTTTCTAACAAACTATTTTATCACATTTCTACTGATGAAGTTTATGGCTCGTTGGGAGAAACTGGCTTTTTTAAAGAAACCACTAATTACGACCCTCAAAGCCCTTACTCTGCATCAAAAGCCTCGTCAGACCACTTAGTGCGTGCCTATAACAATACATACAAATTGCCAATTGTAATTTCAAATTGCTCTAACAACTACGGAAGTCATCAATTTCCCGAAAAACTTATCCCTCTATCAATAAATAACATAAAAAATAACAAACCTATTCCTATTTACGGTAAAGGCGATAATATTAGAGATTGGCTTTTTGTTGAAGATCATGCTAATGCCATTGATGTAATTTTTCACAAAGGCAAAAATGGCGAAACTTATAATATTGGTGGTATTAACGAGTGGACTAACTTAGACCTAATTCACAAACTTTGTGAAGTTATGGATAAAAAATTAGGACGAGAACCCGAAACATCAAAAAAACTTATAACATTCGTTACCGACCGTGCCGGACACGACAAACGCTACGCAATAGATGCTTCAAAACTCACAAAAGAACTTGGTTGGAAACCATCATTACAATTTGAAGAAGGAATTGAAAAAACAGTTGATTGGTATTTAAACAATGAAGATTGGGTAAAAAATATAGTTTCTGGCGACTATGCTAAATACTATGAAAGTATGTATAAAAACAGATAGAAATCTACTAACCAAAGACTTATAAAAAACCAAAGTTATGTTTAATATCACATAAAATTTTAAAACAAATTATTACCTTTGGGTTTTAAAAATTTAATACTTGTATTATGGCTATAATTAAACCATTTAAAGGCTTAAGACCTATAAAAGATAATGTTCAAAAAATAGCATCTCGTCCATACGACGTGCTAAACTCCGACGAAGCAAGAGACGAAGTAAAAGGAAATCCTTTCTCATTTTTGCACGTTGTAAAACCAGAAATTGACTTGCCTAAAGATGTAGATTTACACTCTGCAATTGTGTATAATAAAGCAAAAGAAAATTTCGACAAACTTGTTGCCGACAAACAATTTATTGCCGACGAAAAACCTTGTTATTACATTTATGCACAAACAATGTTTGGAAAAACACAATACGGAATTGTTGGCGGAGCTTCTGTAGAAGATTATATGAACGGAATTATAAAAAAACACGAACTTACTCGTCCCGACAAAGAGGAAGACCGAATGAATCACGTTAGAGTGTCAAACATAAACGCAGAACCTGTGTTTTTCGCCTATGAGGATAATGTAAAACTCGACGAAATTGTTTCAAAAACTATAAAAGAAAAAGCAGAATACGATTTTACAACAGAAGACCAAGTTGGTCATCACTTTTGGATAATTAACAATTCTGACACAGTTGCAAATATCGAAAAAATATTTGCCGAAGAAGTTAAATACACATACGTTGCCGACGGACACCACAGAACAGCCGCCGCCGGATTAGTAGGAAACGAACGAAAAAATAATAATAAAAACCATACAGGAAAAGAAGAGTACAACTATTTTATGGCAGTACATTTTCCTGCAAGTCAACTTACAATAATTGATTATAACAGAGTTATAAAAGATATTAATGGTTTAACCGACAACGAATTTATTGAAAAAATTAGCAAAAACTTTTCCGTAACCGAAATGGGAAACGAAATTTACAAACCAACAAAATTGCACAACTTTTCAATGTATTTAAACCAAAAATGGTACTCGTTAACTGCAAATAACAATACTTTTAACGATAACGACCCTGTTGGTGTTTTAGATGTTTCTATTCTAACAAACTCTATTTTAGAACCAATTTTAGACATAAAAGATCTTCGTCGTTCTACCAGAATCGACTTTGTTGGCGGAATTAGAGGCTTAGGAGAACTTAAAAAACGTGTTGATAATGGCGAAATGAAAGTAGCTTTTGCTCTTTTCCCTGTTTCAATGAAACAACTTATTGATATTGCAGATTCTGGAAATATAATGCCTCCTAAAACTACTTGGTTTGAACCAAAATTAAGAAGCGGTTTAGTTGTACATGGTTTAGATTAAATATTTATGAACTACGATTTAATAATAATAGGAAGTGGACCGGGCGGTTATGTTGCAGCAATAAGAGCATCGCAATTAGGTTTAAAAACCGCAGTTGTAGAGCGAGCAGAACTTGGCGGAATTTGCTTAAACTGGGGTTGCATACCAACTAAAGCACTGCTAAAATCAGCCCAAGTTTTCGATTATTTTAACCATTCTGAAGAATACGGTATTTCAATAGAAGGCTTTGTAAATGCCGATTTCACAAAAATTGTAGCTCGAAGTAGGGAAGTTGCTGCAGGAATGAGCAAAGGAATACATTTTTTATTTAAGAAAAATAAAATTGATATTATAACCGGATTTGGTAAAATTAAAAACAACTCAACTATTATAGTCGAAAACAATGGCGAAACTGCCGAATATAGTGCAAAACACATAATTTTAGCCACAGGAGCCAGAGCAAAAGAACTTCCAAATATAAAAATTGATAACACAAAAATTATTGGTTATAGAAAAGCTCTAACATTAGAAAAATTGCCTAAAAGTATGGTAATTATTGGCTCAGGTGCAATAGGTAGCGAATTTGCATATTTTTACAGCACAATGGGAACTAAAATTACTTTAGTAGAATTTATGCCAACAATAGTTCCTAACGAAGACGAAGAAGTTGCAAAACAATTAGGTCGCTCGTTTAAAAAAGCTAAAATAGAGGTAATGGTTGCAACAACTGTTAAAAGCGTTGATACATCTGGCGAACTATGCAAAATAGTTGTAGAAAACAAAAAAGGCGAAGAAGTAATTGAAGCAGAAATTGTTCTTTCGGCAATTGGAGTTCAAGCTAATTTAGAAAATATTGGTATAGAAACATTAGGTATAGAACTCGAAAAAGGTAAAATTAAAGTCGATGATTTTTACCGCACAAATGTAGAAAATATTTATGCCATTGGCGATATTGTTCACGGACCTTCTCTTGCACACGTTGCTTCTGCCGAAGGTATTACTTGCGTTGAAAAAATAGCCGGGCTAAATCCAGAAACAGTTGATTATAAGAATATTCCAGGTTGCACTTACACCTCTCCAGAGGTAGCCTCTGTTGGACTAACAGAGCAAAAAGCTATTGATGAAGGATACGAAATTAAAGTGGGCAAATTTCCTTTTACAGCCTCAGGAAAAGCAAGTGCTGCGGGCACAAAAGATGGTTTTGTAAAATTAATTTTCGATGCTAAATATGGTGAACTTTTAGGCGGTCATTTAATTGGTGCTAATGTTACCGAAATGATTGCAGAACTTGTGGCTATTAGAAAATTAGAAACTACCGGACACGATATTATTAAAACAATACACCCTCACCCAACAATGTCGGAGGCTATTATGGAAGCTGCTGCAAACGCTTATGGCGAAGCTATACACATTTAAGATG